>JAESRB010000287.1 GCA_016764855.1 Emcibacter sp.
GGAATCTCATCATCAAGATCCGATGATCCGCCGCCGAATGATCCGCCGGAAGCTCCAGAATCACTAGAATCACCACCAGAGGATGGCCCACCATAATCCCCGCCACCGGATGAACCACCACCATCGGCACGGCCACCCAACATAGTCAATTCCCCACGGAACCTTTGCAAAACAACCTCAGTCGTATATTTCTCGACACCAGCCTGATCTTTCCATTTGCGAGTTTGCAAAGCTCCTTCAATATAAATTGTTGATCCCTTACGCAAATATTGTTCCGCAACACGACATAGATTTTCATTGAAAATCACCACACGATGCCATTCAGTTCTCTCTTTTCTTTCGCCCGAACTGCGATCTTTCCAAGTTTCAGAAGTCGCAAGGTTAAGCGTCACCACTGGCTTGCCGTCCTGAGTATGACGCACTTCCGGGTCCCGCCCAAGATTCCCCACAAGTATTACTTTATTGACACTACCCGCCATATTTATTTCCTATCGTTGATTGGTTAACTTGCCCACACCATAACGACTAGTATCACAAATTTCAATGAGAACAAAATAAGAACTTGACTTATTGGCAAAAAACTTCAAATTGCTAATATATTGCAAGTTAAAGGCACAGAAATAAAATGTTGACCAAGATCTCTATTCAGGGCGCTAGAGAACATAACCTGAAAAATATCAACGTGGAAATTCCCCGCGACAAGCTTGTGGTCATCACGGGCCTGAGCGGGTCTGGCAAGTCATCGCTTGCCTTTGACACTATCTATGCTGAGGGTCAGCGTCGCTATGTTGAAAGCTTGTCCGCTTATGCCCGGCAATTTCTGGAGATGATGCAAAAACCAGACTGCGACCATATCGAAGGCCTCTCTCCAGCAATATCAATAGAACAAAAAACTACTTCTAAAAACCCCCGTTCTACCGTCGGAACTGTAACAGAAATCTACGACTATATGCGTCTACTTTATGCCCGCATTGGAATCCCCTATTCACCAGCAACCGGCCTCCCCATTGAAAGCCAAACCGTCAGCCAGATGGTTGATCGGGTGATGAGCCTTGATGATGGGACACGCCTGTATCTTCTGGCCCCGATCGTACGCGGAAGAAAGGGAGATTATCGCAAGGAATTTGCCCAATTACAGAGGGACGGTTTTCAGCGCGTAAAGATTGACGGTACATTTTATGAAATAGCCGACATCCCCGCCCTTGATAAAAAAATCAAACATGATATCGAGGTTGTCGTTGATCGTTTAGTGATTAGGCCAGATTTAGAAACCCGCCTTGCCGACAGCATAGAAACCGCGCTTAACCTTGCCGACGGATTGACCTTTGTCGAATATGCCAGTGGGGACAAGGCCGGGGAACGCATTCTTTTCTCTTCTAAATTTGCTTGCCCAGTATCCGGTTTCACGATCGAGGAAATCGAGCCCCGACTTTTTTCTTTCAACAATCCTTTCGGGGCCTGTCCTGCTTGTGATGGTTTAGGTAAAAAACTTTATTTTGATCCAGACCTAGTAGTCCCGGATAAGAAGAAAAGTCTAAATGATGGTGCGCTTGCTCCTTGGTCAAAGTCCAATGCACCCTATTATTCTCAAACCTTAAAAAGTCTCGCTAAGCATTATAAGTTCAAAACCAATTACCCATGGGAAAAACTCGACCCAAAAGTACAAGATGTTATTCTTTACGGTAGCGGCAATGAAGTCATCGAAATGATTTATAGTGATGATCGCAAGGAATATAAGGTCGAGAAACCGTTTGAAGGCATCATCGGCAATATTAATCGCCGTTGGCGGGAAACCGAAAGCAATATGATGCGGGAGGAGCTGGGCAAATACCAGAGTGCCTCCGAATGTGAAGAATGTGATGGGTATCGCTTAAAAAAAGAAGCCTTGGTTGTTAAAATAGATGACAAACATATCAGTCATATTACCGAGCTCTCCATTGCCGATGCTTTTACATGGTTTCAACAATTACCCGATAAACTCAGTGATAAACATCAGGAAATTGCCCTCCGGGTGTTAAAGGAAATCACAGAACGTCTCGGTTTTTTAAATAACGTCGGCCTGAATTACCTCAGCCTGTCTCGAAAATCCGGCAGCCTGTCCGGGGGAGAATCTCAACGCATCAGACTTGCCTCTCAAATTGGTTCTGGCTTAACTGGCGTACTGTATGTTCTTGATGAGCCCTCAATCGGACTACACCAGCGTGACAATGCCCGCCTATTGGAGACTTTATTTAATCTTCGCGATATGGGTAATACTGTTTTGATGGTTGAGCATGACGAAGATGCCATTCGACAGGCTGACCACGTAATTGATATGGGGCCCGGTGCTGGTGAACATGGGGGAGAGATCGTTGCCCAAGGAACCTTGCAGGACATTCTGGACAATGAAAACAGTCTGACAGGACAATATTTGTCAGGCAAAAAATCTATAGAAGTACCTGCCACACGGCGTAAAGGCCATATGGCAGGTAACAAACGCAAAGAAATCATAATTCAGGGCGCAACCGGTAATAATCTCAATAATATAACAGCTGCCATTCCCTTGGGAACCATGACGTGTATTACCGGGGTTTCCGGCAGTGGAAAGTCCACGCTGACTGTAGATACCCTTTATCGGGGCGTTGCGCGAAAGCTCAATAATAACCGTAATATCCCTGCTCCACATGAAGCCATATTAGGGCTGGAATTCATTGATAAAATAGTCGAAATTGATCAATCTCCTATTGGCCGAACACCGCGGTCAAATCCAGCAACTTATACCGGAGCCTTTACCCCCATAAGAGACTGGTTCGCCGGCCTACCCGAAGCCAAAACCCGCGGCTATAAACCTGGTCGTTTTTCTTTTAATGTTAAAGGTGGCCGATGTGAATCCTGTCAGGGCGATGGCTTGATTAAGATCGAAATGCATTTCTTGCCTGATGTTTATGTGCAATGCGATATCTGCGAAGGAAAACGGTATAACCGGGAAACTTTGCAGATTAAATTCAAAGGAAAGTCAATTTCCGATATTCTGGATATGACCGTAGAAGAATCTGCCCAGTTCTTTGCCGCCGTTCCTACGATCCGCGACAAAATGATAACACTAGAGAAAGTCGGTCTCGGCTATATCAAGGTTGGACAAGCTGCTACAACCCTCTCAGGGGGAGAAGCCCAGCGTGTCAAGTTGAGCAAAGAACTTTCTAAAAGGTCAACTGGACGCACGCTCTATATTCTTGATGAACCAACTACAGGTTTGCATTTTGAGGATATTAAAAAATTACTGGAAGTTCTTCATACTTTAGTGGACCAGGGTAATACGATCGTCATCATCGAACATAACCTGGAAGTCATTAAAACCTGCGACTGGATCATTGACCTTGGCCCCGAAGGCGGGGACGGAGGTGGTTTTATTCTGGCAGAAGGACCGCCAGAGAAAATAATAGAGTGCAAAGAAAGCTATACAGGTCAATATCTTAAAAAATATTTATAAAAAATATTTATACTTTTCAATAAA
>JAESRB010000288.1 GCA_016764855.1 Emcibacter sp.
AAAGATTGATGCCACTATCGGAGCGACTAATTCTGATGGACTTTCTTACTATAATGCCATCGGATTTCACACATACAGAACGCCAGAGGGCAAAGTTTGCAAGTCTTTCGAAGTCACAGCATAGACCATGTACCTTTCTCACCTCGGTTGAGCATTTTTACTTCATAAGTATCGGCATGTGCGAGGCTGGTTGTCAGGGGCAGCGCCAAAATTAAAATAGCTTTCATTTCAGCTCCGTTGGCTTTTTTTCTTCGGGAAGTGCAAATTTAAGAATGGTTTTTCCATCGACGGGATCGATGATTGGATGAGCCATAACTTCGAAGATGCGGTTTATACGCTCGGCGGTCAGGGTATCTTCCGGCGACCCTACAATTTCGAGCCGCCCTCCTTCCATGATGCCGATGCGATCGCAGCCCATTGCCTGATTTAAATCATGGAGCGCGAGGATAACCGTTATCGGCAACCGTTTGATCAGCGCGAGGATCGCCAATTGGTGATGGATATCGAGGTGATTGGTTGGTTCATCGAGAATGAGGTAATCAGCCTTTTGGGCAAGCGCGCGGGCGATATGGGCCCGCTGTCTTTCGCCGCCCGAAAGCGTTTGCCATTGTCGTTCAGCCAGATGTGCAACGCCCGTTTCGACGAGCGCATCTTCGACGATTTTTCGATCTGCTTCACCGAATGGCGTTATTGGACCAAGCCAAGGCGTGCGTCCTAGTTCAACGGTTTCGCGCACGCTAAGGCGATCAGTGGTATCAAGTTGCTGTGCGACGAGTGCTATTTGTTGTGCCGTTTCGCGCCGGTTTATGTGAGCCAGATTGACCCCGTTGAATGTGACTTTGCCTCTGGTGGGTTTGCGAAGCCCGGCAAGCAGGAGAAGAAGCGTTGATTTTCCTGAACCGTTCGGTCCGACCAAACCGAAAATCTCGCCTTTCCTAACTTCAAAAGTGATGTCCTCAATGATGGTTGTGCGACCTGCGCACCATGTCAAATTGTTGGCTGCAAGGCTCATTTTGCACCCCTCGATCCGCGCACGAGTATCATGGCAAATGCGGGGGAACCCACAAGCGCGGTCACCACGCCAATCGGCATCACTTGCCCCGGAATTACAATTCGCGAAACGATGTCGGCAAGGATCAAAAATATGGCCCCGATAAGGGCGGTTGCCGGTGTCAAACGACCGTGGCGTGGGCCAACCAGATAACGCGCCGCATGGGGCACAACAAGACCGACAAAGCCAATTGCGCCGACGATGCTGACCATGATGGCCGTGACCAAAGCCGCGGCCCCGATCAGGATAATTTGCGTGCGACGCACTGAAATACCAAGAGAGGATGCAGCGTCTGCTCCGAAGGCAAAAGCGTCAAGCGCACGGGCATGAAAAACAATGATTATGAAAACGACAAATGCAACAGGAGTTGCCAACCAAACATCCGGCCAGCGTACACCTGATAAATTGCCGAGCAGCCAGAACATGATACCGCGCGCCTGTTCGGCGTTGGCCGAGCGTGCGATGATAAAAGATGTCAGCGCATTAAAAAGCTGAGAACCGGCAACTCCAGCCAATATGATCTGGCCACTGGCATTACTGGCAAAGCCTCCGGCAGCACGCGACAGACCGACAACAAGTACGAAAGCCACTAGCGCTCCGACAAACGCCCCCGCTGAAAGTGATATGGCCCCGCCGCCAACGCCCGCGACAGCAATAGCCACCGCACCGGTGGAGGCACCGGCGGAAATACCGAGAATATATGGATCAGCCAAAATATTCCGCAACAGCGTCTGGAGTACGAGGCCGGAAATTCCCAGCCCCGCACCACAGGAAGCCGCAACAATCGCTCTACTGAAGCGATAGTTCCAGATGATGCCCTGATCGATGGCGTCGATTGGATAATCAGCACCAAACATTTTGATCGCAAGCACCTGAACGACCGTCGCAAAAGGAATATTTGTCTCGCCAATCGACGCCCCCACAAGGAGCGCGATGACGAGGAGTGATATCCCCAAAGCCACAACCGGCAGGCGGACTATGCGGCGGTCAAGCAGGTGTCTTGCCATGGGTGGACTACTCCGCCGATTTTAGTTTTTGAAGTTCATCCACCAACAATTCCAGCGCCGCAGTGTTACGGATGGAGGGGTCCATGGAATGGGCATCCATGATGATGATGCGCCCTTCTTTCACCGCATCCATTTCCTTGGCGACCGGATCAGATTTCAGGAATTCAAGCTTCTTTTCCACGTTATCGGCGGGAAAACGACGGCGGGTCATTTTAGCAATTACAATGATGTCGGGATTGGCTTTAGCGATGGTTTCCCAACCAACGGTCGGCCATTCCTCATCGCTTTCCACCACATTGCGGATGCCGAGTTTTTCCATCATCCAACCGGGAACGCCCTTGCGTCCTGCCACGTAAGGATCGATATCCTTCTCGGCTGAAGAAAACCAGAACACCGCCGATACGTCTTTGACCTATACGGTTTTAACTTTTTCGATGGCGGCAGTCTCACGGGCCGTTAGTTCCATGACCAGTTTCTTACCGGCATCCGGAACGTTAAGGATATTGGCCAGTTCAAGAACCGCTTGTTGCAATGCATCCGTATTGAACATCTGCAACCGTGTGCCATCGCCGCCCACCGTATTATCCTTCACGCAATCAGTCGGCAGAATATAGGTTGGAATACCCACATCGTGGAACTGCTCACGGGTCGCAACAAGCCCCTTCGGCCCCACATGCCATTCGTAGGAGACGCCGATAATTCCCGGCTTTGTGGCAACAACGCTTTCAAAGCTTGGGTCGTTATCGGACAGTCGCTTGATCCCGGCATTAAGCTCTGCATATTGCGGCAAAACTTCGCTGAACCAGACAGAAGTACCAACGACTTTTTCGCCGAGGCCGAGGGAATATAATATCTCGGTCACAGACTGACCAATGGTCACGGCACGGGCGGGAGCCGCATCGAAGGTAATTGTCTTCCCGCAATTCTCAATAGTCATGGGATAGGACGAATTATCGGCATAGGCGCTGCCCGCAACAACAAGTATTGTCGCAGAAGCCAAACCGATGATGGCTGAAAGTGATTGTTTCATATCATTATTCCTTTGGTTTAGGTTGATTGGATGAGATATGACTGATGACAAAACTGGTCGCGGTGCGAAGACATCTGATCAAACCGCATGCGAAAGCACATCGCGTTTTGCAATGTGTGCCTAAGACTGAAGGAATGATCTGAGAGTAGTTACTGCTCGAAATATACGCCTGCACGACCTGCCCTGCCATCAGACAAAGTCAGGAAAAGAACAGCCATGCTCGGGTTACCGACATATGATATCATATTTGCCATTGCATTCTCCGGAAGGACCCCGTCCGGTTAGAGTGAAATTTAATGGCAGATCTCCTGGCTTACGGATCGATGTCTTACGTCCGCCTTCCCAACCCTAATTGGATCAGTGGCATTTTGAACGAAGACTCACCGCCTACAGTTGCGGGGGCAGCCACGGATTCGATCCCTGATGGGTACGTCACACCGTGTTCCCTTTTAATCCGTTGTTTCAATTTGATTCAACGGAACCATTAATTTTTTGGTACGAAGTTTCCAGTTTACTGTCAATACGAAAGCTGATTTCTGGCAGCTACATTATTGTAGCTAGAATTCACATTGAATTCATAAGTTGATGCAGAACTTTTCCTTAATGCTTCGTTGGTCACTATAACTGGTATTTATCATTACTAATAGAAGATGGATAACAAATTTTGGGAGGAAGCAGGAATTTACTCAGTTCGAGCCCAATGCCAAGTATTCCAATTAGCGGACATCCAAATCAACAATGGTATGATAATTGCTATCAGCTGCTTCAAACCCCTTTATCTGTTTCTGCGCAGCCACGGGTGGACGCTTTCATGTAGGCGCGAGATACACTTTTGAACGCAGGCGATGCCAGAGCATGAGCGCTCGAACCAAGACAAGCGTCAGCGCGATGCGTCCGGCAAATAGCACCCAAAAATCACCACCTATTGCGACCATGAGCGCCAAGTCTTCAATCAACCCGTGGCAAAGTGACAACCAGCACAAAGCATAATATTTGGCCTTGCGTGTTATATTAGGATCATTGCCTTGTGCAATGATCAGCCCACCACCGTAGGCCAGACCGAGCAATATTCCGGCGGTAGTTATTGATGTGACCGAGCGATCAAGCCCGGACAGGCGCATGATTGGGGCAAATAGGCGGTTAATTACTGCCGTCACGCCGAATCGATTAAACGCATCCATCAT
>JAESRB010000289.1 GCA_016764855.1 Emcibacter sp.
CGCAGCGCGCGGGCCGCCTGCCGTTATCGACATACATCAAAATCATATTATTTCCAAAAGATGCAAATTCCTATCGACGGAAAGCCGGAGGCGTAAAAATTGATCAGGCTGAGATTGCCAAGCTTTTGGCGTGGCTGGGGCAGAACCAGATTGCAGCCAATCTAGCAGTTCTTGCCAATGCTGCGGAGAGCGGCGGTTTTGATATGAACGAGCCAGTTACTCGGGCTGTCTTAAAAGCTTGCGCCGATATTGACCAGATACGCACCGCTCTAATGCATGCGCTGGGCAAGCAGACAAAGATGTCTGATGAGGATGCCTTTCGTGCATTTGATAATGCGGTAAAAAAGTGGCGGAGGCAGCGGGCCAACGGCATTCGTGTTTCGGGGGATTACACATGATTCTCAAGGGTTCTCAACGCGGCAACGGGCAACAACTTGCCCTGCATCTCGGTAATAAACGCGACAATGATCATGTTTATATCGAACAGATTAGAGGCTTTATTTCTGAGACCCTAGAAGGCGCTTTTGGTGAAGCACATGCTATTTCCAAAACGACACGGTGCAAGCAATTCCTGTTTTCACTGAGTTTCAATCCACCGGCAGATGCCGTTGTATCGGCTGATACGTTTCTAGATGCAATTGAGCGCGCAGAAGAAAAACTCGGTTTGGACGGTCAACCGCGCGCCATAGTCTTTCACGAAAAAGAAGGCAGACGCCATGCGCATGTTGTGTGGTCACGGATTGATCACAAAACCATGACAGCGATCAATTTACCGCACTTCAAGAACAAACTCGCCAATCTTTCCAAAGAGCTTTATCTCGAAAACAGTTGGGACTTGCCGCGCGGCCATCGTGAAGCCGGATGGAAAAATCCTCTGAACTATACTCTTGCGGAGTTTCAGGCCGCACGCCGCATAGGCATTGAGGACCCGCGCGAGATCAAGCAGGTCTTCAATCAGGCTTTCACACAGTCTGACAGCGCGCGCGCATTCAAGGCCGCGCTTGAAGATAGCGGTTATTACCTCGCCAAAGGTGATCGCAGAGGCATGGTTGCCATTGATCTCCATGGCAAAGTTTATTCTGCGGCTCGTTGGGCAGGCGTGAAGACAAAGGAACTGCGCGCCAAGTTTGGTGAACCGGACAATCTGCTGAGCGTGGATCAAACGAGAAAAATGATCCGGCAAAATCTCTCGCAGAAGATGCGTGATTACATGGCCGACATGCGCGCGCAGTACCGCGAGGCGCTCGAACCATTCCAAGTTGAGCGCAAGATTATGGTTGCGCGTCAGCGGATTGATCGTGCCAAGCAAAAACACACACAAAAGCGGCGTTTCAAAAAAGAAACTCATCAGCGCGCCGCACGATACCGCTCTGGTCTGATGGGCGTTGTCGATCTGCTGTTTGGACGCCGCCGAGAAGCGAAAAAACTCAATACAATTGAAACGGCTACGTGCTTGAAGCGTGACCAAGGCCAACGCGAGGCGTTGTTCTTTATTCAACACAAGGAAAGACGCGGCTTACAAAAACGCATTGCCGTCATGAAACAAAACCAAATCAGTGAACGTAAACGGCTGACCGCTCGCATAGCTGATGTGTTGAACATTACCAGAGAACAGAACAGACAACCGGATCAAGCGCGACAACGAAACCGTGACCGCGGCTTCGATTTAAGCCCTTAGGAAAATCGGAACGGCAAAGCAGGTCGGTAAAGGAGTAAAAAATGCCAGGCACAATCACTATTCGAGATAGAAATCTACCGAATACGAAACGCCGTTGTGACACCACAAAATTGATGCCGATCACGCTAGGCACCGCCAAATGGTTTGAGTTCCCAAAAGGCGTGCGGCCAGCCTTTGAGCATGGCGACTTGTTTCTCGGTAAAACTTTAGACGGCGATCCAGTTGGGGTCAAAAACGACAGCCATATCTTGGCTTGTGCCGGTACACGATCAGGCAAAGGCACCAGCTTGATCATTCCCAACATCATACTTGCGCAAGGGTCGATTGTAGTGATTGATCCAAAGGGTGAGAACGCGATTGTTACGGCAAGAGAACGCGCAAACGGTTCCAACTATTGCTACGGAAAAAAGCACAAAGTTGTGTTGCTTGATCCGATGGGTGAAGTGCGTACCGAACACGACCCATTCGACGATTTGCGCGGATGTTTCAATCCGCTTGATCTTTTGCGCGATAACAAAAATGAGGCCGTCGATTGCGCGGCGCGTATCGCCGATGCGTTGGTGGTTTCAGAAAACAACAATGAGAGTTTTTGGGATGACAGCGCTAAAGACATAATTGCTGCCATCTCGCTGCATGTCGCCTCAAGCAAGGACTTTGATGATGATCAGCGCAATCTTTGTACTGTGCGTGATTTGTTCCATACCGGCTATCATAAGCTGCGTGCCATCATTGCCGCCAATGACCCCAATGGCAAAGCACCATCTGCTTATCATTTGATGTTTCGGGCCATGAGCAAGAACAAAGCCTATGATGGCGAAGTTGCCAAACAGGGCCTGCGTCTTATGATGTTGCAAGATCAGTCTGGCCGGACCATGGCTGGTGCGGCACAAGTGGCAATGACCAATCTCAACTTCTTGGCCAGCAAACAGATGCGCACATGCGTTTCCAAATCCAGTTTCAAATTGTCCGAACTTAAAACCGACCCGAAAGGTGTCAGTCTATATGTGTGTTTGCCACAACGTTATGCGGAAACGCATTTTAGATGGCTCCGCATGATAACGACATTGATCTTGGCAGAAATGGAGCGTGTTAAAGGTCAGCCATGTAGTGGCCACTCAATATTGATGGTATTGGACGAATTCGCCTCTCTTCGTCGTATGAAGGTGATCGAAAATGCAGCGGCCCAAATTGCTGGCGCAGGTGTCCAGATGGCATTCATTGTCCAAACATTAGCCCAGCTTAAAGATGTCTATAAAGACAACTATGAAACATTTGTGGCCAATGCCAACATCAAGATGTTCTTCTGCAACCATGACCACTTTACCCGTGAAATGGTAAGTAAATTAGCAGGTGAAACGGAAATCATCAAAACTGCTCACAACACCAGCCAGTCGCAAGGGGGTTCCAGCAGCTATGCGCGCGGATCAAGTCACAGTGTTAGCAATAACTCAGGCACTAGCGGCACAAGTGGTTGGTCCACTGGTGGCGATGCCAAGGGCGGCATGCAATTCAGCGGGTCCGGTAGCATCTCAAGCGGTCATTCAACAACATCAGGGCGAAGCATCACCGACACCCACGGCACCAGCAACACTACAGGTAACAGCGCCGCTCAGAGCTTTCATAAACGATATCTGATCAATCCAGATGA
>JAESRB010000023.1 GCA_016764855.1 Emcibacter sp.
CCAGATCACATGGGTTACCCCGACTTGTGGCGGGCTTTTGCTCATACGTAGATATTTGAGGAAATTTTCAGCCTTCTTCACCGGGTTCCATTTATCCTGCTGACTAATATTGGCCTGAACAACTCTGAGTGTTACATCATCCCGAAATTCCGTCGGCACGGACAATTGAACCGTGCCGTAAATCCCCATAGCAGCCAGCACAAAAAGGCTCCCGACCATAACAGCGCGTATGGACTTACCCTGCCTGATATTTTGTATCAGCACATAGGGAACCGCCGCCAAAAACAAGGTAAAAAGCCCCAGACCATAGATGCCCCACAGGGCCACCGTCTGCAACATGACATCCGAAAAACCCCAAGCATAGCCCACAAGATTCCACGGGAATCCTGTGAATATATGTCCGCGCACCCATTCCGAAAGCCCCCACAACGCCACGAAAGCAAAGGCTCTGGACAGGCAATATCTTTCCGTGTCTTTATGTTTAAATAACTGCCAGAGCCCCCCGGTTACTATGGCGGAGAATATCGCCAACCCGGCAGCAAGGCTGCCCACCGCCAGATATCCCACGACACCCGAATAGCGATCATCCACCTCAAATGCCTCGGCAATCCATATCAGCCCGAAAAAGAATTGTCCAAAACCGAACCACCAGCCATAAGAAAACGCTTCCAAATACCGTTTGCTTTTGAACACAACCAGTAAGAGCAGAGGATAGCTTATGGCCAACAGTGGCAACAGATAAAAGGGTGCGAATGAAAGCCCCGTCCCAACCCCGGCCGAAAACAACAATCCTATGCGCTGCAAGGCCGACGACCGATACAGCCACGCCATGCTCTTATCTATATGTCTGTATATATATGCCGCCTCTGCCATATTTATGATGTCAGGGTCTGATTATTATCCCGAACGCTCCCCGGCAATGCCCCTCGTTCAATCAAAACCGTTTTGATGCTGCGCGCATCACCTTCTATAATTTTATACCGCAATCCATTTTTGTCTTCGATTGTCTCACCAACCTCCGGTATATATCCCGCAAGGGTAAAGAGCAGGCCGCCCAAGGTATCCACATCATCATCCTGATCATCAGGCAATAGATCAAGCCCGAGCAAACTCTCCAGATCTTCTATCTCCAGACGGGCATCCGCCATAAGGTCGCCGCCGGGCAATTCCCGTAACAGTTCCTCTTCCGCCTCATCATGCTCGTCCTCAATATCACCGACAATTTGCTCCACCAGATCCTCAATGGTCAGCAAGCCATCCGTGCCACCATATTCATCGACCACCAGCGCCATATGAATATGGGTCGACTGCATCTTGGTCAATAAGTCAAACAGCTTCATGGAAGGCGGTACAAATAATAAAGGCCGTTGAATGGACGCCAGGCTTTTTTCCTTGTCGCTGTCCTGACCCGTGACAATTTCGCGGAAAGCATCCTTAATATGCACCATGGCGATCACCTCATCCAGCGTATCACGGTAAACCGGAAGCCGTGAGGTCGTCCCTGCAACAAAAACATCCATGACCTGTTGAAAACTTGATGATGCCTCAACCGCGACAATATCGGTTCTGGGAACCATGATATCGTCGACACGTTTATTTCTGAAGGTAAGCGTATTTTTGATGATTGACCGCTCTTCTTCTCCGAAAGAAGATTCCTCATCCACCAACTCGCTGATAACCTCTTCCAAACCATCCTTAAGTGTACGGCCTGTATTCTCTCCCCCAAAAAGACTCCTGAGCCATTGTAATGGCCCCTTTGAGTCTCGCGACGGAGGTTCTCCATTATCTTCAGTGGAATTCTGTTCTATATTCATGACCTTGTGACCATATTAAATTTACCTGAGATTGTCTCAGTCCTGATAGGGATCGTCAATAGATAGTTTTGACAATAGCTTCTTTTCCAGCGCTTCCATTACCTCGGCCTGATCGTCTTCCAGATGATCATAGCCAAGAAGATGCAGCATACCGTGCAAGCACAAATGACAGAAATGATCTGAAAAGCTTTTTCCTTGTGCCGCTGCTTCGTTTTTTATGGTTTCATAAGCAAAAGTAATATCCCCCAACGCCACTGGAAACGCCGGAATTTCGCGGCCATCGACCAAAAATTTTACCATTTCCTGTTCTGACAAAGACGGAAAAGACAGCACATTTGTTGCCTTGTCCTTTTCCCGATAATCCCGGTTCAAGTTCCGCATATTATCATCATCGGTCAGCAGAATGCTCAGCTCAAGATGTAAGAATTTATGAAAATTCCGCGCTTCGGGAACCTGCCATATGATCTGATCGAAACAATCGTCGATACGGGCGGCATATTCAGGGAAGTTATCGGCCCAAATCGGGCTCTCCAGAGAAATATCAAGATCAATATTATTCGGTCTCGGCTCTGAGGTCATCTCTCCGCCTTGTCAAATGCCCGAACGATTTTTCCCACCAGAGGATGGCGAACCACGTCATCCGCCGTAAAATGAATAAAGGAAATATCATCAATATCTTTCAGGATATTCTGTGCATGGCGCAACCCGGACATGCTGCCATCGGGCAAATCCACCTGTGACGGGTCACCACAAATCACCATGCGGCAATTTTCACCAAAGCGGGTCAGGAACATCTTCATCTGCATGGGACTGGTATTTTGCGCTTCATCCAGAATGACAAACGCATTGGACAGGGTACGGCCCCGCATGAAGGCAAGCGGGGCAACCTCAATATCACCATTTTCCAGCCTGCGTTCCGTCTGTTCAATGGAAATCATATGTCCCAGCGCGTCATAGAGCGGCCGCAAATAAGGATCAACCTTTTCACGAATATCTCCGGGCAGGAAACCAAGTTTTTCCCCGGCCTCCACCGCTGGGCGGGTCAGGATGATCTTCTCAACCTTACCTTCCAAAAGGTGAGACACCGCCATGGCCACCGCAAGAAATGTTTTGCCCGTTCCCGCAGGCCCCAAACCAAAAGTCATATTAGTATTGCGCAGGGCATCAATATAAAGCGACTGATTAACCGACCGAGGAGAAATTATGGCATTCCGGGTACGAATTTGATGTTCCGGGCTAGTGAAGTCTTTCCGCTCGGTGATATTCTCCTGACGCGGGGCGTCCAAAAAATCTGCCATGCGGATGGCGCCATCAACGTCGTCCATGGTAATATCTACTCCCTGGTCCAGCACTTTATGCAGGCTGACGATGATCTGCTGCGCAGTCTCTCTGACATCTTTTTTGCCCTCAATGACCAGTATATTTCCTTTTACGGTGAAACTGGAGCCTGTCTTTTCCTCAATACGGGCAAGATGACAATTATGTTCCCCATAAAGCGTCGACAGGCGGCTATTATCTTCGAATTCGAGTGTTATTGCTTTACCCATTTAGCTTACAAACTCACCTTTCAGGCTACGCGGTCCCGCGCTGGTAATTTTCATATCAACCATTTTGCCAAAATACTGTTTCGCCAGTGCCGCATCTCCCACATCCACATAGACCGACTGCATATACGGACTGCGACCCACAAGGTGGCTGTCTTGCTTGCCGGTTCTTTCCAGCAACACCGGAATAACTTTACCCACCGTTGTATCGTTGAACGCCCGTTGCTGACGGTTCAGTTCTTGCTGCAATTCTGCCAGCCGTTCTGATTTGACATGACTTTCCACCTGATCATCCCAATTCGCCGCCGGGGTGCCGGGGCGTTCGCTATACATGAAAGAATAGGCTTGAGCATATTCAACGTCTCGGACCACTTTCATGGTTGCCTGGAAATCCGCGTCCGTTTCACCGGGGAAGCCAACAATAAAATCACCGGACAGGGCAATATCAGGCCGTACTTTCCTAATATCCTCAATGGTTTTCATGTAGGATGCAATGGTATGATGACGGTTCATGGCCTTGACAATTTTATCAGACCCCGCCTGTACCGGCAAATGCAAGTAGGGCATGCATTGTTCAACATCCCCATGCACCGCAATCAATTCATCGGTCATATCATGGGGATGAGAGGTGGTATATCTGATCCGTTGAAAATCTGTTGTATCCGCCAGATGCCGGATCAAACCCGCCAGAGACCATTGTTCCCCCGCTGCGGACATCCCGTGATAGGCATTCACATTCTGCCCCAGAAGCGTTACTTCCAGAACACCAGCGTCATTCAATTTAACCGCGTCCTGCATAACATCTTCGTATGAGCGTGAAAATTCACCGCCCCTAGTATAGGGAACCACACAATAGGTACAGAATTTATCACAGCCTTCCTGTATGGTCAAAAAAGCGGATTTCTTCGCGGAAACCCCTTTCTTGGACAGACTTTTAAATTTTTCACTGACATTAAGGTCCGTATTGACAATGCGCGGACGTTCGCCAGATTTTTTGGATTTATCCGCCTCAACGGTCATTTCCGGTAATTTATGGTAAGTTTGTGGTCCAAAAACCATATCCACAACCGGGGCCCGCCGCTGTATTTCAGCACCTTCGGCTTGTGCCACGCAGCCGCCAACGGCAAG
Organism: Emcibacter sp.; assembly: GCA_016764855.1. GTDB lineage: Bacteria > Pseudomonadota > Alphaproteobacteria > Sphingomonadales > Emcibacteraceae > Paremcibacter. The sequence goes on from JAESRB010000023.1 coordinate 4,487, forward strand.
AATGCTGTCTTTGCCGCCTTTTTTGACTTGCTTTTCCTTCATCACCCGCAAACGGCCAATATCAGAATAGACCTTTTCCGCTGCTTTTTCCCGTATATGACAAGTATTCAGAACGATAATATCCGCATCATCGGGCTTATCTGTTTCTTCATAGCCCTCATGAGCCATCACATCCACCATACGCTCCGTATCATAGACATTCATCTGGCAACCGTATGTTTTGACGTATATTTTCTTAGTCACTAGCGTTCCTGTTTCATGATTTATGTTTGCCTCTCAGGCATTCAAGCAAACGATTCTCAATCGTCCGTTGACAATAGGCTGACAATTCTTTTCGGGTTTTGAAAAGATTCCGCGACACGGGTTCATGAAAATGCACTTCCACCTCAATTTTAAGCAGATTAAGCACCCCTTTAAAATGAGGCGCCATATCAATATCACCATACCACGCAACGCTTGGGCGGTTGGCCCGTATGGTGGGCATGTCATTAATCCGTTTATAGACGATCGTGACCGGTTGCACCATGAGGTCCCGTATGTGACCCTGCTCATCAGTTTCAAGCTTCATGGCTTTTTCGGTCACACCAAACAAAGAACTTTTAAACGGCAAAACCCGTCCCCCGTCCGATGTCGTCCCTTCGGGGAACAGAATCAAATTATCGCCGTTATGTATTCTGTCCTGCATTTCCTTGCGCTGCTCAATAACATCCGTACGCTTTTCCCGGTCAACAAAAATCGTCCGCTGCAGGGAAGACAAATAACCCAAAATAGGCCATCCCTTCATATCTTTCTTCGCAACGAAACAGGCCTTGATAACATGCCCCAGAACAAGGATATCAATCCATGAAACGTGATTGCTGACAAACAGCGTCGGCGGCCCTTCTAGTGGTTCACCAAATGTCTTTACCTTTACATTCAAGGCATAACATAATGAACGATGCACCAAATGTGGCCAAGTTTTATAGCCCGGAAATTTTATTTTCTTGAATATAATAGTTGGCGGCAACAACACGGCAAAAACGAAGAGCGCCTTGAGTATTCTGTAATATTCTCTCATAATGAATAGATTGGTTTCCACCTTAATACAAAGCCCCTGTGCCTCATATATATTAGCCTGCAGGGGCTTTTACAACTTGTACAATAATATATTTGTTTTATTTAATTTTCACACCGTATAATTCCATACGATGATCAACCAATTTATAGCCGTATTTCTCGGCGATACGTTTCTGTAGTTCTTCAATTTCACTATCATGAAACTCGATAACTTCGCCGCATTCCACATCAATCAGATGATCATGATGCTCTTCGCTGACCAATTCAAAACGCGCACGGTGTTCGCCACCGTCAACGCGAAAATCATGACGCTCCAGAATGCCGGCCTCTTCAAAAAGACGCACGGTACGATAAACCGTTGCGATACTAATCCGCGAATCAAGATCAATAGAGCGGCGATAAACTTCTTCCACATCTGGATGATCGACTGCTTCTGACAGTACCTTTGCGATGACCCGACGTTGGTCGGTCATGCGCATACCCTTTTCAATACACATTTTTTCTATTTCTGATGACATTCTTCTTACCCGGTTTATGACCCTGTTATGATACTATATTTTTTTACTTATTATACACATTCTGTCGTTCAATTCAAAAACATTTTCCTTTTCAAAATCTGCCCTCTTCCATAACGCAATCCCGCAGCATAAAAGAATATTTCATTATCAGAGCGTCCTGTTTTTTACCCCCCTTACCCCCGTAATAATTTTTCCGCCGTCCCACTACCTCAAACCCTGATTTAACGTAGAGCCCGGTCGCGGCCCTGTTATCCTCTCGCACCTCCAAAAATATTTCCCGGACCCCTCCGACTTTCGCCTGCGCATAAAATTCTTGCAACATCCGATAGCCCAATCCCCGCTTCCGATGAGTAGGCAAAACGGCTGTAGTCAAGATCTCTGCTTCATCCGCCACCTGTCGCCACATGAGAAAACCCACTGCTTCGTCATGTTCCAACAGCACTAAAGCCCCCGTCCCCGAACTTTGCAACAGCTCATCAAAAGCCTCTCTGGACCATAATTGTTCCCCGGTTCCCTGAAAAGAACGAGCCTGCATCTCGGATAGCATTTCCGCCGCCTCCGCCCCGAATATCTGAACCGAAATCGTCATTTATTCTGAAAAGGATAACTTATGGGCTTTGCAGCCACCGCATCGGGCGCTCTTAAGTAAAGCGGCACAACGGCCTCTACCTTCACACCAGAGGCCAATTCCTCCTCCAGCCTTTCATACGCTATCTGACCCAACGTTCCCGCCGTGGGCTGAGACGGCAGATCAGGAAAACTAAGCCGATCCTGCGCGTCCTGCGATAGAAACGACTTTACCAACTCGGCCCCCGTACCGATCACCGCCGTCACTTGGTCATCAATATGTGACTCTATATCCACCAGCGGCACGGCCACAGGCGTCATTACCGGAACAACCCTCCCGCCCATCACATCAAAAATCTGCCAATAGACTTCTGACCTTCTGGCATCAAACGCAATTGCAATCCGGCCATTACCCCTTTTGTCTGCGGCATTTCTCGCCACAACATCCAAACTGGTCACCCCCACAAGAGGAATACCCAAGGCCAGCGCCAATCCCTTGGCCGCAGCAAGACCAATGCGCACCCCGGTAAAGGTTCCCGGTCCGCAAGTAACGGCAATCGCGTCCAGATCATCAAATGACAGGCCCGCCTGCTCACAGACATCCTGACATATGGGCATCAGACGTTCGGCCTGTCCCCGCATGCGGTTTTCAAATATTTCGGATTTAATCTCGCCGCCCTCTATCACCGCAGCAGAACAGGATGACAGAGCGGAATCAAGGGCCAGTAATTTTACCTGTAACGTCAAAGAATTTCACACGCCTCATCAAATGACAAACGCCGATCACGATCCGGCAGACTTTCCCCGTCGCCGTAGCCCATGCTACAGATAAAATTCACGCTGTAATTGCCGTCTTTAAAGAAAGCGTCATTCACGGCGGCCGGATTAAAGCCCGACATGGGGCTGCAATCAAGTCCAAGCGAACGTGCGGCAATGATCATATATCCGCCCTGTAAGCTGCTATTCCTGAAGGCTGTTTCTCGTGCCAGATCAGCATCGCCGGTGAAGAAATCCTTTGCAGCAGGATAGGCGGTAAATAACTCAGGCAGTAAATCATAGAATTTCTCATCGCTGGCCACAATCACCGTAAAGGGCGCAGACAGTATCTTGGCCTTATTGCCGTCCACGGCGCAATCGGCCAGTTTTTTCTTCGCTTCCGCGCTTTGAACAATGGTAAAACGCGCCGGTGAGCAATTAAAACTCGTCGGTCCCCACCGCAGAAGATCATACATGGCTCGTATCGTAATTTCAGAAACTGGCTGATCCTGCCAACTTTTAAAGGAACGTGCCTCTCTGAAAATTACGTTCAAATCCCGGTCCGAAAGTATATCTTGCGTCATTTTCCATCCTCAATTTTAAAGTCATATGTTAACATATATCAGTCGTGTACGAAGAATATTTTCTTTTAAAATTATCCTGTTATACTCTACCTCAAAAAATAGAGGCCGTGTCAAGAGTAAAGCAAACCACCATTTCCTGTTCGCCCTGTTATTTTCAGGCCTGCTCCTGATCTGCGCTATTCTCACGGGCTCCAAGGCATATGCGCAAGAAGCCGAAGATTCCGCCATTGTTCTGATGTATCACAGGTTTGGCGAAGATAAATTCCCCTCCACCAATATCACATTGGACCAATTTGACGCACAATTGGCCGAATTACAAAAAGAAAAATACAATATTGTCCCTCTTGATGTCATCGTATCTGCTCTTCGCAACAAGACCAAGCTGCCTCCGCGTACCATTGCCATTACCATTGACGATGCCTATTACTCGATCCTGCAACATGCTTGGCCCAGATTAAAACAAGCCAATTTTCCCTTCACTTTATTTGTCTCCACCGAACCTATAAGCCACCAGATACCCGGCTATATGACTTGGCCACAAATCCGCGAACTGGCCCGCGATCCTCTAGTTTCCATTGGACATCATGCGCATACTCATAAGCATTTAATCCATATGTCCGCGCAACGTGCTGCGGAAGATATTGAAACCGCCAGTAAAATCTATCAAAAGGAGCTTGGCATGGTACCAGACATCTTTGCCTATCCTTTTGGCGAATTCGGCCCTCTGCTGGCAGACATCCTGCAGAAGAAAAAATTCACTGCGGCCTTTGGACAATTCTCCAGCGCTCTCAGCAGCCGACGGGATCTTTATGGCCTGCCCCGTTTTTCCTTTAACCAGAAATACGCCAATATGGAAAGGTTTCGGTTAATCGTAAATGCCCGTGCCTTACCTGCTTTTGACGTCCTGCCTATCAGTCCAGACATCCATAAGAACCCGCCTCAAATCGGCTTTACTGTCGACAAGCATGTGCGCGGCCTGTCGGTCATGAGCTGCTACCCTTCCCATCTTGGCAAAGCCGCCGACATAACCCGCATCGGCGGCAACAGAATAGAAATTCGCTTTGATAAGCCCCTACCCCAAGGCCGGAGCAGACTCAATTGCACGCTACCCGGTCCAGACAGAAGATGGTATTGGTTTGGCTTACCGTTTTTCGTAAAATAAGACCTTAAATAGCCTCAACATTTTCCACTTCGGGGATATAATGTTTCAACAGATTCTGGATGCCATATTTCAATGTCGCGGTTGAGCTGGGACAGCCGGAACAGGCCCCCTGCATACGAAGATAAACTGTACCTTCCGTATAGGCATGAAATGTGATGTCACCGCCGTCACGCGCAACAGCAGGCCGCACCCGCGCCTCCAGCAATTCTTTTATCTGAGCAATGATTTCTGCATCTTCGGGGTTTTCGGGACTTTCTTCTGCCGCAGGAACCTCTTCAGTTTCCGTAGCAACGACAGGGTCACCAGATGTAAAATGCTCCATAATCGCGCCGAGAACATCCGTCTTCTTATCATCCCAGTCCTGATCTGTCAGCGTCACCGCAATAAAATCAGAGCCAAAAAACGCGCCCGATACTCCATTAACAGCGAAGAGACGTTGCGCAAGGGGTGAATTTGCCGCTTCCTCAATATTCTCATAAAAGGCCGTTCCCTGCGCCATAACGGTTTCACCCGGCACAAATTTCAGGGTTGCGGGATTGGGAGTTACTTCGGTTTGAATAAACATGTATTTGTCCTACTGCTTCATGATAGGATATAGATGGCAACATTTTTCCATAAAATCAAGAGTAAAACAGTCTTAATTTATCAAAACATTCCGGATCAAACAAATTTATCGATTTCACTCTCTGTCATATTCCCCGGTACGACAAGCACCGGCATATGCAGAACATTCAATAATTCCTCACGAAACGCCTTAACCAAGGGGCCCGGATCACCATTCACATTCGCCCCAAGAACCAAGAGGTGAATATCCTTATCTTCCTCTATATATCGCGTAATGACGTCACTTGGCATGCCATTACGAATAACCTGTTCACACTTAAGTCCTGACAGATTTTTTACATCACAGGCAAAATCGTCCATCATTTCCTGGGCTTCCTGCATGGCTTCTTCTTCCATAATGTCCCGAACAGACATCCAATGCTGAAACTCTGCTGGTGGAATGATCCGCAACATTACAAGCACGCCGCCCACGCGCGCCGCGCGTAAAGAAGCCAACCGGAGAACCACTTTAAATTCCGGCGTTTCATCGGCAATAACCAGAAATTTCCACTTATTTTTCTGCGTGGACATGGTTAGTCCCCTATCCTGTTTAATACCATATATCGACAATAAAAAGTCATAACAGTTCCCATCTTGCCACCGAAAAGCAAAGTTTGGCAAGATTTTTTTATTTTAACAGAATATTCGTGATCTCTTTTAATTGTGTTCTGGAGCGCAGAAGGTAGAACCCCTGTGTGGCAAGATGGTTCTGAAACAGAAACCCGTCGGCGGCACAATTAGACACAATCATCGGATCAAGCTCTATCAAAGAGGACATGCTTTGCTCCAAAAGTTCCCAACTATTGCCGATATCTTTGTCCGTGATAACCTTGTCAAAATCTACCCGCAATCCCTTTAGCAACAGAAAATAGGCATAGACCCGGCCCTTTACATCGTAAAACAGATCATCGGCCTTGGTATCCAATACACAGCCGATACCATTGCCAATCTTTTTCGAAATAGCATCCGACGAGGATCCTAAGTCCAGCGAGAACTTATCCAGCGTTGACAAAAGATTATCCGTCCGGCGCTCAAAAGACGCCTCCCCGCTAGCCACATCATCATTGTAGATTTTTAAATTCTTCAGCGCACTATTATATTGTTTTTCCGCCGGAGCCACAAACAAGAATATTGACACATTAGGGTCCCAATACCATCTATCGGGCGCATAATTCATCCCACTCGCCACCTCTGTCAGATTTTTATTCACCTGACTTGAGCCCCTTGTACGACTCAACTGATCCTTCAATTCAATGGCAAAGATGGCATTGGCAGAAACAATTCCTTTTTGATAATGCGCCATATTATCCAACAGTGATCCGGGCTTGAACCACGGATCATTGGAAATCCAGGCATGCTTGTTGACTTCCCTGTCGATCATGGCGATAGACATGGCGACCACGTGGCTACCCTGCCCCCTATTCTCCAGCTTCTCCGCCGCAAAATTTCTGTCATCGTTGATATTTTCAACAACAACCATACCAATCAGATAATAGAAGAAAACAACGACCCCCACCGTCACCAGAATCCTTCTGGCAATTTTCAGGGTAATTCTATCCCGCAGCCAACAAAAAATCCGTTTGATTCTATTCCACATGCTTCCTGCCTTTATATTTATCAGAGACTTACTATAGCTTCACAATAACAGCACGTAAACATATATGGATAACCGCTGGTTTATTCTTGGTTAAGCTCTATGACGACCTTGTTCGTGGTGCCACTTTCACCGGGAAAGTTGCTAAAAAGAGCTTGAATCATATGGGGCATCAGTTGAGCAAGGTTTTTGCTCCGTCCTGTGCTTTCCACTGTTCCTTCAAACAGGTTTTTCTTACCCGCTCCATTAGGTCGAATGACCATGGTCAATTTACGGGTATAATTGACATAGGACCGCACCTCATTGTCATTGAATAAAGAATGACGATAGAAGGGACTGTAGAAAGGGCTATAGAAAGAACCGTAAAAAGAGCTGTAATAGCCGCCGTAACGGCCAAAATGGCCATAAGGTCCAAAGTGACCATAACCAAAGCCATATCCGGTTCCAAAACTTCTGACCATGACCTTACCATCATCCACGGAGTAATCCATTTCTACAATCAGATCCGGTTCCCCATCAGCTGCAGGCGCATAGCCCTGCCTTGAAAGATAGCTACCCAGCATATTGGCATAAGACACAAATTCAAGGCTGGTATTTTTCGTCGGGTCAAGAGGCACAATCATCACCGTTTCACCCTTGGGCGCAGGCAATTCATGGAATCGTGACACATTGGATTTAAATGTACTATTACAACCGGCAATCAGGCCGGCCAAAAGCACCACACTTAACAATCTTACAATAACATTCATAATCTTCACCTTAGCAATCATCCCTCTCCACAAGAGATACTTTAAAGATAGTAGGTTAGAGCTGAGATTGCAAGAACCCCACGATATTGTGAACGTCTTTTAAAATAGGGGCCGAAAGCACCCGGGCTTTTTCGGAACCTTCTTTAAGAATTTGGTCTATATAAGTTTTTTCTTCACAGAGACGGTTCATCTCCTCCGTAATGGGACCAAGGACAGAAACACTTAATTCCGCAAGATCCTTTTTAAAACCGG
>JAESRB010000024.1 GCA_016764855.1 Emcibacter sp.
AAGCATACGGCGAATATAACAGTATTTTGGATAACTGCCATATCCGCATCGCTTTTGCCTCCAATGACGAGCGGACGGCAAAGCGGATCTCCGACAGTCTGGGCACTGCCACAGAACTGCGGTCTCAGAAGAACTATGCCGGACACAGGCTGGCCCCGTGGCTTTCTCATGTGATGGTATCACGGCAGGAAACGGCGAGGCCTCTGCTCACCCCCGGTGAAGTGATGCAATTGCCTGTGGACGATGAACTTTTACTTGTCTCGGGACTTCCCCCGATCCGGGCGAAAAAACTTAAATATTATGAAGACCGGAATTTTACCGATCGTTTGCTGCCCGCGCTGTCTCAGGCGGTGCTGCGGGGTGAAGGCGGTGGATGTGACCATGATTGGCAAGATCACATTGTGCCCAGTGCCCCTCTCATGCCTGCTGATGAAGGCACCAATTTCTTTGCCGATGACGGTGGAGGATTAGAGAAAATCCCTGAACTGGTCAAAGATTCTTTGCCGCCAAAAGCCGATCTCGATGTCTGTGACCTTATGGAGGTGGATGATGATTTTGCCGAAGAAAATCTGGAGGTGGAAGAATTGCTTAAACAAAAGCGCGACAAGGCTTTGATCCGCAATGCCCAGAGGGTTTTTGGTCAGGACCAGATTGATGATGACCTAATGCCCTTGATGTAGAATATTACAGGAAAAATCCATGAACAGTCGAATTAATATGTATATCCCCCATAAGCTGCGCTCAGAGCTTGACCTGACTGCCCGTAAATCCGGTGTAACAAAATCCTCTATCGTTGAGGCCGCCTTGATGGGGCATTTTTCCGCAGAGCACGGAGATAAGAGGGATGCGGTTTTTATCAAAAGGCTGGACAGGATGACCCGGCAGATGGACCGGCAGGCCCGGGATTTTCTAGTGATCTTGGAAACGCTGGCTCTGTTCATTCGCTATTATTTAACAGTAATGCCGCCATTGGCCGCCAGTGAAAAACAGGCCGCTCAGGCTTTGGGCAATGAACGTTTTGAAAGCTTTATTACCCAACTGGCCAAACGGCTTTCCAGAAAGGCTAACTTTATCCATGACGTGATTGAAGATATCCCAAGTTCCGCACCGGACTTTTACAGTTTCGGTGAGGTGGCCGAGGATGATCTAGCGCCTGATCTTAAGAAGGATATCTCCAACAGAAAAGAGGGGGCAACAGATGACCAAGCATGAACTTTCCCTGCGCCGTATTCACAGCATGCTGAAAACCGCCATGGGCCCGGAAATTATGAAGGCGCTCGCGGATAAAAATACTCTGGAAGTGATGCTGAACCCAGACGGAAAATTATGGCTGGATATACAGGGCAGGGGCCGCATTGATACGGGACAGTATTTGTCGGCTCCGGAAGCGGAACGGCTGATCCGTCTGGTGGCGTCCCATATGGGATCAGAATGCCATGCTAAAAACCCGATCGTCAGCGCAGAACTTCCAGAAACGGGAGAGCGGTTCGAAGGCCTGCTGCCTCCCATCGTCACGTCACCGGTTTTTTCCATCCGCAAAAAAGCAGAGATGATTTTTGACCTGCAGGATTATGTGGAACAGGAAGTCATAACCCCGCTGCAGAAACAACATCTGGTGGAGGCCGTCAGAGCCCGTAAAAACATTCTTGTGGTTGGCGGCACTAGCAGCGGCAAAACCACTTTGACCAATGCCCTGCTCCAAGAGGTTGCTAAATCCGGTGACCGGGTGGTGCTGATTGAAGATACGCGGGAACTGCAATGTGCCGCGAAGGATTGTGTGGCGTTGCGCACCAAAGATGGCATTGCAGATCTTTCCCGGCTGGTAAAAAGCACCCTGCGTCTCAGACCTGACCGGATTATTATCGGTGAGGTTCGGGGACCGGAAGCCTTGGATATGCTGAAAGCATGGAACACGGGACATCCGGGCGGCATTACGACGCTACATGCCAACAGTGCCCAGGCCGGGCTTTATCGACTGGAACAGTTGATACAGGAAACAGTCATCACCGTACCTCACCAACTTATCTCAGAAGCCATTGATTTGATCCTGTTTATCAAACGTGTGGATGCTGGCCGAAGTTTGGAAGAAATTGTTCAGGTCAAAGGATTTAAGGACGGTGATTATCACCTGCTCCCCCTCTGACCGGACTGAATAATTTACGACCCATCACAACATCAAAATCCCCGAAAGGACAATCATGATTACATTCTCTTCCTTGATACCGCGTGCCCGCACCAAGGCCCTGACAATGTCTCTGGCGCTCTATGTGACATTGAACACGACACCCGCCTTTGCCGCTGGGTCCAGCATGCCCTGGGAAGGGCCGCTCACCCAAATATTGGCCTCCATTGAGGGACCGGTTGCCCGGATCGTTGCCGTGCTGATTATCACCATCACCGGCCTTACGTTGGCCTTTGGCGATACGGGCGGTGGTTTCCGGCGTCTGGTCCAGATCGTCTTTGGCCTCAGTATCGCTTTTGCCGCGACCAGCTTCTTCCTGACCTTCTTCTCCTTTGGTGGCGGGGCAACATTATGACGGATACCGGTTTTGAAATCCCTCTGCACCGGTCTCTCACTGAGCAGATCATGATGGCAGGCGTGCCGCGCAATATCGCCATTTTGAACGGAACCCTGGCGGCGGCCATGGGGCTCGGACTTCGGCTGTGGCTGGTAGGGTTTTTAATATGGGCAGTGGGTCATGGCATCGCCGCTTTTGCCGCCCGCAAAGATCCACAGTTTATGGACGTTCTTATCCGTCATCTAAAAGCCAAAAACTATATGGAGGCCTGAGATATGTTTAATCTCTCTGAATATAACAAGAAGACCAACTGTCTCGCCGATTACCTGCCGTGGGCCGCCCTGATTGGCCCCGGTGTGGTGCTCAACAAGGACGGCAGTTTTATGCGCTGTGCCCGTTTCCGGGGACCGGATCTTGAATCTGCCACGGAAGCGGAACTGGTGGCCCTATGTGCCCGGCTTAATGATATTCTTCGGCGTTTTGGGTCGGGATGGGCATTGTTTTTTGAGGCTGACAGAATGTCCGCAAAGGACTATCCCGTCTCAACCTTTCCGGATCCCCTGTCAGGGTTGATTGACGCGGAACGCAAAGCTGTTTTTGAAACGGAAGATTATTTTGAAAGCCGTTATGTGCTGTCGCTGCTCTGGCTGCCCCCGGAAGACAAAACCCGTTTGGCGGAAAGCCTGTTTTTTGAGCGTCCTGATGATGGGGCAGTAAATCAAAACACAAATGCTTCTTATTTGGAGAGTTTTTATAGTGCGTCCGGCGGCTTCTTTGACCTGTTATCAGACTTGATGCCGGAATTTGCCGTCATGGAAGATGCGGAACTCTTGACGTTTCTGCATGGCACTATCTCCACAAAACATCATCCAATCACCGTGCCTGAAACACCTATCTATCTGGATGCCCTGTTGCCCGACGATGATCTGACCGGAGGACTGTCTCCCATGTTGGGCGAACATCATATGCAGACGATCACGGTGCGCGGCTTTCCGGGCAGCAGCACGCCGGGCCTGCTCGATGGATTGAACCATCTGGGAATGCGTTATCGCTGGGTAACCCGCTTTATTCCCATGGATAAAACGGCGGCCACCAAGGAACTGACAAAATACCGCCGTCAATGGTTTGCCAAGCGGAAGGGCATCGGATCCATCATCCGGGAAGCCATGACCAATGAAGCCTCTCCCATGGTGGATACGGACGCGGACAACAAAGCACTGGACGCGGATGCGGCTTTGCAGGAACTGGGGTCGGACTTTGTCTCTTACGGATATTTTACTGCCACGGTCACGGTGATGGATAAGAACCCTGAAAGCCTCAAACTCGAGGTTCGTGAAGTCATCCGTGTCATCAATGGCCGGGGTTTTGTCACCATCACGGAAACGCTCAATGCTGTGGAGGCTTGGCTTGGATCATTACCGGGACATGTTTATGCCAATGTCCGGCAACCTTTACTTCACAGTCTTAATCTTTGTCATCTGTTGCCGCTCAGCGCCATCTGGGCCGGTCCCGCCAAAAACCACCATCTAAACGCTCCCGCTCTTTTGCAAGCTAAAGCGGAAGGCAATACACCCTTTCGGTTATCGCTTCATCAGGGCGATGTGGGCCATACCCTGATTGTCGGCCCCACGGGGGCCGGTAAATCTGTGTTGCTGGCTTTCATGGCTTTGCAGTTCCGTCGGTATGAGGGGGCTCAGATTTATATCTTTGATAAGGGAGGCTCTGC
>JAESRB010000025.1 GCA_016764855.1 Emcibacter sp.
GGTGGCATTTTCTTATGGCTCCGCTTATATCTGAGCTATTAACAGTATTTTTCAGGTGGACAATCGTGAACGAAAAAAAATCCTATACCTATAAAGACGCCGGCGTTGATATTGATGCAGGCAATGACCTTGTTGATGCTATCAAACCTGCGGCAGCATCGACCAAACGCCCCGGCTGCACATCAGGCCTTGGTGGTTTTGGGGCGTTATTTGACCTCAAAGCCGCTGGCTATAATGACCCTATCCTTGTATCGGGCACCGATGGTGTTGGTACGAAGTTGAAAGTCGCCATTGAGTCGGGCAAGCATGATACGGTCGGCATTGATTTAGTCGCCATGTGCGTTAATGACTTGATCGTACAAGGGGCTGAACCTTTATTCTTTCTGGACTATTTCGCCACCGGACATTTAAGCGTTGACGCTGGTCGCGCCATAATCGAAGGCATCGCAGAAGGTTGTCGCCAGGCCAATACGGCCCTGATTGGCGGCGAGACTGCCGAAATGCCCGGAATGTACAAAGACGGCGACTATGACCTTGCCGGTTTTTGTGTCGGCGCAGTAGAACGGGAAAACATCCTGACCGGTGACGACGTTTCCAAAGGTGATATTCTATTGGGACTAGCCTCCAGCGGAGTTCATTCTAATGGCTTCTCTCTTGTGCGCCGCCTCGTTGAAGATTCTGGATTAAGTTATCAAGACCCCTGCCCTTTCGATGCGGACAAAGATTTTGGTACGGCTCTGCTTGAGCCCACAAGAATATATGTCAAAAGCACATTGGCAGCTCTGAAAGCAGGTCACATCAAGGCTATTTCTCATATCACTGGCGGTGGTTTCGTGGAAAATATACCGCGCATCCTGCCGGAAGGTGTCTCTGCTCATGTGGAGGCAAACAGCTGGGTTTTACCCCCGGTCTTCAACTGGTTACGGGAAGCTGGAAACCTTGAGCCTCTGGAAATGGCAAAAACATTTAACTGCGGCATTGGGCTTGTGGTTATTGTCAAGGCTGACGGAGCCGATGAAACTCGGAAAATATTCGAAGAGTTCGGTGAAACTGTCTATACATTAGGTCATGTGGTTAAAAAGTCCGCTGAGGAACCCGCAACGGTTGTCACGGGAGCCGCCGGAAGTTGGGGCTACGCTGCCCCTTGGCAAGCCCTTTCTTCCAAATAACAGGAAAAATCATCATGCTAGACGTCGCTGTATTGATTTCCGGTCGAGGAAGTAACTTGCAGGCATTGATTGATGCCTGCGCCGAAGAAGGATTCCCCGCCCGCATTGTCGCTGTCATCGCCAATAACCCAGGTGCCGGAGGGCTTGATAAAGCCAAAGTTGCAAATATCCCAACCTCTGTGGTCAACCACCGGGACTTTGAAGACAGAGAAGCTTTCGAGAATGCCCTTGATGCGGAACTGAAAAAATACAAGGCCAAATTTATTTGCCTTGCCGGTTTCATGCGCCTTCTTGATGCGCGTTTTGTCAATCGCTGGAAAGACCGTATCCTGAACATCCACCCCTCCTTACTCCCTTCCTTTAAGGGATTGCATACGCAGGAACGAGCCTTGGAATCAGGCGTGCGCTTTACCGGATGCACGGTCCATATCGTTCGTCCTGAAATGGATGATGGGCCTATTATCCTGCAAGCGGCGCTGGCCGTTGACCCAGAGGACGATGCGGATAGCTTGTCCAATAAAGTTCTGGAACTGGAACATCTCATCTACCCCGAGTCATTGAAACTGATTGCATTGGGCCGGGTGCGCATTTCCGGTAACCGGGCCATCATTGAAGAAGCCGACTATCCAAAAAAGGGGTTGATAAGCCCGGATTTAATTCCCAAATAAGTTATTTAAATCCGAATATTCACATTCCAATAATATTGCCCATGAAAAAAGCCGCCGATCAAATATGATCAGCGGCTTTTTTTTACTATTCAATCTGCGTTGACTTAGCCAACCAATTCAGTATCACTAAAGAAGTAAGAAATCTCAATCGCTGCATTTTCGTCGCTATCAGAACCATGAACGGAATTTTCACCGATAGACAATGCATGTGTTTTACGGATTGTACCTTCATCAGCATCATCAGGGTTCGTTGCACCCATCAAGTCGCGGTTACGTTGAACAGAATTTTCACCTTCCAAAACCTGAACAACAACGGGCTCTGAAATCATAAATTCGACCAACTCGCCAAAGAAAGGACGTTCTTTATGAACGCCATAAAAACCTTCGGCTTGTTCTTTTGTCATTTGAATACGTTTGGACGCCACAACCCGAAGACCACCGTCTTCCAGAATTTGTGTCACAGCACCGGTCAGATTACGGCGTGTTGCATCAGGCTTAATAATAGAAAAAGTACGTGTTACAGTCATCATTCAATCCTTAAAATAAAAATACATCCAATTTGGGGCGGTTTATAGTGTTTTATGAGCAGAACATCAACAGAAGAAATCACGATGGTAATTGAATGAACATTTTTTACGAAAATATTCATTAGAATTTCATAATATTTTTTTCATACAGGCCAAGCTTAATGACCAAGTGGGCACGCCCCCTGTGTGGCGCAAGAATACAAAACAAGCCATTTACCGCCGGGAAAAAGGGTCATCCAAATTCATTCGATAATCATGAAGAAATCACCCATTGTATTTTTACCGAATCCTGTTAAACCCTATGCTCAAATTACTCAAGGTGTAACCATGCTTCAAATTCAGGATCTGACATATCGCATTGCTGGCAAAACTCTATTAGAGGGGGCCAGCGCACGGGTGCCTGCGGGCCATAAAGTCGGTATTGTCGGCAAGAATGGCGCGGGAAAGTCCACGCTACTAAAACTCATCACTGGTGAGCTCCACTGGGATGAAGGCAGCCTGAAGATAAGACAGCGGACAAGATTGGGCCAAGTGGCACAGGAAGCCCCCGGTGGCTCCACCAGCCTGCTGGACACAGTACTCGAAGCTGATCATGAGCTACAGGCTCTCGAAAAAGAAGCTGAGACCGTAACGGACCCCGAAAAAATCGCAGAAGTCCATATGAGACTTGCCGATATCGAAGCCCATACTGCCGAAGCACGCGCCGCTAGCATTCTGTCCGGCCTTGGTTTTGACGGCGAAGCACAGCGTCGGCCCTGCTCTTCCTTTTCCGGGGGATGGCGCATGCGTGTTGCACTGGCCTGTACTTTGTTTACCCGCCCTGATTTGTTATTGCTTGATGAACCGACCAACTATCTTGACCTTGAAGGCGTCATGTGGCTGGAAAATTTCATTGAAACTTATCCCTATACCATCATCATTGTCAGCCATGACCGGGATTTGCTCAACAGTTCTGTGACCGCGATTTTACATCTGGAACATCAAAAGCTGAAGCTCTACACCGGCAATTACGATAATTTCGAAAAATTACGCCGGGAACAATTGGCTCATCGCCGCGCGGGCATAGTCAAGCAAGAGGCCGCACAGAAACATTTACAAAGCTTCATTGACCGGTTTAAAGCCAAGGCTTCTAAAGCAAAGCAAGCCCAAAGCCGGGTAAAAATGCTGGAAAAAATGGGACCGTTGGACAGTATTCTTGAGGACCGCACATTTTCCTTTGAATTTCCTAATCCAAAACCTCTGGCTCCGCCACTATTTACGTTGGACCATGGCGAGGTCGGCTATACTGCGGGCAAACCCATATTGAAACGGCTGAACCTGCGCCTTGATATGGATGACCGTATCGCGTTGTTGGGACAGAATGGTAACGGCAAATCCACCTTTGCCAAATTAATCTCAGGCCGTCTTGATATTATGGAAGGCGAACTGAAAAGATCTTCCAAGTTGGAGGTTGGTTATTTTGCCCAGCATCAGTTGGACGAACTGAACATGGACGGTACGCCACTCAGTCACCTGAGAGAACGGATGCCCAATGTGCCTGAAAGCCGGGTACGCGCAAAACTCGGCGCCTTTAGCTTCGGCTCTGATAAGGCCATGACGCGTGTTGAGGACCTGTCCGGCGGTGAAAAAGCCCGGCTGTTGTTCGCGCTGATGAGCCTGAATGCCCCACATATCCTGATCCTTGACGAACCAACCAACCATCTGGACGTGGAAAGCCGCGAAGCTCTGATCCATGCCATCAATGGTTACGAAGGCGCCGTGATTATGATCAGCCATGACCGTCATTTGATTGAGGCCTGTGCCGACCGCCTGTGGCTGGTCCATGACGGTACGGTTAGCCCTTATGACGGTGATATGGAAGATTACAAGAAACTGATCCTGCAATCCCGGGCCACCTCACGCAAGAAAACCAAAAAAGCCCCGGGTGACAGCAAAGGCAAAGTCAGAAGCGAAAACCCGGAACTCACATCCTTGCGTAAAAAAGCAGAGAAGCTGGAAAAGAAAATTAAGAAATTGACAACAGAAGTCGCTAAATACGACCGGGCTCTGAAAAATCCAAAACTCTACGTCCACGGCGACGCCAGAGCCGCTGCCGCTCTGAAAAAATTCACTGCCGAAAAGCTGGATATGACGCTGGATTTAGAAGAATTCGAGCTTGAGTGGATGGAAATGCAGGAAGAAATGGAAGCGTTGCAGGGGTGATGCTGGTATAGTTTCCATGATCTGATATTTCGAGCACATTAGCTTAATTGGGTATATTATTGTATGGAAACTTTTAAAGAACATTTTCAAATATACTGCAATGAAATAGACATACTCCTTGGCAGTTATTGCCTATGGAAAGAGCTCCAATTTAATATAAATGATGACGATGACTTATTGATGTCATCATCTCGTAGTTGGCGAGTTATTAAACATTCCTTACAAGTCACTTATTTTACCGTCCTCAATAGAATATTAGAAGGCGGTAATGATAATTTCTCGGTTTTTGATCTCTTGCAATTTTGTATAGATAATATTGAAATATTTAAGAAAGAAAATCTTAAAAAACGCAAAATACAGAATAGAGATGAAGAGCCTGACTGGCTCAAAGAATATATGAAAAATGTCCATGAACCAAATGAAACAGACTTTCTCCGATTGCAGGGTGAAATATCTAAAATAAAGAACATGTATCGCAAAAAATACCGCAAAATTCGTAATAAAATACTTATACATAAAGATAAGCAATATATAGGTAATGAAAAAGACCTTTGGAACCAAACAAAAATTACAGAGTCCGAAGCAATACTATGGACTTTAGCTGATTTGGAAAACACTATCTTTAGCATATATGAAAATGGGGTAAAGGCCATATTAACAAGCGATCAACCTGACCTAAGTCGTTATGAAAATGATTTTGGAATGCTTTTTAAGCGGCTAAAACAATTTAATACAACTTAATCCTTCTTCCCTCAACCGCCTTGCTCAGTCTGTTGCCAATAGCTTATATCATGGCCTGAAACTGGATAGATTTTCCAGCGAGTTCTGGCCGCGACAACGGTATCCTTGAGAATATCATCGAACATTTCCAAACAACAGTCGTATTTTCCCCACCTGTCATACCCGCGAAGGCGGGTATCCAGTCTCTCTCTGGCCAGTTAGTTTCTTGATTTGGACTAGACTCTCACCTACGCGGGAGTGAAGCAACGGGAAAATCACTACGGATTGTATGTCAGGCCTTCTTACCCCAGCCGCCCTGTTCGGTCTGCTGCCAATAGGTCAAATTATAACCTGCATCTGTGTAGCTTTTCCAGCGGGTTCTAGCTGCAACAACGGCATTCTGGTCGGTGCCATCGAACATTTCCAGACAACGATCGTATTGGCCTAATGCTTCTGATTCCATACTGTCGACCAATACAAGCACGGTAGCATCAGCGGGATTTTCATCCTCTGTTGTCAAATATATAGGTTGCTGATCGGAAAATTTAGCTTTCATGCTCCCGTGAGGCAGGAAACTATCTTTGCTATAGGTCCAGAGGAGGTCATCCAATTCCCTCATACGAGTTTCCGACCCGACCTTAATAACAGCCTTCAGGCCTGCGCCATGCACCTTTTCGAGCAGCTTCGGTAACGCGCTCGTTAGAGGTTGGTGGAGCAGATGATAAAAGCTGATGTCGGTCATTTTAGTTTTGCCTCAATCGCCGGCGCTTACGCTTAGGCTATCCTCGTATTAACTCGGGCGGCCATTTGGCCTTGCGTCAGACCATTGTGGTCTTCAGTTTCGTTTTGCCTCAATCGCCGGCGCTTAGGCTTAGGCTGTCCTCGTATTAACTCGGGCGGCCTCTTGGCCTTGCCTCAGACCATTCAGGTCTGAGGATTAGAGATCAAGTGGACATCTGATAACTTTGTTTAGTCCTCGTAATTATCGCGGACCAGTTGATCCAGAAGACGTACGCCATATCCTGTAGCACCGGGTGCGGCAATGTCGGAGGCTTCTGTGCGCCAAGCGGTTCCGGCAATATCAATATGGACCCACGGCACATCATTGACATAACGTTGCAGGAATTGTGCTGCGGTGATGCTCCCGCCGTATTTACCACCAACATTTTTCATATCCGCGATTTTAGAATCGACCAGTTTGTCAAACCCCTTACTCATGGGCATGCGCCAGACCAATTCATCAACATCTTTACCGGCTCTGATCAAATTCTCACATAATTCATCATTATTGGAGAATATCCCGGCATATTCCTGCCCCAAGGCAACCATTATCGCCCCGGTCAGCGTAGCAAGGTCAATCATGAATTTCGGCTTAAAGCGGTCCTGCGTATACCACAGCGCATCGGCAAGAACCAAACGGCCTTCCGCATCGGTATTAATCACTTCAATCGTTTGACCAGACATACTTGTGACCACATCACCGGGACGCTGAGCAGTACTGGATGGCATATTTTCCACCAATCCCACGACGCCAATGGCATTAACCTTGGCATTACGTCCTGCAAGCGCTTTCATAGCGCCAACCACGGCGGCGGACCCGCCCATGTCGAACTTCATATCCTCCATTCCGGCACCAGGTTTCAGTGAAATACCACCTGTATCAAACGTAACTCCTTTACCGACAAAGGCTACTGGAGGCTCATCATCATTTTCTGAGCCATTCCAATGCATCACGACCAGATGAGATTCACAGGCACTGCCCTGCCCTACACTCAACAGGGATCCCATGCCCAATTCTTCCATTTCATCTTCGGTCAGAATTTCCACATCAATACCCAGATCAGACAATTCTTTAATTTTCTCGGCATAGCTTTCTGGGTAAATCACATTTCCCGGCTCTGTCACTAAATCCCGCGCAAGGATCACGCCGTCCGCAATCCTATCTAATTCCTCAAACATTTTTTTCACGTTTGCAGAGGCTGTACACATGATATCAACCCCGATCACAGAGGGTTTCTTTGACTCTTCCTGTTTGGTAAAATATTTATCAAAACGATAACGACGCAGACGAATACCATAGCCCAGATGAGCCGCAAATTCAGCCCCGGAGATATTAGCCTTTTTCGGCACATCCACCGCAATGGATAATGTTTCATCACCGGAAGCGATTAACCGGGCCATTATTTTACCGCCGATTTTCTGGGTTTTCACTTGATCAAGGCTGGCCTCTTTACCAAGACCGACAACAAGCACACGATTAATATCCAAATTGACTGGGGCAACAAGTTCAATGATCTGTCCAAACTTTCCCTCAAAATGTCCAACATCCATGGCACGACTGACAAGCCCGTCTGTCACCTTGTCAATTTTTGCGGCACTATCCGATAATTCCTTATCAGAATAGACAAATACCACATGAGAATCTGACGTGGGAAGGGATTTTTTGCTAAATTTAATGTTCATTATTGCCTCAATTGTGACCAAGTATATTTATATGCAGTTCCATAATGACTGATACTGCTGTAAAAGTCATTGTGCAAGTGGAAAATTTCACTTATTTCTTTGGTATTTTCAGGCCATCGTGAAATAAGATATAGGCAACAAAAAGAAAAAAATGTAAATAATGCAATATGGTACTTAAAATAATCCTCATAGGCCTGTTATCAGGAACATTCTTATCCGCCTCTACGGTCGGCAGCGTCTCCTATGACGGGGATTCAGAGACAACAGCACAAAAGAAGATCACATTTTCTGCTCGCAAGATTGAATATGACAGTGACAATAATCTGATTATCGCAACCGGCGATGTCACCCTGTACCATAACCACAATATGTTGAAAGCCGACAAGATCATTCTTGACCGCACAAGCAACGAAGTGAAGGCCTCCGGCAACATCAGCATTCGCGATACCAACGGCAACATCATGTTCCTGGAAGAAACCGTTCTTAAAGACGGCCTAAAACAAGGTTTTATTCGCAATGTCAGAGTTTTATTCTCCGATGACGGTCATCTCGTGGCCCGGGAAGGTTATCGAGAAAATGGTATAACGATCTTTACCGATGCCGCCTATTCGCCCTGCAAGACCTGTAATAAAGACGGCATGCGAAAGCCCTTGTGGCAAATTCGGGCGGATAAAATCACTCATGATGAAAAAGATAAAGTCGTCAAATATAAAAACGTCGTACTGGAAATTTCCGGAGTGCCTGTTTTTTACACTCCTTATTTTTCTCACCCTGATCCGACTGTGCATTCCGCCTCCGGCTTCCTGACACCGGAATTCGCCACCTCATCGGAATTGGGGTTGAATGTCACGATCCCCTATTATTTCACATTGGCTCCAGATAAAGATATTACTGTCGAGCCCATAATCACCTCAAAAGAAGGGTTGGTTCTGGCGGGAACCTATCGTCAACATACGGGCAATGGTCAGTTTTTTGTCAAAGGGTCTACAACAAATGCCGTTGACCGGGATATCGAACAGCTGGATAGCGGTAATCGTGAAATCCGGGGACATATTTTTTCCAGTGGTAAATTTGATCTTGATAAATTGCAACTGGCCGGGGACAAATGGCAATGGGATTATGCCTTGCGCTGGGTCAGTGATGATACATATCTAAGACGTTATTATCAGGACCGCTCAGACGTTCTGGAAAGCCATGCCAAAATCGAAAACTTCACAAACCGAGGATACTTTACGGCCGGAGTTTACGGCTTTCAAGGCCTTGATGAAGAAGATAATAGCGCCACGACAGGTTTTGCCCTACCTGCTTTTGACCTGAATATCGCTTCTAGCCCCGGAAAGTGGGGCAACCAATTCACTATTGATGCCAGCGGAGTGGCCATTGTACGTGCTGAAGGAATCAACTCACAGCGCATGAGCATTGAAGGTGCGTGGAAACTACCGCTTAAAAGCAGTCTGGGCGATTTTTATACCTTCACCGCCAGTATCCGAGGCGATGTTTTTCACAATAGTTCCGCAGAAAAACAGGACCAGCCTATTCATGGTGGCAAAAACGGCACCTTTGGGAGAGTTTTGCCAAAATTTTCCATAGACTGGAAATTACCTTTCATTAAAAATGGCGCAACAACACAACAAATTATTGAGCCACTTGTCTCCATCATTTTTGCACCGAACAATAAAAACTCAGATGATATCGTTAATGAAGACAGTCGCAATTTCGAATTTGACGAGAATAATCTATTCAGTCACAATCGTTATAACGGGTATGATCGCTGGGAATCGGGAACTCGGGTAAATTACGGCATCCGCTATTCCCTTTACGCCGGAGATATTAGCGCCATTGCCACCATTGGACAGAGCTTCCGTCTCCAATCATCTGAAACTTTTCCTGTTGGCAGCGGCTTTGCGGGAAAGTCATCGGACTTCGTTGGTCGTCTGGACCTGATACTTGGCGATTATATTGACTATGTTCACCGTTTTCGGCTCGACAAGAACAGTTTAAGATTACGACGAAATGAAATGATTCTTTCTGGTGGGACCAAACAAATACGCGCCAGTATTCGTTATCTTGACCTTGATAGAGATTCTGAAGATCTCCTCAATACCGAGCTTGAAAACAGTAAGGAACTTGGTATCGGCCTGCAATACCTGTTTAAGGATCAGTGGGTCGTTCATGGAAGTTGGGTTCATGACCTGCTTAAAAAAGACACAATTTCCTACGATGCTGGGATTAAATTCAAGAATGAATGCTTGGAGTTTGGTTTAGGCTTTGAAAAACGGCTCACATCGGACCGGGACATCACACCATCCAGTACTTTTCATCTTAGATTGGTCTTAAAACACTTGGGATAATTTTGCAGGATGATTTTGCCTTTTGATTTTTCAACAGTTTACCAGTATAGATGTGATATAAAGTTTAGGGACTTAAGGCAATCTTGAGTAAAAATGAAATGCCAAACTTGAGTAAATATGAAATGAATGACAATTTTATTACAACAACAATAAAGTCAGGCTTGATAAGCATTATAGGATACTTCCTGTTGTCTTCGTCTTCTGGACTGGCACAACAAACCAACAACCCTCAAAAATTAAGCGATGTTCAAGAGATTGTTGCCGTCGTTAATGATAGTCCGATCTCACTCTATGACCTGAAACAAAGAGTCTTGTTATTTATAATTTCATCCGGTTCACGAAACCTATCCCCACAAGAACAGCAATATATGAATCAACAGGCTCTGCAAAACCTGATTGATGACAAATTGAAAACTCAGGAAGCCGAAAAATATAAAACGGTCATCAGCAAAGAAGAACAAGAGCAATCCTTTGCGAGTTATGCCCAGCAAATGCGTGTCACTCCACAACAGTTAGAGCAGCAGCTCAACCAGGCCGGCATCCGCAAGGAATCAATGTTACTACAGGTAGAAGCAAGCTTAGCTTGGGATCAAGTTGTTGGTGGTCTTTTGATGCCACAAGTCAGCATCAGTGACGAAGAAATATATTCCATTCTGGATCGCATGAAAAATAACAAAGGACAGCAAGAATACCATCCATTGGAAATTTTTCTGCTGGTTTCTGATAACGAGAAAAGAGAAGAAACAAGAACCGCCGCCAACCGAATTGTCGAACAACTCAGAAAAAAAGCCTCTTTTCAGGTTATGGCCCGTCAGTTTTCACAATCAACCACATCTGCTGTCGGCGGCGACCTCGGCTGGCTCATGAAATCACAGCTTAGCCAAGAGATCACCACGGCTTTGTCCAGTATGGAACAAGGGGAGATTTCTGACCCTATCGAAACAGAAGACGGTTTTTACATTCTTCAACTGGCCGGAAAAAGACAAATATTGACCGCCTCTGAAACGGATACCCGCGTAGAATTACAACATTTATTCTTTGAAGTTTCCGACAAAGCTGAAACCGAAGAGTTAAACGCCTTAGAAAAAATCGTTACCGAGGCCGCCGCAAAAATCGAAAATTGTGAAAATCTTGAGGAACAAGGCAAAGATTTGGGTGCGAAAGAAACAGGCAGTCTGGGAAATCTTGCCATTTCTGATTTACCAAAAAAACTGCATAAAACCCTACTCGAACTTGAAATCGGCCATGCGACAGGCCCTATCAAAGAGGACAATGGTTACCGCGTTTTTGTTGTCTGTGACAGAAAAGCGCCCGTAATAAGAATGCCGGACTATGACAGCGTAGAGAGCAGCCTGTCCCAACAAAGGGTCGGATTAATCGCCAGACGTCATCTCAGGGATCTGCGGCGTGATGCCATTATCGACTATAAATAAACCGTTACCTCTGGCAGTATCCCTTGGGGAGCCTTCGGGTATTGGACCCGAGGTTATTCTGAAAAGCTGGGCGGCACGAT
Source organism: Emcibacter sp. (assembly GCA_016764855.1). Classification (GTDB taxonomy): domain Bacteria; phylum Pseudomonadota; class Alphaproteobacteria; order Sphingomonadales; family Emcibacteraceae; genus Paremcibacter. The sequence continues at coordinate 11,614 of JAESRB010000025.1, forward strand.
CCGCTCAGGGCTTGCCCGATTTTTTTGCCATAGGAAATGCTGAGATACTCCGTAAAACTGCGCGGAAATTGAGCGTGGATATTCCGGTTCATAATATTGAGTCCGCAAGCGAAACAAACGCTGTTTTTGAACGTGCGCTTCCTGTCCTCGATATTCAGGGTAATGCCGATTTTGAATTTGGGAAACCGTCTACCGATACGGCATCTCTGGTTCTGAACTCTATCGAAAAGGCTGTAGATCTCATTCATAAAGGGGAGGCTGCAGGACTGGTAACCGCACCAATCCAGAAATCAGTCCTTTATTCTGCGGGCTTTACTTGTCCCGGACATACCGAATATCTAGCCGAGCTTTGCACCAGAGAAGGCAGTCCCCCGGAAATACCTGTCATGATGTTGGTTTCTAGCGAATTGCGTGTCATCCCTCTGACCATTCACATGGCGCTCTGTGACGTTGCAACATCTATTACAGCGGAACTTATCACAGAGACATGCCTTAAAATACACCGTTCACTTGTGCAGGATTTCGGCATTGAAACACCTCGTATCGCCGTGGCTGGATTAAATCCGCATGCGGGCGAAGAAGGTACAATGGGACAGGAAGAACAGCTTATCATCGCTCCCGCTCTTGACCATTTACGCGATCAGGGCATGATCATATATGGGCCGTTATCTGCCGATACCATGTTCCACAAAACGGCCCGCACCACATATGATGCGGCCCTTTGTATGTACCATGATCAGGCATTAATCCCCATCAAGACACTGGATTTTGATGGCGGTGTTAATGTAACTGTCGGTTTACCAATTGTGCGTACCTCGCCCGACCATGGTACGGCGTTGAATATTGCGGGCAAGAATTTAGCCAGCCCAAACAGCATGATCAACGCCTTGAAACTGGCACAACAAATATATAAAAACCGTCAAGAATGGACCAAAAAAAATGTATGAGGACGGCCTGCCCCCGCTAAGAGATGTCATTAGCCACTTTGGTTTGGATGCCAAGAAATCACTGGGTCAGAATTTTTTGACCGATCTTAACCTTACTGGGAAAATAGCGCGTTCGGCTAATGGTTTAGGGGGCTGTAATCTTCAGGATTCTATTGTCTATGAGGTTGGCCCTGGGCCCGGCGCACTAACCCGTGCGCTTTTAATGCATGGGGCGCACAGAGTGGTCGCTGTAGAAATGGACCCGCGCTGTATTGAAGCGCAAAAAGAAATTCAGGCTGCCTACCCGGGAAGACTGGATGTTTTCGAAGGCGATGCCTTGAAAGTGAATGAACAGGAATTGATCGGCGATACAGAAGGCCGTCCGGTCAAAATCATTGCCAACCTGCCCTATAATGTGGGTACTGCATTGCTGGTAAAATGGCTCACCCTGAAAGACTGGAAGCCTTGGTATAGCTCCCTTACGCTGATGTTCCAGAAAGAAGTCGGCATGCGCATCGTTGCAGCGCCCCGGACAAAAGCTTATGGCCGCCTGTCCGTTCTTAGTCAATATCGCGCTGAGGCCCGAATTATGTTTGACGTTCCGGCCCGTGCGTTCATTCCCGCCCCCAAAGTCACATCCTGTATCGTCGCCCTCACTCCCAGTGAAGAAAAGATGGCAACGCCAAAACAAGAAATATTGGAGAAAGTCGTTTACGCTGCATTTAATCAACGGCGTAAAATGCTACGGTCCAGCCTTAAGGCCCTCGGCACAGATCCGTTACCCTATCTGAACGCCGCAGATATTAAAGCAACCTGCCGAGCCGAAGAGTTGAGCGTGGAAGAATTTCGCCGGCTGGCCAAGGCCTATGAAAAATAATCACCCTTTTAAAAGCTGAAAAAGGCTACATAGAATTATTCTTCACCGATTATTTTGTGAACAAAAGATACTAGTCCAGTTTGACGTTCCCGATTTAATCGCTCTGCCTGTAATATGGCAAACAACTGTTGTTCTGCTTTTTGCAAATCATCATTGACGATAATATAATCATAACCATCCCAATGGCTGATTTCCTCGCTAGCCTTTGACATACGTTTGGCGACCACTTCGGCGCTGTCCTGCGCCCGCTCTTTCAGGCGTCGAGCAAGTTCATGTTTACTAGGCGGCAAAATAAAAACCCGCACCAAATCCTTAGCTACCTTTTGACTAAGCTGCTGCGTTCCTTGCCAATCAATGTCAAACAAAACATCACTGCCTTCTTTCAAGGCCTTTTCCACGGGAGCCGCTGGTGTACCGTAATAATTATCGAATACCTTAGCATGTTCCAGAAAGCCATCCTGCTTAACCAAATTAACAAATTCCTCGGTCGAGACAAAATTATAATCCACCCCGTCTTTCTCCCCCGGACGTGGGGTACGGGTAGTCATAGAAACCGATAGCGTGATATTTTTGTCTTTTTCCAATAACAGACGGGACAAAGTTGATTTTCCAGCCCCCGAAGGTGACGATAAAACCAGCAGCAATCCGCGACGTTCAATATTTCTAGTCATTACTTCTCAATTCAATTTTTTAGGTTTTTCTATTCAATATTCTGGACCTGTTCACGGAACTGATCAATGCTAGTCTTGAGGGACAGGCCAATATCAGTCATACGAATATCCGATGCTTTACTACATAACGTATTGGCTTCCCGGTTGAATTCCTGAGTCAGAAAATCCAGTTTGCGGCCAACTTGACCATTGGTCTTGATATGTTTTCGGCCTGCGTCAATATGAGCGTAGAGACGATCAATCTCCTCCTTGATATCCGCCTTGGTGGCTAACAAGACCACTTCCTGTGCAATGCGTTCCGGATCAATACCGCTTTTATCATCCAGCAAAGCATTCACTTTATCCATATAACGTTTTCGGATTAATTCCGGCATTTCAGCCGCCAGACTATCCGCCTGTTTAACCAGCTGTTCGATCTCATCAAGCAAATCGCCTAAAACCGTTTGCATAGCGGCACCTTCAACTTCACGGGCTGTTTTAAAAGCAGCAAGGGCTTCAGAAAAAGACTTATTTAGAGCCATGTCACGGGATTTAAGCGTTTCTTCGTCCTCTTGTACTTCCACATATTGGATCACCTCCCGAACCCCCATAAGCGCATCAAGACTGGGTTGAGGTAAATGATTTTTCATGGCCGTTTCGGTTGCAACCTCCACCAGAACATCAAGCATCTTCTGATTGATCTTAAACGACGTTCCGTCCGTTTCCCGGTTCATTTGAAGATTTATATTCACCGATCCACGAGCAATACTATTTTTCATGGTCTTACGTGCCATCTGCTCAATACCGTCAAGACCAACCGGTGTTCGGCAGCGCACATCAAGGTTACGTCCATTGACGCTCTTGATTTCCCATGTCCAATGATAATTTTCCCAATTTCCTGTCACACGGGCAAATCCCGTCATACTCGATAATGTCATGGCTTACAGTTTTTCATATGTTATTGTTTCAGTCGATAAGCAAAAGATATAGCAGGAATAAACCCATATGAAAAATCCAAAATCCATTCTTATCACTGGCGGCAGCAGTGGCCTGGGCGCGGCACTGGCAAAAGACTATGCTTGCGCCGGGATAAACCTGTTCCTCAGCGGGCGTGACAGCACCAGATTAACCGCCGTAAGGGACGACTGTATTTCCCGCGGAGCCACTGTCCATACCGCTCTGGTCGATACCGCTGATGCACAGGCCATGTGCGACTGGATGATAGAGTGTGACACTATTTCCCCACTGGATCTAGTGGTTGCCAATGCTGGAATTGGTAAGGCTTTCACCACTGATATGGATTTGGGAGAACAAACAAACCATATTTTTGCTGTCAATGTGGACGGTGTCTTTAACACGATTCATCCGGCCATTCGCCTGATGAAGCCCCGCGCAAGAGGACAAATTGCTATAATGTCCTCTTTAGCAGGATATCATGGTCTACCCACCTCTCCTGCCTATTCCACCAGCAGGGCTTGTGTCAAAGCTTACGGCGAATCCCTGCGTGGTCTTTATGCGGACCTTGGCATAGAAATTAATGTGATCTGTCCGGGCTATGTTAAAAGCGCCATGACGGCCACAAATAAATTCCCTATGCCTTTTTTGATGGAAACAGACAAAGCAGCAAAGCTTTTACGCCGGGGACTGGAAAGGAATCAGGGCCGCATCACCTTCCCTTGGCAATTAAGCCTTATTTACGGGGCCATGGTACGTTTTCTGCCGGAATGGTTGTTTGATCGTATTTTCCGCCTCATGCCAAAGAAAACTTAATGTTTAGCTTTTTTTGCTTTCTCTATCTTGCGCCATTTTTTAACATTTTTCAAATGCTGGCGCAGACTACTGGCGAAAGCGTGCCCGCCCGTACCATCGGCAACAAAATATAGGTCCTTGGTCTCGAGTGGATGAAGCACCGCCTCAATTGAGGCGCGGCCCGGATGGGCAATAGCCGTCGGGGGTAAGCCCTTAATCCGGTATGTATTATACGGGTTATTGGACTTTAAATCGGATTTGTATATGGGCCTGTCGAGAAAACCCTTGCGATCAAGACCGTAAATCACGGTTGGGTCCGTTTGCAGTCGCATTCCTTTACGTAGACGATTAATGAATACTCCGGCAATATGAGCCCGTTCATGCTCTACTGCGGTTCCTTTTGCCACAATAGAGGCCAGTATCAAGGCATCATCAACGGATAAAAAAGGCAAATCTTTATCTCTTTGTCCCCAGATGACATCCAATAGGTCCAATTGACGGACCTGCATACGCCGGATGACGTCATGACGGTCTGTGGCTTTTGTGTAAAGATAAGTTTCCGGTAGGATTGAACCTTCCCGTGGTAAGGCCGTAATCACATTCGTCATATTCTCAATATTATTAAGATATTCTGCGATCTTCCAGCTTGTCCAGCCTTCAACGATGGTCAGGCGATGCTGAATAACCCGGCCACTGGACAGGATCATCATAATGTCAAACATGCTAGACTCGGCAGGTATGGAAAATTCCCCTGCCTGTAGCTTCCGCTCATAACCGGACAGTTTTACCCCAACTTTAAATATATTCTGGCTGGTAATATAGCCTTGTTGTTCCAATTCCCATGCGGTACGGATCACACCTTGCCCTTTTGACAAGTTATAGGGGGCATCCGCTTTCTTTGGCCCCACCTCATGAAAACTGTTATATCCTAAATAGAAAAACAGCGCCGCAAATGCGACGCTGCCCACCAATAATAATATGATATATTTGCGTATCCCTGTCATGGGATCAAACTATACTGCCTTGAAAATAATAGAAGCGTTGGTACCGCCAAAACCGAAACTATTGGACAATACGGCCGTAATACCTGTTTTTTGTTGGGCTTCATGAGGAACCAAATTAATCCCCTCAATACCCTCGGACGGATTATCCAGATTAAGTGTTGGTGGCAGTTCACCCCGGTTCATGGCCAAAATACTAAAGATTGCCTCAGTACTACCCGCGGCACCTAACAAATGCCCAATAGAAGATTTTGTAGAGGACATGGCCGTTTTCGAAGCCGCATCACCAAATATTCTTTTGACCGCATTAAATTCAATTTCGTCACCAAGCGGCGTAGACGTACCGTGAGCATTGATATAACCAATATCATCTGGTGTCAGTCCCGCACGTTTAAAAGCGGCCTGCATGGCACGGTAACCACCACTACCATCCGGTGCTGGCGCTGTCACATGATGAGCATCCCCGGACAATCCATAACCAACAACTTCGGCATAAATTTTAGCACCGCGTTTTTTGGCATGTTCGTATTCTTCGAGGATAAGCATTCCCGATCCCTCACCAATCACGAAACCATCCCGGTCCCGATCATAAGGCCGTGAGGCTTTTTCCGGCGTATCATTAAAATGCGTACTCAAGGCCTTTGCCTGTGCAAATCCGGCAACACCCATTTCACAAATCGCAGCTTCACCGCCACCAGCAACCATCACATCAGCATCATCCAGCGCAATCATCCGCGCCGCATCACCAATAGCATGAGTTCCCGTAGCACAAGCCGTAACAACCGCATGATTTGGTCCTTTCAGACCATTTCGGATCGATACATTACCAGAAATAAGATTAATCAGACAGCGCGGAATAAAGAATGGACTTACCCGTCGCACACCCCGCTCATGCATCACAATGGATTCGGTCTGAATACCAGGAAGACCACCAATGCCAGCTCCGGTCAAAACTCCAGTACGCCACTGGTCTTCATCACTTGTCGGCTTCCAGCCAGAATCTTCCAATGCCATTTCAGCTGCTGCAATACCATAAAGGATAAAGTCATCAATACGACGACGTTCCTTGGCGCTCATCCAGTCATCAGGGTTAAATGTACCATTACTGCCATCACCCAAAGGTACTTCGCAAGCGATCTTCGCAGAAAGGCCTTCTGGATTAAACCGTGTGATAGGTCCGGCGCCGGACTCACCAGCAATAAGACGCTTCCAGGTTTCTTCAACCCCCGATGCAAGCGGGGTAACAAGCCCCATTCCAGTAACAACCACTCGTCTCATTACTTCACCTTCTTTCCTGTGCAATAATCAATCATTTAATTTAAAGCAGAATAAAGCATAAATAACAAGACCGCGAGCTCCGTATCTTTACATTTAAAAGACATAGTGCTTCGCGGTCATCATTATTTTGCATACCTACGTTATTTAGTAACATAAGTCGCTATTTTATGCATTCGCGCTAATAAACTCAATCGCGTCCTTAACGGTGAGGATTTTTTCAGCCGCATCATCAGGAATTTCACAACCGAATTCTTCTTCAAATGCCATCACGAGTTCAACAGTATCGAGACTATCCGCGCCCAGATCATCGATAAAGCTTGAAGTATCGGTAACTTTGTCGTCTTCAACACCTA
>JAESRB010000026.1 GCA_016764855.1 Emcibacter sp.
GGAAGCGTCAACATTCGGATTGTCCATCAATTCTCTTAGACGTGCAATACCTGCAATACGCTCTTCCCGCTTGATCGGAAGATCGTTCTCAATGAATTCCCCGAGGGCATCAACCATTTTCATCATCAATGGTGTAATTTGACGTTTAACATACGTCACACCCTGAATGGATTTGGTCAGCTTGCTCATTTCAACCACTTGAAGGTCGATCTGACGCTGAAGCTGTGCGTTATAGATACGCAGACCTTCGATGGTCCTCAGAACCGCCTTGTAATCACCAATGATTTTATCAGTTTGATCAACAGTTTTGTTGATTGTTGCTTGTGATTGTTGTGCTACTTGATTTGCTTTCATTCCAACTTCTAGAACTTGTTTCAAATCAGTTGCACCCGCGCTACCTGCACTCCATAACATGGAGGTGGCAGCAACGGCAGAAAGAACCACTGTTCTAACTCGATGCTTATTCATTCTTCTTCCTACAGATTTTTTAGAATTGTTAAATTTTATACCATTTGACATAAAAACCAACGAACGAAAGGATTTTTGAAAAACTTCCTGACAAACACAGCCCACATATACAAAGGAATTATACTTCATATTTGCTCCGGCATTCATCATAAGGTCTTTCCCCTTGCATACATTAGTCGTTAATTTTGTCATGAACTAAATGCCCCCCTTGTTACTCAAGGATTATTATGTTGCATTTAGTTGCCTAGACTCCCTATCCGTCACATCACGTATCCAGAATAGAATCTGAGTAACTAGATCGTCCGAACACTATCCCAATTGCTGTGTGCTTTACAAGACCTGCTTATGGTCAAATTAAAAAAAACTTTCATTTCAAGAGGACCTTACTTTTTACTATGTAATAAAATAACATTGCAGTTTTGTAAAAAACATAACTATTACGGAAACTTAGCATTATTATGTTACTGATAGGTCACAATAAATTGAAATTTTATTTTACAGAATTTTTCTGGATTTTTATTGAATTTAAGAAAATATCTGCCCATTTTTTTAATGATTCACAAAATAGTTTATACATTATCCGCGTTATTATTACGGATTTGCAAAATATCTTCATTAAAGGAAAAATGAGTCGTATCAATTTTCGTATGGAACCATGCCATATCAACCCCCTTTATCAGTATATAATATCCATAATAATAGCCGCATCGCATGATCCTGAAGACCATACCATACGGCATTATATATAGATAAATGCAGATCATAAATCTGGAAAATTACGACCCTATATCAGCGGAACTTAATGTACTCGAACAGAATCTACCGCTTTCAAAACTTCATCCCATTTATTCTGGATACAAGTCTGTCGCGCGGCGGTCATTCCAAAGCGTTTCACCAACTGAAAGGCTAGTTCTCTTTTATATTCAAAATTATTGGAACTCTGTGAATTACTTCTGATTTCGTTTGGACGTGTCATCTTATTATCTCCTTACGGTAACCCTGCTATCCCATATTAGGACCAGAGGCTTTGCGTCCCACCGTTACCGGTAGTTTGCCATTGTCACAGAATAATAATATTTCATTCATTACCCTATATTGAAATACAACTTTATAATGAACAAATGAAAGACACGTAAAGAATTATGTAAAAATTTATCTACATCGTAAAACTATACTTAAATAGACAAGAAGCAACCATACGCGTGCACTTAATGGCATCATAACAACTGACAAGGCTAAGGTGAGCCCCCGGTCCAACGCCTTCCCATTCCAGATATTCATTCAACCGATAATTTAGCGGCCACCTGATCGACCACAGCCCAGACCCGCAACAGATTTCCGCCCCAGATTTTAGCAATATCCTGCTCTGAATAGCCCCTTTCCACGAGTTCGCGCGTAATATTAAGGCTTTCCGAGGCATCATTCCATCCAGTGATCCCCCCTCCGCCATCAAAGTCGGAACTTATCCCTACATGATCGATGCCGATAACCTTCACCGCATAATCAATATGATCAACAAATTCCTTAACCGTGGCGATCGGAAATTTCTGATCTATTTTCGCTTGGCCCCGGCTCCAATCCTCTGTCTTTTCAAGATTCTCATAATCATCCTCTGCCAGTCCATAATGCGCGGCGACCTTTTTCGTCAAAAGATCCAAGGCCGCATTACGCGCGGGATCGATCTTCACAAACCCAGTATAGGCTACCAACTGCATCACCCCACCTTTTTCTGCCAGAAACTTCATTTGCGCATCGTCCAGATTACGAGGGTGATCCGCCAACGCCCGCACTCCGGAATGAGACGCAATAGCCGGCGCCTTCGACATTGTTACCGCCTGTATCATACAGTCTCTGGAGACATGGGAGATATCAACCATCATACCGACCCTATTCATCTCCGCGATGACTTGTCTGCCGTATGGGCTGACCCCGCCATGCTCGGCCTTATCATCGCCCAGCTTTTCTTTGGGCTGTGCGCTGTCACATATATCGTTATGGCCATTGTGGGCCAGTGTCATATAACGCGCACCCCGGTTATAATATGCCTCGACTAACGTAATATTTTTGCCAATAACATAGCCGTTTTCAATGGAGATGATGGCGACCTTCCGACCCTCTTTATGAATCCGCCTCACGTCTTCCGGCCCAAGCGCCAGACCAATTTGGTCGGCATAAAGATCATCAGTCATCCGGTGAATGGCTTTAAATTTACGGATGGCATCCTTTTGAGCAGCAGCATAATTTTCTTCTGTCCGGGCGGTCTGCCCCACATAAACCACAAAAAATGCCGCGTCCAATCCACCAGCTTTCATTTTGGGCAGATCAACCTTCATATCTGTCATTTTACCCGGATCAAACGCCGGCAAATACGTATAATCCGAAGAAATATCCACATGACTGTCGATGGTTAAAATATGATCGTGAATAGCCAATGCGGCGGAATCACCAATAGGGTTTTCACTGCACCCCGCAAGCCCGAAAATACCGATTAGCAGTACCGCCAAAATTCTTTGAGAAATTTTGCTAAAAATCCGGCCTGAAATCCGGCCTAAAATTCTGACCACACCAATATTAAGCTTATAAATCTTATTAAATTTTTCTATTTCCACTTTTCTATTTTCCCTGTCTAATATTACATTTATTTCCATTAAAATAGGAGCTTATCCCTAGCATACAGAGCATCTTCTGATAAAAATAAGACCTCCCCTTCAACGCCCACAAAACAAATTTATGCTTTTTACATGACTTTTATGTTGTTTTTAGTTGACCTGCATCAATGTTTTGACAATATGAATGGATTACTCGTACCAAATTACATAGATGCTATTGTTTAATATTCTAAAATAATATTTTGAATGACATCTTCTAATTGCACAAGAAAAATGTTTAACATTTAAATTGCAGGTTAAAAAAGATGACAACCCTAGATTCCCCTCCAACCGTTAGTAGTCTAGCAAAAGGACTAACCTCCTTAAGCTTAGGCATCGGTGCTATTCTGGCTCTTCTTATTGTTGCCAAAACCACATCTTCCCCCATGGCGTTTCATGGCTATGTCATGATCCTTGCCTTTGTCCTTGGCATTGTTGCTGTCCTGAATATGGGCTTTCGCGGCAAAATCAAGGCCGAAGTCTCCCCCGTTGGTGTCTTTTATAACGACGGTGTCGTTAAGGCCGGGGTTATCGCTGCGGCTTTTTGGGGTATCGTCGGTTTTCTGGTAGGGGATATTATTGCTTGGCAGTTGGCTTTTCCAGCGTTGAACTTTGACCTTCCCTGGACCAATTTTGGTCGGCTTAGACCTCTGCATACTTCTGCGGTGATCTTCGCTTTTGGCGGCAATGTATTGATCTCCACCTCCTTTTATGTAGTACAGCGCACCTGTAAAACCAGACTGGCCGGGGAAATTGCCCCATGGTTTGTTTTCTGGGGCTATCAGCTGTTCATCATCTTGGCCGCAACCGGTTATCTGTTGGGCGTTACCCAGAGCCGGGAATATGCTGAACCGGAGTGGTATGTTGACATCTGGCTGACAATTGTCTGGGTGACCTATCTGTTGGTTTTCCTTGCGACGCTCTGGAAACGCAAAGAGTCACATATCTATGTTGCCAACTGGTTCTACCTGGCCTTCATTGTGACGGTTGCCATGCTGCATCTGGTCAATAACATGGCCATGCCGGTTTCCTTTGTTGAACCAAAAAGCTATTCTCTTTTCGCTGGAGTTCAGGATGCCTTGACACAATGGTGGTACGGTCATAATGCCGTTGCTTTTTTCTTAACCACTCCATTTCTGGGTTTGATGTATTACTTCTTACCTAAAGCAGCTAATAGGCCAGTTTACTCTTACAAGCTTTCAATTATCCATTTCTGGTCGTTGATCTTTATTTACATATGGGCGGGGCCTCATCACTTGTTGTATACCTCATTGCCTAACTGGGCACAATCATTAGGAACAGTGTTTTCTATCATGTTGATAGCACCTTCCTGGGGAGGGATGTTAAATGGGCTTTTGACTTTGAGGGGTGCATGGGATCGAGTTAGAGAAGATCCTGTGCTAAAATTCATGGTAGTGGCCGTTACCGCCTACGGTATGGCTACGTTGGAGGGGCCACTACTGTCAATTAAAAA
>JAESRB010000027.1 GCA_016764855.1 Emcibacter sp.
CAGAATATAAGCTATTTTTATATTTTTCATTTCAAGACCTGTTCATTTGTTATAGAGGCAGAATACCGCCGCTAGCCTGAACCATTCATGAACAGAGAATTCAGAAATGAAAATATTTTTAGCCCCCAGCGGCCGGTAAAGAAAGCCGCGCCAAAAGACCGTGAGGTTCGTTATCCAGCAATGTTATTTCACCGCCGTACAGGCCTGAGAGGTCTTTGACGATAGAGAGGCCCAGCCCCGTACCGGGCGTATTCTCATCAAGCCGTTCCCCCCGAATAAAAACAGCATCCCGTACATGAGTTTCAATGCCCGGTCCGTCATCCACGACTTGGATCATGATGTTATCCCCTTCACGCTGACAGGAAACCGTCACCTTGCTGTGGGACCATTTGGCTGCATTCTCAATAAGGTTCCCGACCATTTCTTCCAAATCCTGACGTTCTCCTCGGAAGAAAATATCCGATCGTCCGTCATTTTCCTGAAAATCGGGATATAAATGGGACTCGGCATATGAACCAGATTCGGACAGTATTATGAAATTTTTGTCTTTATGAATTTTACCCATGACCCGGCAAATATCATTCAAAACACTCCAAACCTCCGTCCGGCTTGTGATAATTTCAGTACTGGCGGCAACCCTTGCCCGGCGCAGATAATGATCCACTTGTCTATGCATCATTTCGGCCTGTTTTGTCACGACATCAGATAGGGAACCCGGATGTAATTTCGCCTCATTCAACAGCACGGCCAGCGGCGTTTTTAAGGCATGAGCCAAATTTCCCACCTGCGTCCGGGAACGGTCAACGATCTGATTGTTATGATCTAAAAGCGCATTCATTTCATCGGCCAACGGTTGAATTTCTGTCGGAAAATTTGTCGGTAAATGTGCATCTTCTCCGGTGCGTATTCTGGACAAGGACCGCCGAATATTACCCAAGGGCTTCAGCCCCAGAAAAACCTGTAACAGAGAGGCCGCAATCAACCCAATACCAAGAGCGCTTAAGGAATAAATCAGAATATTATTAAACCGATCAAGCTGCCCTTCTATTTCAGAGCGGTCAATGGCAACAATAAAGCGGAATATAGTCTTATCCCCAGGAAGGGTAATATCCCGTGCGACCATGCGTAGATTCTGCTCTTCCGGTCCGGTAACAATGGCATAACGGGACTGCTGAGCGGATTTCTCAAATTCCGGTTCCAGACTTTGGTCCCACAGAGATCTTGACCTAAAGGGTTCCTCTTCCCGCGCAGAAACCTGCCAATACCAACCAGAATAGGGTTGTTCGAACCTTGAATCAGCCATTGCCCGGTACAAACTGACTTGTCCTTCTGCGTTACTGTCACTTATCCCGATCAAATTTTCCAGCAGACCATTCAGCCGCTCATCAAAATTATTCTCGACCGTCTCTTTAAAGGTGAGCGACAAAAGATAACCGCCAAACATCAGCGCAAAAAGCGTCCAGACAGCAGAATATGACATCAGTCGAAACCATAACGACCGGTTGCCTTTATCTTTAGGTCGTATGTTCTTTTGGATTAACAAGCTGGTATCCCAATCCCCGTACCGTATTAATGATATTCACGCCCAGTTTCTTTCTGACCCGTGTGACAAAAACCTCAATCGTATTGGAATCCCGGTCAAAGTCCTGATCATAAATATGCTCGGTCAATTCTGTTCGTGATATGATTTTTTCCGGGTGATGCATCAGATAAGCCAGAAGTTTATATTCCTGCGCTGTAAAACGAACCGGCATACCATCCACCGTGACTTTGCTGGTATTTGTATTCAACGTCACCACACCACATATTAATTCCGGTGAAGCCTGCCCGGCAGCACGGCGGATCAATGCCCGCACCCGTGCCAGAACTTCCTCTATTTTAAAAGGCTTTGTCACATAATCATCAGCCCCTGCATCAAGGCCAGATACTTTTTCCGACCAGCCATCCCGTGCGGTCAATATCAACACAGGCGTTGCGATCCCTGCTTGCCGCCATTTGGTCAAAACGCTGATCCCGTCCATCATTGGCAGTCCCAGGTCAAGCACGATGGCATCATAACTTTCCGTTTCCCCCAGAAAATGCCCATCTTCGCCATCAAAGGAAACATCAACCGCATAACCATCCTCTTCCAGTATGGTTCTCATCTGACGAGACAAATCAGGATCATCCTCAATCAACAGCAATCGCATTATTTATTCCCTTTCACACTAACAATTTGGGCATTGGCGGCATTGATTTTGAGTTCCAACAACTTGCCATCTTTTCTCAGCACCTTAACTTTATATATATAGGTCCGATTATTCCTTTTCGGCTCCAACAACCTGACATCGACAATTTTTCCCGGAAAGCTTTGTTTTACACGTTTCCGAATGACTGATAGAGAGACAATATGCCCGGATTTCAGAGCCTGCCGCGCCGTATTTTGACGGTAATTACGCTCCCGAACTACCGGACGCCGAACATTCGGCCGCACGATACTATTTTCCACAGGCCGACGCTTTTGCTGAAAAGCAAGTACTAGGGGAAAGGCTTCTCTATCCAGCTTCCTCATTTGAGGTGCTGCAATAGCCGCGCTCCCCATAACGCACAGGGCTAAAAAACCACAGATAAAAAGCTTGCAATATTTATTCATGACTTAAATGTATCTCATACCTGCTGAATAGAAGATGAATGTTGTATAAAATATTTAAAGTCAAAGCGTAACAATAATATGACTATTTATCCGCAACCCCAAGCCTTTCCTGAATTACAGTGTTTGTGGTTGTATATCCTCCTGCCATTTTCCGATCTGGAAAAGCATATTTAAAGGCTGCACGCACCATCACCGCTGCTTCATAAAAGCCGGTTAATATTAATTTTATTTTGCTGGGATATATGCACACATCACCAATGGCATAAATGCCCTCTTGCGTCGTTTCAAAAGTCTCGGGATTGACCTCTACATTTTTCCTATCCAAATTAAGGCCCCATTCCGCGATCGGCCCCAATTTTACTTTCAACCCCATAAACGGCAACATATAATCACAGGCAACATTTAACACTTCGCCTTTTAATGTGGTGATTTCAACATTTGCCAGCTGCCCATCCACACCGACAAGGTCTGTAACATTGCCATATTCCACGTCAAGAATACCCTTTGCAGCCAGCGCCAGCATCTGCTGTGCCGTATCATAGGCCCCTCGAAATTCCTCGCGCCGATGGACCAATGTTATCCTGCCTGCGATGGGAGCCAGATTTACAGCCCAATCCAGAGCGGAATCACCGCCCCCCACAATGACAAGGTTTTTTCCCTTATATTTTTCCATTTTATGAACGGCATAATCTATAGATTTTTCTTCGAATTCTGCCAGTTTTTTATAGGGCGGCTTTTTAGCAACAAAGCTCCCTGCCCCAGCGGCAACCACCACAATCGGCGCATCAATGACATGCTCCCTGGTTGTGGTCACGCGCCAATGGCCATTATCCAATTTTTTCAAGGACTCGGCCTGTTGGCTAAGATGGAATGTAGGGTCAAAAGGACTGGCCTGCTGCATCAGGTCATCCACCAATTCCTGCCCGGTCACAGCCGGTCGGGAGGGAATGTCATAGATCGGCTTTTCTGGATAGAGTTCAATACATTGCCCTCCTGCCCGGTCCAGATTGTCAATCAAATGACATTTCAGTCCAAGCAAGCCCGCCTCAAAAACGGCAAACAACCCCACCGGTCCTGTGCCGATAATGATCATGTCTGTGGTGGCAATTTTATGTCCCATATCTCATATCCCATTTTTTTTATAAAAAAACTATAGTAAGATAGCCCAAGTAGAACGCCCCTTCTCTAAACTTATGTAACCATTAGTAGATATGAATATGCAATCAAAAAAACAAAAAAATGAATAAAATTGGATTTCCACAGATTGGTTATATCTTCCTGATGGCGATTATATGCTCTGATTTCTATTATCCGGCACAGGCAAAAACATGGATGGTCGGGCCGGAGTTTATCCTGAAAAAACCCAGTTCCGCCATAAAGCGCGCACAAAACGGTGATGTCATAAAAATTATCGCCGGCGTTTATGAAAATGACTATGCCATCATCAATCAGGATAATCTGACGTTGGAAGGTATCAATGGCTATGCTCACCTGCGTTCATCTGGCCCCGTACCCGGCGGCAAAGCCATTTGGGTGACAAATGGCAAGAATATCATAATCCGCAAAATTGAGTTCTCCGGCGCCAAAGTCCCCGACAAAAATGGTAGTGGTATTCGACTTCAAAGAGGGTCTCTTATCATTGATGATTGTTATTTTCATGACAATCAAATGGGGATTTTGACTTCTGGCAATAAAGAAGCCCGGCTATTGATCCAAAACTCGGAATTCAATCATAACATCCTCCTGATTCCCGACATGAGATATCCCGCCCATAATATTTATGTAGGCATGATTTCGGAATTCATCATGGAACATTCCATTTCACGCGGCGCACAATATGGTCACGGCGTTAAAAGTCGAGCGCGCACCACAATAATAAGACAGAACAGAATTTTTGATGAAGGCGATATATCCGCAAGCTACCTCATTGACGTCCCTAATGGGGGCAAGGTGATAATTGAAAATAACTATCTGTATAAAAACAAAAATGCCCAGAACAACACTTTCATCAGCTATGGTGCCGAGGGTATGAAATATAAAGATAACGCCCTCAGCATTTTACATAATACCGCGATTAATGAATCTGGAATTACTTTCCTGCTCAAAAACCATTCCCCTATAGAAGCCCAAATTACAGACAATGATACAACCAACATATCTGCTAATGAAATTCCCGGTATTGAAAAAGGTGGTTTTTTGGATAAAATGAAAAATAATCTTCATGACTATTTAAAAGAAATAGGTAAACTGAACTAAAGGGGACCATCATGGGCAAAATTATCCGACTTTTTTTTAGTCTCGTCATAATTATTTTAGCCGCATACAGCATATGGGATTATCCCTATGCCAGATTAATCATTTTATTAGCTGTCATCCTCTATGGTGCGTTACTCTACAAAAACAGAATATTATGGCTGTTTATCATACCTGTCCTGATACCCGTCTCGGACCTGACCCTTTACTCCGGGCGTTTATTTCTATCAGAAATAGACATTATTTTTATGGTAACATTGGCCATTTTGCTCCTTCCGATACCTTCCGACCCTCAGAAGCTCTCCCATGGTGCTAAGATAAAACTACCCGAAATCGCCATCGGACTTTTGGCCCTGTCCTATTTTATCAGTTCAGCAATAAACCTATCTTATCCCACCGGCATTAATGCCAATAATTTCAGCAGCTATCAAAGCCCACTGAACACGTATCGTGTGGCCAAAGGGTTTTTCTGGGCAGTGATATTTTGGCCCTACTTACGCAAATACTACGCAAGCGATCCTGAAAAGACGAAAAACTATTTTATAACGGGCATCTTAACAGGACTGTTCCTTGCAGGTTTAGCCATCTTATGGGAACGTGGCGTGATGGACCAGATTTTCCATTGGCAAGGGATATCCCAAATTATCAAAAGTCTTTTGGATTTTTCCACCACTTATCGCATTACGGGACTGTTCTCCAGTATGCATGTGGGCGGGACTTCTATTGATGGTTATTTGATCATGGTTATCCCCCTTTGCCTTTATGGGCTGCTCTCCAACAAGAGTACGGGCGTTCAAATGGCATCTCTTATGTGCCTGATGCTGGCCAGCTATGCCATTATGGTGACCTTTTCCCGGGGCCTATATGGTGGCCTTCTTGTGGTCGTTTTATTTTTATCCCTTGTTCTGTCCCACCGTTATGGCCTGTCCACCCATTATAAACCTAAAAAAATTATTGGCTTGATTACATCCTTTGTCTTCTTAACCTTTTCTATCATCATGCTTTATATTTACGGCGGGTACGGCGCGACAGTTGGCGGCGTTTTTCTTATTCTGGCAACCGCCATTACGACCCCCCTTACACATAGAATAACCAAACCTCTATCCCTTAGTATATTCATCGCGATAATGATTATTGGTAGTTACGTTGTTTTTGATTCACTATCAGATAGTAAATGGTCCGAAAACAGCATAAATTTTTCCATCATCGTGGCCGCCATAACAACACCTATATTCACGGGCTTAACCTATTTTATTGGCAAGTCCCTCTTACCTGAAAGCTTTTCCTTAAAAAATGAATTCAGAAAAACAATCATATTTTCTATAGTTTCCAGTATTCTTTGGCTGGCCGTCATCCCTCCTCTTCTGAATTCCCGTGTAAATGTGCGTTTTTCCACATTGGGAGAGGACTTTTCCCATAGAATGGACAATTGGAAAAAGACCCTGAATTTTGGAGAAAATGGCCTATTGCATAATATATTCGGAACGGGGATTGGCAGCTTTCCAAGATATTATTTCTTCAACAATTACCAAGAGCATATGCTGGTGAATTACACTTATGGCCAGGATAATGATGTTAATTTCTTGTCTGTCGGCCATGGCGATTTTAGCATTACTCAAAAAATCCCCGCCTTTCGCCCAGAACAATTTTATCTCTTACGCGGTAAAGTCCGCAGTTCAGACCCAAAGTATGTTCTTTCCATTAAGATATGCCCAAAGCACATCCTATATAGTGACCGTTATATTCCACAATGCATCTCCAAGCTCGTCCAAGGAACAGGAACTGGACAATGGCAATCTTTTGACATCCAAGTCAATTCCGGAAAAATTGGAGAAAGTGGTATATTTAACTGGCCCATAACCATGTTAATCTATAACGCAAAAAGGGATACGATCACTGATATTACTGATATTCAGCTACTGGATAATCAAGGTATCAATCTGATCTCAAATGGTGATTTTAAAGAAACCAGTGACCGATGGATTATGATCAGGGACTTTTCTCATGATGCATGGCATGCCAAGAATATTTTTGTCCACATGATCTTTGAACAAGGTTACTTTGGCTTGTTGGCATTTCTGTTTTTGCTTTTTGTTGCCTTGTCTACTCAAGTTAAAGCCATGAAACACAAAGACCCGCTTGCCCCCCTGTTAATTGCCGCTATTACTGGAACATTAGTTGTCGGGTTATTTGGAACGGTTATTGATAACCCTCGTGTGACAACTCTCTATTTCCTCCTGATCTTTTTTGGGTTATTAAATAGCCCACAAATAAAAACAAATAAACTGCAGGCTAAAAATGGATAAAAATTCTTTCAAAGACTTCGTCGCTCTGGTCACAGAGGTATGGCAACACGGCGTCTATGGCATTGATATCGGCAAGATAATAGTCGCCATCCTGATTTTCATTTTCTTCCTTTTGGTCCGCCGCCTGTTCAGCAAACTCATCATCAACCGCCTAAAAGCTCTGGCCCTCCGGACAGAAAATGATATGGATGATCAGGTGATAGAGGCCCTAGAGCACCCCCTGCGCTTCATTCCCATAGTCATTGGCGTCTTTCTTGCCACGGAAATTTTAATTCTGGACGAAAGTCTGCAACAGACCGCCTATGGTCTAAACCGGTCTCTAATCACCTTTAACATTTTCTGGGTGCTGTTCAAGTTAGTCGGACCCTTAAGCCGATCGTTCTCTGGCTTGAAGGGACTTTTTACGGACAGTATGATCACTTGGCTGATCAAAGCAATTCGGGCCTTGATTTCCTTTTTGGGTGCGGCAACTATACTGGAAATCTGGGGCATTGAAGTTGCCCCGCTCATTGCCGGCCTCGGCCTGTTTGGCGTGGCCGTTGCCCTTGGCGCACAGGATGTCTTCAAGAACCTGATTGCCGGTCTGTTTATCATCGGAGAAAAACGGTTCCATCCCGGCGACTGGATTCGAGTAGACGGTATTGTAGAGGGCACGGTCGAGGACATTGGTTTTCGGACCACCACCATCCGCCGTTTTGACAAGGCTCCGGTTTTTGTACCAAACTCAAAACTAGCAGACAATGCAGTGGTCAACTTCACCCGCATGACCCACCGTCGTATATATTGGAAAATCGGATTGGTCTATAGCACCAGCATTCCACAATTGCGTCAGGTTCGGGACAGGATTGAATCTTATGTCCTGACCAATACCGACTTTGCCCAACCGCCGGAGGTATCAACTTTCGTCCGGGTCGACAGTTTTAATGATAGCTCCATTGACCTGATGCTCTATTGTTTTACCAAAACCACTGATTGGGGGAAATGGTTGGAAATCAAAGAGACACTAGCCCTTGAGATTAAGGATATTGTACAGAGCGCTGGCAGCGATTTTGCTTTCCCAAGTCAATCAATTTATCTGGAGACAACCACAGATAAGGCGGAAAATTTCCCTCTACCGGATAAATCTTCGACAAAATAATCCGTGACTTTAAGAGATTAGCAAGAATTTAATTCTATAGCCTGTTGATATGAATAAGCTTGTACAAAAAAAATATGCCCCGGCAACCGACCGAAACAGAGAAGCCATTTTAAAGGTCCTCAAGGGCTGTCTGCCGGACCATGGTACCATTCTGGAAATTGCCAGCGGGACCGGTCAGCATGCCATATATTTTGTCGAGCAATTGCCCAACCATTATTGGCAACCCAGCGACCCCGACCTAAATTGCCGTAATAGCATCAGCGCCTGGTGGTGGGAGACACAGCTGAATAATATTCTGCCGCCAATGGATATCAATACTCAGGCTGATAACTGGCCCATCGAAAATTCCACGCCCCCGTTGCCTGTCACATCTATGGTTTGCATTAACATGATTCATATCTCCCCTTGGGCCTCCACAGTGGGACTGATGAAAGGTGCGGCACGTATATTACCAAAATACGGCGTCCTGTATCTATACGGACCCTATAAAATTGACGGCAAGCATACCGCCCCCAGCAATGAGTTATTCGATATTAGCCTTCATTCCCGAAATTCTGAATGGGGTGTGCGTGATCTCAATGACGTGAAAGAGCTGGCTAAGGATCATGGTTTTGGCTTTGTCAAAACTGTAGAGATGCCGGCCAATAACCTGTCCGTGATATTTAAAAAGTCCTGAGTTTATCTGCTTCGTCACACTCTCGAGTCCGCAGTTTAGGAGCTACCCCATCAACGTATCCTGAAACCGGATGGGCTGTCCGGTGGCTTCATCGGCCAATTGCCCCTCCCACATGACTTTTTGGCCTCGAACAAATGTGCCGACGGGTTTGCCGGTAATTTGTTTACCCATAAAAGGGCTCCAACCACATTTACTCTGCAACCAATCTTCCTCAATAGTCCATTTGCGTTTCAGATCCACAAACGTCAAATCCGCATCATAGCCCACCGCCAACCGTCCCTTGCCCGCGATATTAAACAGGCGAGCTGGACCAGAGCTGGTTAAATCCACCAGACATTCCATGGACAAAAACCCTTTATTCACCTGATCGAGCATCAAGGGCAGCATAGTTTGCACCCCTGGCATACCAGATGGGCTCTGCGGGTAAGGCAGGGCCTTCTTATCCTTCTCATGAGGCGCATGGTCAGAGCCCAGAACATCAATAATCCCCGCATTCAAGGCCTTCCACAAACCAATACGCTCTGCCTCACCCCGGATCGGCGGATTCATCTGAGCATAGGTTCCCAGTTCCTCATAACATTCTGGTCCTGACAGAGTGAGATGCTGTGGTGTAACCTCCACAGAAGCCACATCCTTATAAGCCGCCAACAGAGCCATTTCATTTTCAGTCGTCACATGAAGCACATGAATCCGCCGCCCTGTCCGCCGGGCCAGATCCAGGATACGCTCCGTGGCTAAATAGGCACTTTTAGCATCACGCCAAACGGGATGTTGTGCAACCCCGCCTTCCTCGGACAAATATTGCCGCTCAATCAATCGAGCCTCATCCTCCGCGTGAATAGCAATGCGCCGTGTTCCATTGGACAATATATCCGCCAAAGCCTGGTCATCCGCCACCAAAAGGTCCCCCGTAGAAGATCCCATGAAGATTTTTATCCCGCAACATCCGGGTAATCTTTCCAGTTTATTAAGATTCTTGGTATTTTTTTTTGACGCCCCCATATAGAAAGCAAAATCACACCACATCCGATTGGTCGCGCTTTTGACTTTATCATTCAAGGCCTTTGCCGTCGTCGTAGAAGGGTCCGTGTTGGGCATGTCGAACACCGCTGTCACGCCGCCCATAACCGCTGCACGGCTGCCGCTTTCCATGTCTTCCTTGGCTTCTGCCCCTGGCTCCCGGAAATGAACCTGTGTATCAATCACGCCCGGCATAAGGTGTAATCCGGTGGCATCAATGACTTCCCCGGCCTCTACATCATCAATATGTCCAATGGCAACGATGATATCATCCTTAATCGCCACATCCGTAGAATCGATCCCGTTATGTGACACACAAAGTGCATTTTTAATCAGAAAATCAATAGCCACTAGAATCATTCCCTTATTTCAGTTAACATCACAGGAATACCTTTATATGAGTAAATGAACAAGAAATTCCTAAAATTTCAATATGTGTAGAGTATCATGGAGTATATATGCGTAAAGTCCACAAAGCGTTGTTTTGCTGCGGATCTAGACCTGAGTTAATCAAAATATCCCCCATTTATCACCATTTAAAAACCATTGCGGAAATTGCCCCCTTCTTGTGCATTACGGGCCAGCAAAAAGACCTGTTGACCCCTCACCTTGAAAATCTAGAAATAACGCCGGATTTTCAACTAGACGTCATGCGCAAGGGACAAAGCCTTGATCAACTCATGGAACGGCTCTTCGTTCAATTGCCCGATATTTTTGATGAATGCCAGCCTGATATCGTCATCATACAAGGCGATACGGCAAGCGCATTGGCCTCTGCCGTTATCGCCCATAAAAAAAACCTGCCCATCGCTCATATAGAAGCCGGCCTCAGAACCTATGACAAAAGCTCTCCCTTTCCAGAAGAAATTTACCGGCAAAATATATCCGCCTTGACCAAATGGCATTTCTGTCCCACTGAAATGACCCGAGAAAACCTGCTCCGCGAGAATGTCACAGAAGACCATATTTTTGTCACCGGTAATACATCCGTGGATATGATCCTCGCCACATATCAAAAAACAAAAAGCATCGATTACAGCATATCCTTGCCAAGAAAAGGGACGAATCCCTATTTTCTGATTACCCTCCATCGCCGGGAGAGTCAGGGCGCGCCGCTCATCCGTATCGCCAACAGCTTACTGGATTTTGCTAAAAGCCGACCGGAGTTCGACTTTATCCTCCCTCTACACCCTAATCCTGCAACGTCACATATGATCAAACACTTATTAGGCGCCCAGAAAAATATATATCTTATCACACCGTTGCCCTATCCCCAGTTTGTTCATCTAATGGCAAATGCCTTTGCTATCATTACGGATTCCGGCGGCATTCAGGAAGAGGCGCCCTCCCTTAATACCCCTGTCATTGTGGTCCGTAACACCACAGAAAGAACAGAAGGAATAGAAAGTGGCTGTCTTCGACTTGCAGGAACCAGTAAAGATAGCATATTATATGAACTGAACTTACTCATTGATGACAAAACGCATTATAAAAAAATGCAACAGGCTCCAAATCCGTTCGGCGATGGGCGTGCAGCAAGCCGGATAGCGGCCCATCTAAAAAATATATTAGAAAGAAACCTTGAACCACCATGGAAAATTTAAGAGCAAATTTGATCAATAGCATTCCCTTAAGTAATCGCGCTATCCTAACGCTGTCCGGACCGGACCGTAAAAACTTTCTTCAAGGATTGATAACCAATAATGTTGAAAAAATAGCGGAAGGTTCCGCCCTTTATGCAGCATTACTCACACCGCAGGGTAAATATCTCCATGACTTTTTCATTTTTGAAAAAGGTGAAACCCTTTATCTGGATGCTGAAAGAGCACGCTTACCGGACCTCTTTAGACGGCTCATGATGTATAAGCTCCGGGCCGCAGTGGATATTATTGACCATTCGGCCCAATACACCGTCTTTTCTGATCAGAAAGCCCCCATAGACGACGTAATCTTTGCACCAGACCCTCGGCATTCCCAAATGGGCTTCCGCGTCCTTCGTCCCCACCAACAAGGTGAGACTGAAAATGCAGCCTATAATGATTATGACCAGCTTCGCCTGAACCTTGGACTAGCTGACGGATCACGGGATTTCGATATTGATAAAACACTGATCCTCGAAGGTAATCTGGAAAATTTAAACGGTGTGGAC
Source organism: Emcibacter sp. (assembly GCA_016764855.1). GTDB lineage: Bacteria > Pseudomonadota > Alphaproteobacteria > Sphingomonadales > Emcibacteraceae > Paremcibacter. The sequence continues at coordinate 12,175 of JAESRB010000027.1, forward strand.
TTTGAAAAGGGCTGTTATGTGGGTCAGGAAGTCACCGCCCGCATGAAACATCGTACCAACCTGAAGAAACGCTTGCTGCCGGTGGACGTGGATGGCCCTCTTCCTGATCGGGGAACAGAAATCACTAATGACGCAGGTAAAAAAATCGGTGATATACGGTCAGGCCTTGGCAATAGAGCCATTGGATATTTTCGGCTGGCTGACCTGACATTTGATCACAATTATCATTGCGGTCATGCCCGGGTAACACCACGGCGCCCGGATTGGTTACAGGAAACGGATATATGAGCGGCAAAAAACGCTGTAGCTGGCCGGGAACTGACCCCCTCTATGTGGCCTACCATGACGAAGAATGGGGCGTGCCTATATACGATTCACAACAGCTTTTTGAAAAACTCATACTCGACGGTTTCCAGGCGGGCCTGTCGTGGATAACCATTTTACGCCGCAGGCCGGAATTCATAAGGGCATTCGACCATTTTGATCCTGAAAAGATAGCGCGCTATGGTGAGGCGGATATAGAGCGTTTGATGAATGATAAAGGCATCATCCGTAATCGTCTGAAAATTCTATCCACAATCAAAAATGCTTCTTTGTATCTTGAAATGGAACAAGACTATCCGGGGAAATTTTCTGAATTCCTTTGGGGGTTCACAGATGGACACCCTCGTCAGAATGTTTGGCCAAGTTCAGAACAAGTCCCTGCAGCCACCCCGGAATCAGAAGCCATGAGCAAGGCTTTAAAAAAGAAGGGATTTAAATTCTGCGGACCGACGATTTGCTATGCCTTCATGCAGGCCGTTGGTATCGTCAACGACCATGACATAAATTGTTTCCGTCATGTTGAATTAAATCAAACCTAATTAAAGGCCAACTCTCGTTATACAGATATCCCCAATATCAATTTTTATCCCACCAAAAATAAAAAGAAACTACAAGTCAAAATACCAAATATAACTGCCTTCAAGAATTGCTTATGAACGTCACCGCGTTCAATCCGGTACCACATTGTTTTTCTCCACACCCTACACAGGGCCTGCTTACTCATTTCGCGTTATTTTATTCACCAGAAACGGCAAATTTTCCCGACTCTGAGTCGATTTATTATTTAAGTATATAGTAATATAGTTAGGCATAAATATCTATTACACAAAAAGACTAGTTCACATTATTTTCTAGAAAACCAGTATTTTTTACCA
>JAESRB010000028.1 GCA_016764855.1 Emcibacter sp.
CGTCGGGATTGTAATCTTCCATCAATTGCCCCACTTGGTCGATGCGCGCCCGCACGGAATTGATGTTCCATGTTACCAGTTTAATTTTTGTCATGAAAAAATGCCCTGAAAGATAATACTGAAAAGAAATTACAGAAAATATTGCTCTAAAATATGTGTGAAGAATAAGGCCTAAAAGATATTAAATGTATTGCCCATCACCCCAAGCGGCCACCATCCGGTCTCATACATTTGATATTTTAAGGTAAAGGGATGCTCATCGTCAACACCGGCGGCAATCACTAGCGCGGCCTGATAACAGGCCTGGACGCCTTCGCCGATGGCGGCTTTCATCAGTTCTTCGTCATGCATGCCCCAGCGGTCTGCGGCGGCGACCACGCCCTCACTGACATATTCCGAGGCGACACTGGTCACATTAGCCAGCACCATTTCCAATAATTTTGGATCAATCGTGTTGGTAACTTCTACGGTCAGCGCAGCCATAAGCTGTTGTTCTACTTCCCAAAAAGGGCTATTCCAGTCATTGGTTTCCAGCGAATGGGCGGCTTCCTGCCAATCTTCGACTTCGGCGGGGGTGGCTTCGGGAAAGCCCAGGGCATTGAGATACAGCTCAGCCTTCTTCACGACATCTTGTTCCAGAGGTTCGCCCACATAGCGGAACCAGTCCGTGCGGGGAATAAGTTTCGTAAAACGCGATGCCAGCACAAGTGTCGGGTATTCTTCCATCGCGTCAATTTCCAACTCGTCGTCGTCCATATTTCATCCTTTGTAAGAGTTATAGATCATTAGCCCATATGCTCAAGACAAAAAACTGCCCGATCAATATTTCGATCGGGCAGTTTTGTGCAATTAGCACCTACAAGAGGAAGGGGGAGGGAAAAACCTCTTGCGTTGCGGTCTGGATCGAAGATGATCTGAGGAAAGGATGACCATATCGATGTGTTCCAGACTATATTAGATATAGGTAATAAATGGATATTTTCAAGAGGCGCGGCCTATTAAACCGGCACAGGGGACGGGGCCTATTTTTTACGAGGACCACGTCTGCTGGGGCGGGGATCGCGGAAGGTAAATTTCTTGCCGTCAATAGCTTCATTATAGATAGGATTAACTAATGTAATCCGGGTGGTATAGCCTTGGATATCTACGCTTTCCCAGGCCCGAAGTTCCATTGTGCTTTCCTCGAATATCAGGATGATATGGCCGTATTCTTTGCGTTTAGGGTCGATCACCGGAATTTTAATCAGTCCGGCAAAACGGATGATCTGGGGAATTTCGATGGAATCGTCAAATTTGGTCTCTTTATCCACCAGAATGCCGAGGGGCGTTTTCCGAATGGGCCAGCGGCTGACCTGCTTCACATCGTAATCGACGAATGTGAGCATAGTGCCGTTGCTGACCACCAGAAAGGGCGCATCCTCGCCATAATCAAAGCGAAGTTTTCCGGGCCGCTCCAGATAGAGTATGCCCTCAGTCACGGTGCCGTCCGGCGCGCGTTGAACAAAGGTGGCCTTTAGGGACTGAATCGCATTCAGGCTTTGTTCGACCAGACGCAGGGTTTCGGTATCTTCTTCTGTACGAGGGGGTGTTTCCTCTGCCACTGGGTTGTCTTTGGCGGGGGCGGTCATCGTGGTGATATCTGCGGATAAGGCCCCTTGAGCCCCTAAAAAGCATCCCATAAGGAGGCTAGCCCATAGGGCTTTGCTATTTGGTCGTAGGCCTATTAACGACAGGACTTTAGAAATCATATACGCCTCCATGGTCTTCAATCAGGACTTCTCGTTTGCCCACATGATTGGCATGACTGACCACGCCTTCTTTTTCCATCTTCTCAATGATATTGGCGGCCCGGTTATAGCCGATGGACAGTTGCCGTTGGATATAGCTGGTGGAGGCTTTTTTGTCCCGGGCGACAATGGCGACGGCCCGGTCATAAAGTTCATCGCCCGTTGATTTTCCGGTTCCCGGGGTCATTTGTGAATTTTGCAGAAAAGAGCTGTCAAATCCCTCATCAGGCTCTTCGGTGATATCTTTCAAATAGTCCGGCTTGCCTTGTTTCTTCAGTTCTGCAACCACCCGTTCCACTTCACCGTCGCTGACGAAAGGACCGTGAACGCGTCTGATGCGCCCCCCGCCGGCCATAAAGAGCATATCGCCCATGCCGAGCAATTGTTCCGCACCCTGTTCGCCCAGAATGGTACGGCTGTCGATTTTGGATGTCACCTGAAAGCTGACACGGGTTGGAAAGTTGGCTTTAATGGTCCCGGTGATCACGTCTACGGACGGTCTTTGGGTGGCCATAATCAAATGAATTCCCGCCGCACGGGCCATCTGGGCCAATCTTTGGATCAGGGCCTCAATGTCTTTACCAGCCACCAGCATAAGGTCGGCCATTTCGTCCACGATCACGACGATCATGGGCAGATGGGTCAGGTCAATTTCTTCTTCTTCATAAATAGGATCACCACTTTCATGGTCAAAACCAGTTTGGATTTTATGAATGATCGGCTCACCCTTTTCCCGGGCCTCTTTCAAGCGCGCGTTATAGGCGGCGATATTTCTGACCTGTAGCTTTGCCAGCGCTTTATACCGTTGCTCCATCTCCCGCACGGCCCATTTTAGCGCGACAACAGCCCGCTGCGGGTCGGTTACAACCGGGGTCAGCAAATGGGGGATGTCGTCATAAACCGACAGCTCCAACATTTTTGGATCGACCATGATCAAGCGACATTCCGCTGGGGTCATTTTATAGAGCAAAGACAGGATCATCACATTAATGGCCACGGATTTACCGGAGCCGGTGGTTCCCGCCACCAACAGATGGGGCATGCTGGCGAGGTCGGCGACCACAGGAGCCCCGCCGATATCTTTGCCCATGCACATGGGCAATATTGCTTTGCTGTCTTCATAGGCGGCAGAAGAGAATTGCTCCCGCAGGACAACAATTTCCCGTTTGCTGTTGGGCAATTCGATACCAATGGCATTTTTTCCCGGCACAACGGCCACACGGGCGCTGTCGGCACACATGGACCGGGCAATGTCATCGGCCAGATTGATCAC
>JAESRB010000029.1 GCA_016764855.1 Emcibacter sp.
AATTTTAATAAATCAATATAATCAATGAGATATAAAATTTTCATGTAACTGAGATATCATAATAAATGAAATGTCATATATTTTGACCAATTTTCCGAATTTGCAAATATATTCGCAATATAGGAATCAAGTCCTATTAAGCAAAATACGCATATTACAACGCCCACAAAAACATCCTATTACACATTCTTGCCCGCGTGGTCATAATATATACCCCCTATATTTATGAATTAGCCAAAGCCATATCCAGCGCCAATGCGTGGGATATAATTAGGAAGTCATTCGCAATAAGGGCCTTTCTGATTTCCTTTTGCGCCATAAAACATATTTTGCCATTTTCCTGATCTGGATTTGTTGCCACAGAAATCATCTTTGCCCCATACCCTCCTATAATATGTGAATAACAAATATGCTGGTTCCCGCTCAAAACATATTTCCCCATAGATCGCAGTTCAGAACACACATAGCCTGTTTCCTCCATCAATTCTCTGGCCGCAGTTTCCAAGGGCCCCTCATCCTCCTCTATAATCCCTCCTGGCAAAGTTAAACCAACCTTCCCCATGCCGTGCTTATATTGCTTCAAACACAAAAACCTATGTTGCTCGTCCTGAATGACCATCGTCACAAAATTTCTCATTTTGATCTGATAATAATCCGAAAGAACCGTACCATCAGGCAACTGCACTTTCTGTTTTTCAACAACGATGCCGCGTTCATTTTCATATACGTTTTCGCTTTTCAACTTTTTCCAGAGCATTTCATTCATAACATCACCAATATAATTACGTTTTTACTCTCGCAATATTTGGGCCATTTGCATTTTGCAAAGTAAAATAAGAAAAACATAACATAAATCAACCACATAATTTCTATAACTGTTTAATATTAAACGATTTTTCAAGTTGATCCAGTTTGGCATATATCCTGCTACTTATGTAATCAGGACATAAAACAGGATTTATAAAATGAGAAAAATTTGTTTTTTTATTATTTTAATTTTCAATTTAGCTTTTGAATCGCAAGCCGAGGTGAAATTGACCTTTGGCGTCTATACGTCCGATAAACCATCCCGCATGGTGACCAAATTCAAGCCTATCTTAAAACAGATAGAACAAAATATGTCCGATTACCTTCAGGAAGATATTGTGATTAGCATGCAGGTCTATGCCACTTATGAAAAGGGCATCGAGGCTATCACAACAGGCAAAGTTGATTTTATGCGTTTAGGCCCAGCATCTTATGTCTTTGCCAAAGAAAACGAACCGGGCTTGTCTATTCTAGCCATGGAAAACCAAAAGGGAAAAAAGACCTTTAAAGGTATCATTTGCACCCATCAAGACAGCCAGCTTCACACCATAAAAGATTTAAAAGGCAAGAGCTTTGCTTTTGGCAACAAGAAATCTACCATTGGCCGCTACCTCTCCCAAAACCATATGATGTCTCATGATATATATGCCCGAGATCTGGCAAAACTTGCATACCTTGGCCGTCATGACACCGTTGGAATGTCTGTATCCGCAAGGAAATATGATGCCGGCGCGTTAAAAGAAGGCACTTTCAACAAGTTGATCGCACAGGGGCATAAATTACGCAAAATAGCCGACTTTGATAATGTCACCAAACCTTGGGTCAGCCGTAAGTTACTGGATAACAAAATCTATCAAACTCTTCAATCTGCCCTGCTTAATATTACAGACCCAGACCTTCTAAAGGCCTATGGCAAACAAGGTTTTCTCATGGGGAATGATCAGGACTATCAGCCCATAAGGCGCGCAATAGCGCAAAATATACATTTTTCCAATCATATCATTAGGACATCGTCAAAATGAATATCCTTGAAAAAAGAAAACTTGCTGAGCAAGATATATACTTCAGCCTCTGGCAGCAGATTTTATGTGTTCTCTGCCTGTTCGGCATTATCATAGGCGGCGGTGCCATATACAGCAGCAGTCTATACGAAGAGAAATATGCCCAGGAACAATTAATGCGCCAGAATAAACGGGTCCTATCCTTCATTTCTGCGGGTAGCATGGAAGCCGTCATTTCTGAGGACATCCCCGTTCTAGAAACATTAGTCAGTATGGTAATGGCTACGGACCCCGATATTATTCACATCAGGATCTTAAATGAAAACAATCAAGTTTTAACCGAAAAATTCACCGCTAATGTCGGGGCTGTCGCTAACAAAATAAAATTCCAAAATGACATTGAATTTGAAGGCGAAAAATTCGGTACCATCGAATTATATTGGGATGTTGTTTCATTTTTCAATCAAATCAACCAACAGACCAAACATGTCATGATATTGGCCGCACTTATCGTACAGATCTTAATCATATCATTCCTCATCACGATCAAAATAATTTTTATCACACCCATCACACGGATAAATCACAAATTATTACAAATGACCTTAGATTATCAAAACCCTCCGCTAACCATCAGCAAATATACCGCCATTGAATTTCAAAATTTGGCAGAATCTGTCAACAGCCTCCAACAGAGTCTCATACACAGAGAACAGATCTTGTCGGACTTAGAAATTTCCAAAGATAAGGCCGAGGCCTCCAGCGAAGCAAAAAGCAAATTTCTTGCTGTTATAAGTCATGAAATAAGGACGCCGATCAATGGTATAATGGGCATGTCAGAAATATTGAAAGACGCTGATCTGACAAAAGAAGAAGCAAGGCATCTTAACCTTATTGAACATTCGGCCAAAGACCTTATGGAAATCGTCAATGATATTCTTGATTTTTCCAGTATTGAAAAAAATAAATTCAATTTAAATGAAATCTCTTTTCCTCTAGATGACCTCATCAATGAATTAACTGAATATTTTACGTTAGAAGCAAGAACAAAATCTTTGTCTTTTAATATTAAAACACAGGATTTCCCCAAATGTGAAATAAAAGGCGATAGTCTGCATTTAAAACAGGCATTGATAAATCTCTTGAGCAATGCTTTTAAATTTACCCAAAAGGGAGAAATTACATTAGAGGTCAGCTGTTATCCAGACTCAGACCCAGATGGTATGCTGAATATTACCTTCAAAGTAACCGATACAGGCATTGGCATTTCATCCAACGATCAGAAAAAAATATTTGATGAATTCAAACAATTGAATGAAGGTTTTAACCGTCGCTATCCCGGACTGGGACTAGGCCTCGCCCTCAGCCAGCGTATCATCAAGAAAATGGGCGGCGTTATTTCTGTGAAGAGCAAACTCAATCAGGGAAGTCAGTTTTCTTTCACGCTCCCCTTTCAATTCAACAAAATGAACAAAATTACGCCTCCAAAACAGGCCACAAAAACACAAAGTACAACCAAAATTATTGCTCCCAAGGGCAAGAACAAAAAACAGCATATTTTATTAGTGGAAGATAGCATCACCAATCAAGAAGTTATTCTCGCCATGTTGAGAAATACCCGTTATAATGTAAAAATTGTTATGAATGGTAAACAGGCCCTCGATTATATCTCCACCCTGACGCCGGGGAATTTAAAAGCCATCCTGATGGACATATCGACCCCGGAAATGGACGGTGTTGTTGCTACACGGCATATCAGACTATTAAAAGGGGATATTTCAGGTATTCCAATCATCGCCTTAACTGCCCATGTTTTTCAGGATGAACAGGATCTTTTTATTGCGGCGGGCATGGATGATTATTTGCCCAAACCTGTTTCCCGTAAAGACCTTCTCAGTATGTTATCGCGGTGGGTCCCTCAAATTCATTAGTAATTAATAAGGGTTTTCGCGTTACCATAGTATAAAAGGACAGTATGTATGAAAAAAATAGACATTCTGCTCATCGAAGACTCATTCTCTTTGACGCAAACTTACATTGAGTACCTGAAAGCCACAAATTATACCGTTTATCATTGTTCCAGTGGTGATGAGGCCTTGTCCGTACTCAAGACAGTTAAGCCCGCTCTTATTTTACTAGACCTCAAGCTACCAGATATGAGTGGCATAGAAATTCTGGATCATATCAATAATCATATTGATCCGCCTAATGTCGTGATTATAACGGCTCACGGTTCCATAGAGAATGTGGTTGAAACCATGCAAAAAGGCGCTTTTGATTTCATTGAAAAACCTTTTAATGCAAGCCGCCTGCTGACCACAGTTCATAACGCATTACATAATCAAAAATTAAAGACAATTGTGGACAATCTAGAGCCACCGGAAGCTTCTGATAAATTCATTGGTTCCAGCTATAATATGAAAGCTGTTTATCAAATGATAAAAAGCGCCTCTGCCAGTGACGCCGCTGTATTTATCACCGGCGAAAGTGGCACCGGCAAAGAAATCTGCGCCGAAGCATTACACAATAGAAGCACTCGGAAAGGCAAGCCCTTCATCGCCATAAATTGTGGAGCCATTCCACATGACCTGATGGAAAGTGAAATTTTTGGTCATAAAAAAGGTGCCTTCACCGGAGCTGTCATTTCCCGTGATGGAGCGGCGGCTTCGGCTGATGGCGGCACATTATTTCTGGACGAAATTTGCGAAATGGATTTGGACCTACAAACCAAATTATTGCGTTTCATCCAAACAAAGACATTTCGAAAAGTCGGTGATGACAAAGATATTTCAGTTGATATTCGCTTTCTTTGTGCCACAAATCAACACCCCTTAAACCGTGTACGAGAAGGTGCCTTTCGTGAGGACCTCTATTACCGTCTGCATGTTATTCCCATTCATTTACCCCCTTTACGTGACCGGGGTAGCGATATAGAAGAACTTGCTGAATTTTTTCTGCGGCGTTTTTCTCAAACCGAACGAAAAGACTTTTCTGCCTTTGACGACGATGTATTATCCTTATTCGCCTCCTACTCATGGCCAGGAAATGTGCGGGAACTACAAAATGTCATTCACCAAATGGTCGTCCTTCACAAGGGAAGTATCATTTCCACAGACATGCTCCCCGAACTCTTCCAAAATATATCTAACGGGCCGTCACGTTACCTTGCCCCGAAAAATTCTCCCTCTCTTAACCGTGAAATTATTGTCCACGAAGAGACAACAGGTCCAGAATTTCATAATGGTCATATGCGACCCTTATGGCTTGTGGAAAAAGAAGCCATTGAACGGACGATCGCCAAATGTGATGGTAATGTGGTCAAGGCTGCCGTTTATCTGGAAGTCAGTCCCTCGACCGTATATCGTAAAATGCGTAATTGGGGCATTGAAGTCCCCCAATCCATCAGAGGCCTCAAATAAATTGATTTTTTCACAGCGATAAATCCCCTCATTTGCGTTCCCGCGCCACGCAGGCTGCACTCCTACTTGGTCGCTAGGCATACTAGACCTGAAAAAAAGCCCGCGTTTATTTGGGCGTTCCGCCCAAACGGTCAAGACTTTTCACAGCAGCAAAAAAGGGAGCAACCTGTTGAAATGACATTCTGGCCTTTTCATAATCGAATGCCATGGCCGCTTTTTCCATTTCCGACATAATATCACCAATCTGATCAAAGCCCATATTTATGGAGGCACTTCTTAAGGCATGGCATTCACATTCCAATGCCGTAAAATTCTTTTGTTCCAAATAATCTGTAATGAGTTTATTTTTCTCTATCATTTCCACTCTATATACGCCAAACAGACGTTGCACGACCTCCTCACCCAGGTCCTCAAGCAAGCTGCCCAACCGTTCCTGATTAATGAATAAGCTGCTGGCTATTTCAGAAATCTCTGACATATTTTCTTCTTTCAATCGATTTATGTCTCTCATACATACAGGATTACACCAGCTAATAAAAGCCAGTGCAATCCCATTTTACGCCATATCTGTAAAGAAACTGTTAGGGAGAGACCTACCAGCAAACACCGCTATATTTCTTTGCGGAGCGGCAGGTTTTATTCAAACGCACCAAATCAATAATCGGTTTTTTACAGGAGAAAACCTCCAATAAGTCTTGGTAATCCGGGGTGCTATGTCCCACGATAATGATATCTACCTCTTCACAAAGGCGAAAAGCATTTTTAACCTGCATATCCGGCAATTTAGAAAGAATTTTGCTGCCGTAACCTTTGGCGGCACTTTCAACACTCAAATTATCATCATGAACTGAAATATCATATCCCATATAACTCAGTTGCTCGATCATATTAAATATGGGACTTTCACGCATATCATCGGTCCCGGATTTAAAGGTCACCCCAAGAAATCCTATTTTACGGCCTTCCTGTGCATGTATCAAATCCACCGCATGTGTAATATGAGCATTATTACTGTGAATAATGCTGTTAATAACCGGCAAGTCCAAGCCATACTTATCTGATAAATATTGCATACCCCGCACATCCTTTGGCAAGCAAGACCCGCCAAAGGCCGTTCCCGGCATCAAATATTTTTCGGATATATTTAATTTTCGATCCTGGCAAAAGATATCCATGACTTCATAACTATCCACATCAGCGGCCTTGCACAATCGACCAACTTCATTCGCAAAAGAGACTTTCAAAGCATGCCATGTATTATCAATATATTTAACAAACTCAGCGGCCTCTAAGGAGCAACAACAAATATTACCCCCCACATTTTCATATAACTTGGATGTCAGACGAGCCGCATAATCATCATATCCCCCAATCACCGTTTTAGGCGGTTGATGAAAATCCCGAATGGCTGTCGTCTCTCTTAAAAATTCAGGATTAAAACAAACGCCAAAATCCTCACCACATTTTTTGCCTGATGCTTCCTCTATAATAGGAATAAGAATATTCCGCGTTGTCCCCGGCGGAACTGTGCTGCGAAAAAGAACAAGGTGATATGTTGTTTTTCTGGATAATGCCTGACCGATTGTTTCAGAAACCGCCCTTAAACAATCAATATTACAGCTCCCATCTTCACGGCTGGGCGTACAAACACTCACCAAGGTAACATCGGTCTCTAGAATGGCATTTACGGCCTCTGTCGTCGCTTTAAATCGATTGCGGTTAAGAGCCAGAGACAGATGATCCATCAGCCCCTCCTCGACAATAGGGGGAATGCCATTATTCATACCCAATACTTTTTTCTCATCCAGATCGACACCAATAACTTTATAGCCCATATCAGCAAAACAGACAGACGTCACCGCCCCCACATAGCCCAACCCAAATATACTAATTCCCACACGCCTATCTTGAGAAGGTAAAATCAGGTCCCGTTCATTAGCCGTTTCATTTTGAGCCTCATTTTGCAACGAGAAATTCTCTAACATATTTACTCTCCTGAATTATGACATCAATACCATATAGATAAGTAGCATAAATCATGCCAATCGATATAAGGCTACTAACCAACTGTATTAATTGAATTTTTCATATTTTTACCTCTACTTTAACAACCAATTTTCTCAATATGTTTCGCAAAATAACTCCTCTTCCTATGATTGAATATTAATTATATACTCAGTTTAAAGTGGCATGATTTATGCATCGACTTTCATATAAATAAAATGAAAGGATGAACCATGTATGTTAATTTTCCCAACAAACGCAGTCAGAGCGCATTGGACTTTTTTCACAATGCTGATCGGCAATCACATCAGAAATACTCCTGGGGCAGTTCCGTCATTCTCAGCGGCGGTGCTGGTTATGTTGTGAAGGAATATTTCATCGTTCCCGAAGGGGAAATCCATTGCCATTGCCATATGGAAAGTACGGAACATTGGACAATATTGGAGGGGGCAATCATGCTAACTCTAGACAATGATAAAATCTATATGACCAATGGAGATTCATGTATCATTCGTTTGGGGCAGTATCATACGCTGAAGAATGTAAGCCGCTATCCCATGCACGGTTTTATGGTGCAATGTGGCCGCAATCTCAGCATAGAGGATGTTTATATTAAATAATATTGAATGGGGATATGGGCCCCCATGGAATATTTTGTATCATTCCGCAACGCGCCCATATACATCCTCTAATCGAACAATATCATCCTCCCCCAGATAACTTCCACATTGAACTTCTATAAATTCAACAGGCTCATCATAAGGATTGGCAATTCTATGAGTGGCCTCCTGTGGAATATAGACAGAGTCATTGGCTTCCATAACACACGTTTTTTCCGCGACTGTGACGTCTGCTTTACCTGCCACGATAACCCAATGTTCTGCCCGATGATGATGATATTGTAAAGAAAGTGTTTGCCCTGGATTAACAACAATGCGCTTCACTTGAAACTGGTCTCCCCCTTGGATAGTTTTATAATTTCCCCAAGGGCGTTCAATCGAAGAATGGGCAACGGTTTCCTTACAATTCAAATTTTCCATTTTACAAATCAGATGTTTAAGATTATCGGCTTCTGATTTTTTGGCCACGAGAACTGCATCATCCATCGTCACCACGATAATATCATCCAAACCCAGAACGGCGGTTAACTGGCCATCACTTCGGATATAAGACCCTCTGGAGTTGCTGCACACTACATTTCCTAGCCTCACATTACCGTTCTCATCCTGCTCGCTACATTCCCACACCGATGACCATGAGCCAACATCATTCCAATCCGGCGATATGGTCAAGAGCTTCGCATCATCTATCTTCTCTAACAAAGCATGATTTATGGATATTTTAGGAGTCTTGGAATAGGCATTACCGTTAAGGTTAAAACAATTTTGTTGTTGTTTACCCCGAAAAACAGCGGCCATACTATGATGTACCATTTCCGGTTCCAGCTCTTGTAGGCGATCAATAAGTAAAGCTGTTGGGAAAAAGAAAATTCCGCTATTCCACAGGTAATCGCCTTGCTTGATGAAGGATTCTGCCATTTTCCGGTCTGGTTTTTCAACAAATGAGATAATATCCTGAAGAAGGTCACCCGACGTACGCGCACATTGAATATACCCGTATCCGGTCAATGGTTTTTCAGCTTTAATACCAAATGCCACGAATGATTTTCGCCCTAACCGTTTTTTTTCAATAGCGGACCGAATAACTTCCACGTTGTTTATTTTATGGTCTGACGGAAAAATCAGAATCTGGCTATTGGGATTTCTTTTGAAAGCAATCAAAGCCGCTGTCAAGATTGCCGGGCCTGTATCCTGTATGGAGGGCTCCGAGATTATGTCGGCCTCTGACATATTTAGCTCTGCTAATTGTGCTACAACCAAGTTGATATGCTCATGATTTGTCATAATGATTGGTCTTTGTTTCAGCCCCATATCCTCCAGTTTGATAAGCGCGTGCTGGAACAGTGTTTTCTGACCAACAACAGACTGAAATTGCTTGGGAAGGTCTGGACGCGATACGGGCCATAAACGAGTGCCAGAGCCCCCTGCCAAAATAACGGGAATAATATTATGTATATGTCCATTCATAGCTGACATCCTATTTCTCCAAAATAAAAGTTCCTATAGATTATAAAAGCAGAAAATGTGCCAAATATTTTACATAATGATTTCAATATGTTAAATATAATCTTCTCTTGGTACGCCTTAAAAAAACGCATTTTGATTTGCCATATGAGAAACCGAAGACATTCAATATCGGCCTCTACAGGATTTAATCGACCCCTTGCCATTTCTGGCCAAGACAAAAGCCAACGGCTACATCTCAAAAATTGAAATATATAAATTCGGTCAACTCAACCAATCGGTAAATCTGTATCAAACTGACTAAACCAACGACGAATAAAACCGACGACCATTGGGCAGAGGGCCGCCATTGTATTTTCTCTCTCAAAATGAAGGACAAACCCACAGCTTTCTTTATGAAACTTCTGGCGTTGGTAACCGGCCGATAATTACTGACAATTTCAACAGAATTCGGAACCCAAAGTACACCCATCGTCAATATTGTCGTTCCAATCCAGAAAAGCCCCGTATCTGTCAAAATATTCGCCCATAACTTCATATTGGGATATTCGGATAGGCCAAACATACCTTCCAGCATAGCCCCCGCCCCTGTGAAAGTTTCAGCCCGGAAAAATACCCACGCAACCATCACAGACAACAAAGTCACGCTACGGGCAAGAAACCGACTGACCACTGGCGGTAAAATATTCAGGCCTTCTCGGCCGGATATCAAACTGCCCCAAGCATGATTAACCGACAGATAAAAACCGTGTAACAAGCCCCAAAAAACAAAATTCCAACTCGCCCCATGCCACAGCCCACCCAGCAACATCGTCGCGGCAAGGTTCACATAGCGTCTGACCGGACCTTTACGATTACCGCCCATGGGGATATAGAGGAAATTACGCAGGAATATAGAAAGCGTCATATGCCAACGGCTCCAGAAATCCACAATATTCAAGGCCTTATACGGCGAATTGAAATTTAACGGCAGACGAATTCCGAACATTCTGGCCAGCCCAAGAGCCATGTCACAATAACCGGAAAAATCGAAATATATCTGAAAACTATAGGCCACGATTCCCATCCATGCAGCCTCCATTGGCACGACCTCTCCGGTTTCTGCCAGTGAGAATACCGCCGTGGCAAAAGGGGCCACGCCATCGGCCAAGACAATTTTCTTAAATAGACCAATGATAAATAACGTGCTACCCACCGATAGATTAACAAAGATACGCTTCTGAAACACAGCCATTTTAAATTGAGGAATGGTCTGTTTTTGCATCACAATAGGCCCGGCAATCAATTGGGGGAAGAACACCACAAACAAACAATATTTGGCAAAGTCACAATCGGAGATCTCTCCTATATAGGTATCATATAAAAACGCGATCTGTTGGAAGGTGAAAAACGAAATGGCTAATGGAAGAACGATGTTCAACATGGGCGTTTCCGCCCCCGTCATCAGATTAAAATTCAAAACCATAAAATCAGCATATTTAAAATACCCCAGCGTCGCCAGGTTTGCAACGATACCAACGGTCAGCAGACTCTTGCTCTTCCTTTTCAGCATAAGACGATGTAAAGCGTAATTAGCGCCAACCGATATCAATAACAACACAAGGTGCAGCGGGCTCCACCAGGCATAAAAGGCCAATGACGAAATGATCAGCCACCAGATAATCCCCTTCTCCCACTGAAAATGACGCAGCACGAGAAATATGAATAGAACTGGCGGTAAAAAAAGATAAATAAATTCCAATGAACTAAAAACCATGATGACTATCCTTATGATTTCGTTTCAGTTTTTTTAAGAAGTTTTTTCAATAATCTCTTTGACCCTGAATGATTGACATCACTCCCCATTTGAGCAAATCTGATGGCCTTTTCCGGGTCTTTTTCCACCAGCGTACCCTTATCATAAATTTTAGCCAATTCCTGCATCGCACCGCCATGCCCGGCCTCTACGCCTTTTTCAAACCAATAGACAGCATTAGATTTCGTCAGCCCGTATTTTTCTTTTATATGAAACCGACCTAATGCCGTCATGGCACCACCATGGCCTAATTCTGCGGCCTTTTCTAACCAGGCCAGCCCCTCCACATGATCCTCAGGCGAACCATCACCTGCTAGCATAACATGGCCAAGATCATGCATCCCACCCCTGTCCCCAAGCATTGCGGTGCGTAGAAACCATTGCCGTGCCACGGATAAATTAACCGGCACCAATTGCCCTTTTTGGTATAGCCGCCCCAATTTTTTGGCTGATGTACGTGAGCCACTTTCAGCCTTACGTCTTAAAGATATTACAGCCCGCTCAACCATGGCATAAGCACGCTCTGGATCAGGACGAATGCCATAACGCCCCTTAAGCAAGATATATGCATATTTTAACAAAGCCGTCTCATACCCCGCACGGGAGGCAATTTCATAGAAATAGATTGCTTTGCCAATATCCTGCTCAACACCAATTCCTAATTCATAATGCTTGGATAATTGCAAAGATGCCTTGGTAAAATCCCATTCCATGGCTTTTGTGAACCATCCTACGGCGATAGTATTGCAATCCGGTCCTGATGACCGTTGAAACAGGCGGCCTAACTCATAAGCCGTTTGCCCCCGGTAAGAATAATCATATTGAACCGCCAACCGGAGAAAATGCCGCGCTCTTTCAAGGTCCGGCTTCACTCCCCAGCCTCGACTATAGGATTTTGCTGTATGAAACATGGCCTCTGGATATCCCCTCAGGGCATATTTCTCGAATACTTCAAAAGCATTTTCCAATTGGCCTAATTTCTGCAACGCTTTTGCCTGTTTTACTTCTTCCGCTGCCATATGATTGACAGGCGCTGTCTTCAGAACAGTATTTCTTTGGTCAAAAAAGAAGAACATCCCGACAATCAAAAGGGCAAGAAAAAATCCCATACCCATGACACTCCTGAACATATGCTTACTCATGGGACGTCCTCCAAATACGACAAGACTTTCCTTCTAAAACCTCCATACTCCCATTATAATATTTCGCCGTAACATCCTGCTCCAATAATGGACAGATAATGTCCTGACGCCGTTTTCGGGCCAATGAAACCACGGCTTCATCCTGACTGACTAGCTGCGTAATTTCGCCAACGATTAATTTGGATGTTTTGGAATTAAAATGATAGGCATCCTTGAACCGACCAAGATCACGGGTTACAGGATTATCAAAATCAAAATCCACAACCTCGCCCAATTCGGCCAGACCTTCTCGGAATTCATGATTTAATGTCCCGTGACCAAATTCAACAAGCCGGTTTTGCATTTCAACGATAGTTGGCGGAATGACAAAAACTAACTTAATATCACGCGCATTGCACCAATCAGATATCTCCACCAGATAAGACCAGAATGTCTCGGAAAAATGAAACGACCGCCAATCGGATTTAGCATTATTGACGATTTGCTTTGAATATTTATGGGGTAATGTACGGTCAACTATTATCCGTGGCCAAAGACCGCGCCAAATACCTAAATCAGAAGCGAAATAGTAATCTCCTACAAGGACTGACGACGGATGCTGTTGTGCGGGAATGTCTTGGGGCAAAAGGCAACTTTTACAAGCCACCGGTTCCAAAAGGTCTATCAATTTTCCCGGAACTTTTTTACGTACTCTTTCCACAACTTTTTCGGAACCTAGTGCCGCTGCATCACCGGCATATACCTTTGGTATCACATCAAAATTCAACTCAGCCAGCCATTGTAATTCGGCACTATACGCCTTATCCAGCAATTTAAGTCCAATACCCGAAACAAACCAGTTTGAATAATATTGCAGGGGATTATCATAGAGACGAATGGCCTCTGGAACCCTGTTCATCCGTCCCTTATGGTCCGGATCAAAACTTCTTAACTGGATGCCCACAACAAGAGTTTTCAGGTTCTTGCTGTTTTTCACAAAATGAAACGTATCGTAAATTTCCAGCATTGTGGTCCCGCCGTAAGCAAAATTATACGTCTTGGACAGCCCCAGTTCATGCCAGTATTTATTTTTCATCGCCCGGGCGCGGCTATCGCCTAGAATCACAACCTCAGAAGTGTCATAAGGAAAATGCGTAACCTTCCACAATGGGTAATGAGCCTTTTCACTGATTTTCTCCTTTACCAGTCCCGTCTTCACAAAGGCATTCATTTCATAGGGATCAATTATAAAATTGAACACAATCGGCCCCATGCCCACCAAAAATGTAGCTAATACGACCAAACAATAGAAGACAGCCCTTTTAGACAGTCCTGATTTTGATGTATGTTTTTTAGATTTATCACGCATCTGTAAACTCCTGACCCTTTCCATATTTACGAGGCAAGAAACAGGCCAAAGAAAAACATATGTAATAACAATATGTTGGATAATTTCGGCCTTGCTATTTTGAATGTCATTGTGAATTTAATATTCAATTTGCAAAAAATATTCACTCAAATCCAACGGCAGAAGCCACCATGGTCAGGGAAGGAAAATCAACAAGGCTGGCATATAGCAACGTCGCCAGAACCAACATCGTCACGGCAACCGCCGTACACCAGTTGGCCATCGCATTGCGCAACGTTTCCACCAGCCTACCACCGTCAACATCTGCGGTTTGATTGCCCCGATTAGCCCATTTCTGTTTTGAAAGTCGGAAAACACAATATACTTTTACCGCCGCATTTATCAGTTGATTAAGGTAAAGCACCCACGGATAAGTCATTTCAATTTTTCGAGAATATCCAAAGAGAAATAAAGACAGCAACATCCGGCTAAGGGCGATAAAAATCAGGTACGACAGGAAATAACTTGGCCCGACAATAAGCGTTCCACAAACGGCCAGAACCGGACTAACAAGCATTGTCCACATGGACAACCGTTGATCAATCAAACACCACCATATGAAAAAAGGCATCCTGCGCGGCCCCAAAGAAATAGCACGGGACCCGTTACGCAACATATTACCTGACCAGCGGCGAAAATTCTGCACCATCCGGTCCATACCAGATCCCTCGATCACCTCTACCGTATAGCCCAGCGCATCGGGGATATAGAGCATCTGCACATTATGTTTGAGCATGTAATACCAAGTGCTTTTGTCATCCCCTGACAGAAAACGAAAATCCCCCCAGAGCCAATGGTTCAGATGGTCCGCTTCCAAAAGGCGAATGAGTTCTAATTTTAGTAAATGAGAAGCCCTGAAAACGGACATTCGCCCGGTCAAGGTCAGTACCCGATTGGACAACGCATGAGATTGCATGGCCAGCCTTCTTTGGGAGAACCTCATTTTAAGCCATGTTTCGATCCACCGGGGACCAATACAGATAACCTCTTCATCCGTGGTACAGGCCTGTAATTTTGGATACATCTTAAACAAAGGCATACAACGGCCAATGGCCCCTCTGGACAGAATAAAATCACCGTCTATAAAGACCACAAGATCATCATTCTCAACCCCGTCCCGGCTCATGGCCCGCAGCACCAAACCAATAGCGGCTCTTTTTCCCGATACATTCTGTCGTATAATTCGGAGCGTCACATCAAGGTCTCGAGCCTCTCGTCTCAAGAAATCAGAAACAATATCCTCATCAAAACGCACCACAGACCCTAGC
The DNA here is from genome assembly GCA_016764855.1 of Emcibacter sp. Taxonomy (GTDB): domain Bacteria; phylum Pseudomonadota; class Alphaproteobacteria; order Sphingomonadales; family Emcibacteraceae; genus Paremcibacter. Next base: position 14,908 of record JAESRB010000029.1, read on the forward strand.
CATATGGTTCCCGGAACCCCTGCATCCCGCATTTCCAATAAGATAGACCGCACGACCTTTTCGGTAATATCCCGATGTTCATTATAGGTCGTCATCATAAAATGCATATGCCGGGGACGCCAGCCGCTGTCCCAAACCTCCTGTCCCTTTAGCCGTATATCAGGATAGACAAAACGGCCATAAATAAAGGCCCGGACCGCATGGGTAAACCACCAGCCGTACCGCCAAACACCCAGAACACCAATGACAAAGGTAATTTCCCGGACCTCTGGATCCCATAACCGATTGGGCAGAAGCATCATCGCCAAAAGACAAGCTGCCAAATACAAGCAAATATTATAAAGTGGAAAAAATGACCATTTCTTAAATCCTGTAGGCCAATCCACAGGGTCATCCAAATAAGGCCGCAAATCAGATTTCTTCATCTCGCGCCCCCCGTTTGATAGACACGTCAGCGGGCTGATCAGGCGAGCCCACCATTCCCTTAATTCTGGCCCAGATATCATTGGTTTCCCGCCGGTCAAAAATGACCACCACCGGAAGGCCTGCATGAATTTGTGCGGCGTTATCGCCCGTTATCTGCAAGGACAATATTACGGCCGCAGTCCGGTCTTTATTATCATGCCACGTATAATGGCTGTTGCTTTTATTAAGAAACAGAGAACTGCGGTCAATCTTGGTCACAATAGCCGGCAAATGTTTGTTCAAGGCCGGAATGAACACCTTGGCTCTATCATGCAGTCCCACTTCCAATATTTCTTTTTGATTAAGATAAGCCGTTATAGAAATGTCATTTTCTTTCTCAAAAAGCAGAATAGGATCATTGCGAGAAGCCCGACTATAGGCCGTTTGATAGAAATTAAGAATACGGCCATCAAACGGCGCCCGTAGAACCATCTGCTCTTTTATCCGATCCAACTGTTCCAGGTTTTTAACCTCCATCGCCAGCCTGCTGTAGGCCATTTCCAGGTCAAGAGCCAACATATCCAAATCAGTGGTAAATTCCTTATGGTTATAATGTCGCCGTACTGCAGCCGCATCCATCGCCACATTTTTTTCCAGCAGAAGCTCGGCCTCTCGCACCGCTGAGGCGGCCTGCATCTGGCTTTTTCGGGCAAGTTCATATTGGGCCGTTGTGGCAATGCCTGATTTCTTTAATTTTGCGATACGAATAATATGGGCATCCGCCGCACTGAGGGCTTCCCGCCGGGAAGACAGCCTAGCCTCTGAAATATTCTTATCCGTGCGATTGACAATCCGGTATAATACCATCCTCTCGACTTCGATTTTGTGTTTTTGCTTCATATGCCAGATAGCTTTTTGAGCGGATTCCACCTTTAATTTAACGCTGTTAATCTGACGCTCTAGTTTCAGATCATTAATCCTTAAAATTTCATCTCCGGCTTTTACAGTCGCCCCAACCTCATAATTGATATATATAATCACGCTTGTTTTATTGGTGAAACTTTAATAACTACAATTAATGGTCAAATTCCAATAAAAGATATTAAAGAAGGTGA
>JAESRB010000030.1 GCA_016764855.1 Emcibacter sp.
AAACCTGCCATCAGGTCGCCCTTTCTGCCTATCGGGTTAATGGGACAGAGCGGAATTTCCGCATAGGTGACATTTGTTGCCGTGTGCGGGATGTCGATTCGTTTTTCTATAAAACCTCCTCACACAATATTTTTGAAAAAACGATGAGGACGTTAAGTGATATATACCGCCGCCACATTGCTAAAGACCTTGCTGCTATCTGCGATGGCCTTTTTTCTAGCGCCCTCCTTACTGTTGTCCGGCTTTCTCTTGTTTGGTCTCTCCGGTATTTTCTCTGGTATATCTTCTGATATTTCTTATGCTCAGGACAAACCCCAAGCGGTATCCCTCGACTATTGCGCGGATCAATTCATCCTGTCTCTAGCGGACCGGGACCAGATCATGGCAGTGACCCACGATGCCACCCGTTCTCATTCTTTTTACAGCGATAAAGCACAAGGCCTGCCCCAATTCGGCGCCACATCCGAAGAAGTGCTTCATATGATGCCCGATGTCGTGATCCGCAGTTGGGGCGGCTCACGCATGCTGCCCCTGTTGCAACGGGCTAAAATTCCGGTCACCACCGCAATCTATGGCACCGGGCCAGAAATTCTTTATCAAAATATGCGCGCCATCGGAGTAGCATTAAAACAATCTGATCGGGCAGAAGAAAGAATTCATGACCATCAACAGCGCCTGATCCGTCTAACGGAAAAAATTGCCCGGTCCGAAAATATAAAACCCAAGCTCCGCACAGCCTATATTACGCCCGGCGGCGTAACGGCGGGAAAGAATACTTTCATAAATAATATCATTAAGTTATCTGGACTTATACCCATATCCGAAGAATTAGGATTAATCGGCTGGCAAACATTGCCGCTGGAAGCTCTGATCCAGAATCCACCAGACCTGATCATCGGCAGCTTCTTTAATCAAGATAATATCCATGTGTCAAACTGGAGCCTCACCCACCATAACCGCATAAAAGAAATGCTCGCCACGATCCCAACCATTACCGTACCGGGCCGTTATTTGTCCTGTAATGGTATTTTTTCCGTGGATGCAGCGGAATATATCCATGACGCGGTGGAGACAATATTAAAATGAAAATCAGCCCCCCCAACCTTATCCTGCTGTTGAGTATATCTTTATGTGCCCTCGCCTTTCTGTCTCTTTTTATCGGTGCGGCGGATATTCCGGCTCGAGATATTCTGTCTGCCCTGATAGGTAATGCCTCAACCTCCACAGAGATTATTATTCTTGAACTCCGCCTCCCCCGTGTACTGCTTGGCATCATGGCTGGTGCGTCGTTGGGTCTATCCGGGGCCGCTTTACAGGGATTACTCAGAAACCCCTTGGCCGACCCCGGCGTCATTGGCGTCTCCGCTACGGCCGGACTTGGGGCCGTCATTGCCATCTATTTGGGCCTGTCATCAAGCTTTCCCCTCTCAATCCAAATCATGTCCATGGGCGGCGCCTTGCTCGCGACATTTATTTTATCCTTTATTTCCAGCCGCGACAGCAGTGTGCTGACATTGATTCTCGCCGGAATAGGTATCAGCTCTCTTGCCACCGCCGCAATTTCACTGACCATGAATTTTGCCAAAAACCCCATGTCGCTACAGGATATGATCATGTGGTTGCTCGGCTCTCTGGATAACCGGACCATGACGGACATCACCCTTGCCGGTCCTTTCATTATCGGCGGTTGGTTGATCCTGCGCGGCGTGGGCCAAGGTCTTAACGCCAGCAGTCTGGGCGAAGACACGGCACAAACCCTTGGTATTAATTTAAAAGTCCTGCGTATGAGAGTCATCATCGGCAGCGCAATCTCAGTGGGGGCTACCGTATCCGTTTGTGGCGCTATCGGCTTTGTCGGCCTTGTGGTGCCTCATATGGTACGCAGCCTGATTGGTCATGCGCCCGGCCGTTTACTGCTGCCCAGTGCGCTTATGGGGGCTATCCTTCTGACCCTTGCCGATTTGGCAACCCGCGCCCCATTTGGACATGGTCAATTACGGCTAGGGGTGGTTACCGCCTTCGTCGGTTCGCCCTTGTTCCTCTATATCATCTATAAAACGCGGGGGACCATGAGATGACACTCGATGCCCGAAATATTCATGTCACCATCAATAAACATCAAATATTGCGTGATGTCTCCCTGTCCATCCCCAAGGGAAAGCTGATTGGCCTGATCGGTCCCAACGGTGCAGGAAAAAGCACGCTTCTACGTACGATATTAGGATTAACAGAACCCCAGTCTGGCCAGATATTACTGGATGGTGAAGAACTATCTAATTGGACGCTAAAAGAACGCGCCAAAAAAATTTCCTATGCTGCACAGGGCGCCCCAGTACATTGGCCGCTGGATGTCCGCCATATTGTTTCCCTTGGCCGCATACCCCATATGGACCCTTGGCAAAAAATCAACCCTCTGGACGACCAGCTTATTCATCAGGCTATGATCAAAACAGATGTCTTACATTTGGCGGATCGGCTGACGACCACTCTGTCTGGCGGCGAGCGGGCCTGTGTCATGCTGGCTCGGGCAATGGTGGCGGAGGCTGATTATCTCTGCGCCGATGAGCCTATTGCCTCTCTTGATCCCTATCACCAGCTACAGGTCATGGATATTCTGCGCAGCCTTGCCAAAGAAGGCCACGGCGTCCTGATTGTTTTACATGATTTGACGCTGGCCGGGCGATATTGCGATGAGCTTGTGCTGATGAACCAAGGTCAAATTTTGGCGAATGGCCCCCCGGATAATGTTTTAACCGCAGAGAATTTGGACCGAGCCTATCATATTAAAGCCAGCCGCTGGCAGGAAAACGGGGATAGCTTTCTCAGTCCGTGGAAAATATCCGGCCGGCCGGACCGTAAGGGGTGAGACTAAGTCCTTAAAGTCCCACAATTACAACAGCTCGAAGAAACTACAACAGCTCAAGGAAAAAGGCCGCTGCATCCAGTTCGGCCTTCATATTATCCTGTCGGATTTTAGCCTCATCATCAACGCCCCACTGTTCGATCTGGTAATTTTCGTCCAGTTGCGCTGCGGCCCATGCTTGGTCGGTGGTCAGATTACCCCCCAAAACATTAAGCGCCACAGATACAGAACCGCAAATAGTCGTGATGTTATAAAAAGCAGCCAGATGAAAACTGCCCATAGCCCGTAGAAATTTTTCAAGCTTAGCAATTTCTCCGGCATCCTGTCCCACATGTAAAATGCCTGTGGTTACCTTCAGCATCATTCCATGATTTTCCAAAACCCAATCAAGGAGTGGTTGCCACTGCACGGTTTGCATCTGCGCCAAGTCCACTGGAAACTCTGCCCGGTAACAGAGCATATCCGTACCGGCATATTTCACCAATTCAGCGATCAGATCATCCCGCCGTGTTTCTACCCGGTCAATGGCGGTATTCTGTAGTTTTGCCACAGGCATACTATCAGGAACGACTTTATCATCCTGATCATTCCATTCCTGACAAATAGCCTCTGCCAAGGCTTTGGTCGGACTGACATTGTCTCGTTTTTCCGGTGTTTTAACTTCCCGGCCATCCAACGACACCACAAAACCTTGATCGGCTGCCGTAACAATGGCTTCTTTATAAAAACGCTTCATCTAAAATCTTTCGGATATGAGAAATATGGTCCAGCATATAGTGCGCCCCCGCAGCCACAAGCTTGTCAGGGTCGTGATACCCCCATGATACCCCCACAGCCCGTACCTTTGCCGCTAATGCCATGTGAATGTCATAAGTAGTGTCGCCAACCATAATCGTATTTTCAGGCCGTGCGCCCACATCCTTCATGGCATTCAACAACATAGACGGATGAGGCTTCCCCGGCCCATCATCGGCCGTATTCAAGGTCAGGAAATGATCCCGCAAACCATGATTATTCAACGTACTGATTAAGCCCCGCGTTGATTTCCCCGTGGCAATCCCCAATATATAGCCATCGCTATTCAACTGTTCAAGGACCTCTAACACGCCATCGGATAGCGGCTCATTATCTTCGTCCCGCAGACGCAATTCCTGAAACCGCGCCACAAAAGCATCTTTCAGGCCAAGACAAATTTCCGTGGTCGCATCGGGGTAGCATATTTCAATGGCTTCCATAAGGGACAGGCCAACGATCTGACGAACGGCATCATCTCCCGGATAGGAAATCTGACAAACTTTACTGGCGGATTGCATGGCATCAAGAATAAGATGCTGCCCATCAACCAGCGTGCCATCACAATCAAAAACAATCAGCTTCATCACACACCTGTCCATATACGCCACGACGTATATATCATTATAAATAACGTAGGATAGAAAGTAACCGCAAAACCAAAGGCTCGGGATAAAGCATTTTGATGATAGCCGATCCAAAAACTTATCCGCCCTACAATGAACAGGCTGACCAGCAGGGGAATGAGTTTCATTTGCTCACTATCCACTGTCGCTGCATAGGCCATATGCGCAATAACCAACAACACCAACTGTTCCAGCGTATTCTGGACATAACGTAAATTAATGGTAATTGCAGAGGATAGCCCCGCCGTCTCTCCTTTGATGGCCTCGGCAGACAAAAAACGTTGTCCGGCCACAGCTATTATCCCAAAAAGCAACATTAGAGCCGCAAAAACCTCACATTTTACCACATATAGCAATCGATCCCCCGCAGTAACCCACAAGGGAAGTTCGATATCGAGGAAACTATAGCCCATCCAAAGCCAAACCCCGCAAAAGACTGCTCCGGCAACCATACCGATGCGCACATCTTTTTGTTGTTGGCTTAGGCTATTCAAGCGTTCCCCACCCATTCAAAGGGATCGCTTTTGTCGTCTTTATCAAAACCGAACATGTCCCAGCTATCCTTCATATGGCGGGGCAAGTCTGCGGTTACGGATAAAGTCCCTCCATCCGGGTGGTCAATCTCAATACTACGGGCATGCAGATGCAATTTCTTGCTCACCGCCCCATCAAGAAAGGCTTGCTTACCGCCATATTTTCCGTCCCCAACGATGGGCGTATCCAATACGGTGGCGTGAACCCTGATTTGATGGGTCCGTCCAGTTACTGGCTTAAAGGCGATCCAGCTTGTGGAGCGTAACGCGCTGTCCATCAAACAAAAATCCGTCACCGCTTTCTTTCCCTTGTCGGCAACCATCATACGCTCTCCGCGCGTTCCCGGTTCCTTATCAAGGGGGGCATTTACTGTACCCTCATTGCGGCTCGGCTTACCAATGACCAAGGCCCAGTATATTTTTTTTGTTTTACGGTTACGGAAAGATTCCGTCAGGCTTTTAGCAGCCGCGCTATTACGGGCAATCACCAATACACCGCTGGTATCTTTATCCAGACGATGAACAAGTTTGGGCCGTTCCGGGTTATCCCCCTGAAGACAGTCCAAAAGGCCATCCACATGGCGGGTAATTTTGCTGCCGCCCTGTACGGCAATACCGGGCTGTTTATTAAGGACAATCACGCTGTTATCCTGATAAATCACCATATCCTGGATCAAACGTATATCTTCTGTGCTATGATCTTTGCTTTTGGATTTCGGACGGTATTCTTTACCGGCGTTCGGATTAGGCCCAATAGGCGGGACACGTATCTCCATGCCTTCTTCCACCCGGAAACCTGCTTTGATTCGCTTGCCATTCGCCCGTACCTGTCCTGTACGCATCAGTTTAGACAGACGCCCAAAACTTAAATCCGGGAAATTCTTTTTGAACCATTTATCGATACGCCAGTCATGTTCAAACGACTGGACCTTATGGTGGCTAACACCGGACATATATTCTCCTTCAACGTAAGGGCCCCTCTTACGCCAAATAGCGGCCCGCGTAAAGCCCCATAAACAAGGCACCGACCCCAAATATCAGCGATGCCCCGGCATAAAGCGCCGCATGGGTAATTTCATGTCGTTCCATCATCAATCCCACTTCCAATGAAAAAGCCGAAAAAGTAGTGAAACTGCCCAGAACCCCAATGATCAAAAATCCCTGCCAATTGTGCGTCAGGTTATATCGGGTTGCTAAAAGAGCTGCAATCATACCGATAGCAAAAGAGCCGACAATATTCACCGTCAACGTACCCCAGGGGAAACCCGGCCCCATCATACGCAACATAAATTTCCCCACTAGAAATCGGCCAGTAGCCCCCAAAGCCCCGCCTGTGGCGACCGCAAGGATCATTTTCATTCCCGTTTTCTCCCGGAGTTAAAATCTCTACATTATCAGGTTGCACAGCATACGACAAAATGCCATGATCGCGCAAATCTTAATGGAATATTACTCATGTTTCTATTGTCTTTTTTTCTAAAAAAACTCATTCGCGAAGGCACGCTTCATATTATTGACGCTGCCGGTAAAAAACATAGTTTTGTGGGAACAAGCACCCCCGAAGTCACCATTCGTTTCCATGATAGCCTGTTGCCGATCAAGCTATTCCTGAAACCTGACCTGAAGGCGGGAGAAGCCTATATGGATGGCTCCCTGACCATTGAGGATGGGGCCAGCCTGTATGATTTTCTTTATATAATAACCAAAAATATGGAATGGCGTCCCGATAACGCCATGCATTTAACAGGTGGCGACCCCTATAGCCGGTTCAAAAGCTGGATCGCACAGATCAATCCTGCAAGCCGTTCACAAAAGAACGTTGCTCACCATTACGATCTTTCAGGCGAACTTTACGACCTATTTTTGGACCCGGACCGCCAATATAGCTGCGCCTATTATCGTTCAGAAGACGACACGCTGGAGCAAGCACAGGAAAATAAAAGAAACATCATTGCAGCTAAACTCCTGCTGGAAAAACATCACAATGTTCTGGATATTGGCTGTGGTTGGGGCGGCCTTGCTCTGCACCTGAATAAAATATCCGGCGCGGATGTTACCGGCGTCACCCTTAGTAAAGAACAATATGAAATTGCCTGCAACCGGGCCCAGAAAGACGGCGTTACAGACAAGGTTCATTTCAAGTTTCAAGATTACCGTGATGTGACACAGAAATTTGACCGTGTCGTTTCCATCGGTATGTTTGAACATGTGGGACGGGCGCAATATCAAACCTATTTTGATAAGGTTTATGACAGTCTGAAAGACGATGGCGTCGCCTTAATACATACCATCGGCCGGGCCGATGGCCCCGGATCAACTGACCCTTGGACGATAAAATATATCTTTCCAGGCGGTTATTCCCCCAGCCTATCGGAAATTGCCCCAATCATTGAAAAGTCTGGCCTTTACATCACTGATATGGAAGTCTGGCGGGTCCATTATGCGGAAACTTTACGTGAATGGCGCAAACGGACTCATAAAAATCGGGATGCCATCATAAAACTCTACGACGAACGTTTCTTCCGTATGTGGGATTTTTATCTCTCTAGCGCGGAATGCGCCTTCCGAAATCTTGGTCATGTGGTTTTCCAATTCCAATTGGCCAAAAAACAAGATTCTGTTCCCCTCACCCGGGATTATCTGCTTAAATAACACAGAATAACAAAAATAATTTACGTGTGCCACCCCCAAAAAGGACAGGCACAACCCTTTAAACTTGAGTCTATTCATACTATACAACTTCCAATATCATATAGATTTGGGGGAAAAATTCTATGTCCAGACTTACTGTAAAATTACTCAGAAGTTCGACACTGTCGCTCTTAATCAGCACAAGCGTCTATGCGCAGGCTCCAATGTATAAGCCCCGTCTGGAAATTGCAGGAACAGTTGGAACAGAGCGACATTACGGCGAACTCGATATTCTAATACCCCTCTTTCAAGGTAAAAACACCCTATTTTTCTCAATGGCCGTGGCATCTGGGGCGATCAGGACAGCAAATCTCTGGCGGACAGGTAACAACTGTCGAAGGCCCAAGGAGTCGGTTTGAATGGCGAACCAGCGAGAAAATAGCCCTCAGTCTAAGCCTGAATGCGATGATTCAGGATGATAATATAAGAGGCACAACGGCCTCAGCTGAATTACGCCTCCAACTGAATTTCGGTGGGCAGGCCAATTACCGGAAACACTCCTATCTTGAGAAACGCATGACCGGGAGAGTGCAACGGGATGTGGACGTGATGACAGGTTTTTCCGGTGCACCCCCTATCCCGCTGCTGCCCAATGCCACAAATATATGGTACGTCCAAAATAACAACAATCACGCGGGGGATGGCTCCTTTGAACACCCCTTTTCAAGCCTAAAAGATGCTGAAAATGCCGCCACAGAAAATGATGTTATTTATATCTATTACGGCAATGGCACCAGCATGGGACAGAATAAAGGCATCGTCCTGAAAGAAGGCCAGCAATTGATTGGCAATGGTGTTGATTTGATTTTATTTTGGGAGGAAAAGTCTATATTGCGGCATCTGACTGTCCGATTTTGAGCAATACTAACGTTAACCCTGATGCGCCAATTCTTTATGACCCCATAACAAACATCGCCTATTCAAATCAAAATAACGCGGTTATTGAGGCCCATAATGGCGTGACCATCGAAGGGCTGTCTTTACGAGGCGAAGACCTGTCTTCCTTTGGTATCCGCATCAAGGACAAAAGCAATATCACCATAAAGAATATCGATATTTCCGGACTATTATTACCCGTGGCCGACTATTCCAATGGTTCCGGCAATGGTGGTGGTGGTGCCGCTTTTGATTTTGCAAATTTCTCAACTCAAAGACCCGACTATTACTGGAACCACCCGGACCAAAGTGTAGCCTCCCCTCAAATTTCAGACCGCAATGTCGCCGGGATAGAGATCGTTAATGGCTCGGCTTCCTTATCGGTGACAAATATTCATATGGAAAATTTAAATGTTCACGATACAACGGGAACAGCTGTTCGTCTGAACCTAACCGCAGACCATAATGCGAACCGTATAGATATCTGGTCCGGCATATTCCACAATAATTTAAACAGTATCGTATTATCAGCAACGGGTAATAGCAGTGGTATCATTGATATCAGACAGAATATATTTGGTAATGAAGTGCATATATCCCTGTCTAATACCAACGTAAACTCTGCAAACTGGGACGTCGAACTGGATCATAACCAATTTAACAATACAACATTATCACTCTATTCCACGAACAGTCGTACCAGCTTTAACTTGAAACAGAATGTCTTATCGGAAACAGCCTTAACCATACTGACAAGTAATGGCAACGGTAATGAAATTCATATGACCGATAACAGCATTTCAGGAAACCGCAGCAAGATCGGCATTTATAACGCCCAAAACACGATACTAACACTGAACAATAATATCTTTCAGGATAGTAGCAACGACGGATTATTGATTATAAATAGAAATAGAAATAGTAGCGGAAGCGATATTTCAACAACCAACAACAGCTTTATCAATGCTCATGGTACAGGGCTAACACTTTATAACCAAACGAATGCCACCCTTCGCCTCACGATGACATCTGATATATTCACCGACAATGGCGACGAAGGATTGGAACTGGATAATTTTTCCAACAGCCACATCACTGCGTCTCTGAAGGGCCTGACATTCCAGAATAATACTCTGGAAGCTATAGAGGCGGAAAATGAAGGCACCTCGGCCTTTGGCTTAACCTTATCGGAGAATATCTTCACCAATAATGGCGGCGGAAAAAGTTTCCTTGGCTATTCATCTGATACAGGAACTTTTACCCTTAACCAAAGTGGTAATATATTCACAGGTGATGACGTACCAGACCTCAAATTCGGCCTTCAACTGGATAAAGGGTTATGCTTTGGCACACTGGCTAGTTGTACGATATGATTTAGCCTAAAATACTCAATTCAATTCTGAGCGCAACTTTGCCCAATAATCCAGACGTTTTTTGACCTCCCGCTCGAAACCGCGTTCTTTCGGCTTATAAAATTCCTCTCGCGGTAGTCCATCGGGGAAATAATTTTGGCCGGAGAAACCATGCTCCGTGTCATGATCATAATTGTAATTTTTACCGTAGCCCATTTCCTTCATCATTTTTGTCGGCGCATTCAGGATATGCATGGGCGGGCTCAACGATCCGGTTTCTTTGGCCCGTTTATTTGCCGTTTTATAAGCCATATAAGCTGCATTGGATTTCGGCGCCGTCCCCAGATAAGTCACAGCCTGTGCCACACATAAGTCGCCCTCTGGCGAACCCAAGAATTCATACGCCTCCTTTGCTGCTAAAGTCTGTACCAATGCGTTCGGGTCCGCAAGGCCAATATCTTCGGAAGCAAACCGTACAAGACGACGGAGGAGGTAAAGCGGACTTTCCCCACCGGCCAGCATCCGCGCCATCCAATATAACGCCGCATCCGTATCGGACCCACGCAAAGATTTATGCATTGCAGAGATAAGGTTATAATGCCCTTCCCCATCTTTATCATAAACCGGCGCCCGTTTCTGTAACACCTTCATCAGACCGGCTGAATCTAGGGTTTCCTCAAACGTCAGCCCCAATAATATATCCGTCAAATTTAACAAATACCGTCCGTCACCATCTGCCATACCATACAACATGGCACGCGCTTCATCGGTTACGGGCAGTTTTTTATCTTCCTGCTTTTCCGCTCGGCAGAGTAATTCTTCCAACGCCCCATCATCCAAACGATTTAATGTGAGAACCTGCAGCCGAGATAAAAGCGCTGCATTCAGCTCAAAAGAAGGGTTTTCCGTGGTCGCTCCCACAAGAATTATCGTACCATCCTCCACATAGGGCAAAAAACCATCCTGTTGAGAACGATTAAAACGATGTATCTCATCCACGAACAACAGCGTTCCCTTGCCGGTCTTCCGACGTTCAGCCGCCGCGTCAAAGCATTTCCTAAGGTCTGCAACGCCAGAAAATACCGCTGAAATCTGTTCAAAATACAAATCAGTTTTGTCAGCCAATAACCGGGCCATTGTGGTTTTTCCGGTCCCCGGTGGCCCCCAGAAAACGAGAGAAGTAAGTCGCCCTGCCGCAAGCATACGCCCCAAGGGGCCATCGGCAGCAATCAAATGGTCCTGTCCGACCACTTCATCCAATATTTTCGGACGAAGTTTGTCGGCCAATGGACGTGGGGCATCCTGCTCCAAACCCGCTGTTGAGAATAGATCACTCATTTGCAATATGACCTTCCTTCGGCCCGGATTGTACATTCAACTTGTCATCCAGCGCGGTTAACTGTGAAATCAATATTTTTGGGGTCTTCATACAGCGCTTTTTCAATATCTTTTATACTCTTCACTTTATGGCCATTAACAATTTTAAAAACATCCCCCCGACGCACTCCGGCCCGACGTTGAACCATTCGCGACACGCCGAGAACAATCACCCCCCTCTCATAAACACTTATACCAATTTCCTGTGCATAAGCCGGGGACAGGTTGGCAAGTTTTACACCATAGAGCAAATGTTCCCCAGTTAAGGTCGTAATATTCCGAAGCGGGTCTTCCGGTGCAGCCTCCAACGGAACGGTCAAGATCATTCGCTTTTCACCACGCAAAATTTCCAGCGGGATCGTACCGCCCACTTTTTCCAGCCCAGTATAATAACGCAGCGCTTGCGGGGTCGAAACTTCCTTACCGTCCAATTTCAGAATAACATCCCCTTGTTCCAATCCAGCCTTGTCCGCCGGACCACCGGGATAGACATCATCCACTAAAATACCGCCCGGACGATCGAAACCAAGGCTTTCCGCAATATCCGGCGTCACCGCCTGTCCACCACCGCCAAACCACGGCCGGACCAGCTTGCCCCCCATCAGTGCGGATGAAACAACATGCCGGACCATATTGGCTGGAATGGCGAAACCAATACCGTTAGAGCCACCAGAACGAGAGAAAATAGCCGTATTAATGCCTATCAACTCACCATTCATACCGATGAGGGCCCCGCCGCTGTTTCCCGGATTAACCGCTGCATCTGTTTGAATGAAAAACTGATACTCTTGATCACTAACCTGAGTACGGGCCAAGGCTGATACGATGCCACTGGTCACCGTTTGCCCAACCCCAAAGGGATTCCCGATGGCAAGCACCAGGTCACCGACCTCTATAGTATCAGAATCTGAAAATTTAAGAATTGGCAAAGCTTCCCCATCAGTATTGATCCGCAATACAGCAAGATCTGTTTTTTCATCACTTAGGATAACTTCGGCCTCGAATTCCCGTTTATCAGAAAGCGCAACCGTAATCTTGTCGGCTCCCTCAATCACATGGAAATTAGTAACAATCACCCCATCCGACTGGACAATTACCCCGGACCCCAGGGAACGCTCAATACGTTCCCGTGGTCCCCCGCTAAAACGGTCCCCAAAGAAACGTTGAAAAAACGGATCGTTTGTGAATGGCGACAACGCCCGTGTTTTAACCACCCGTTTGGTATAAATATTAACAACAGCTGGGGCAGCCCGCTTTACCACCGGGGCATAAGACAGTTGTACTTCCAACTTTGAAACCGGAACTTTTTTGTCCGCTGCAATAAGCTCGCCTGAACAAAACACCGTAAAAATCGATAGTAAAAGCAGGATTCGGGACAGTTTCATAAAATATTCCAGTCGGTTGTTTCTTTTTCTATAATCATTATATAGGCTTGTTTACAAATTATTGAAGATTAATGGCAAAAATATGGAAGATTTTATCTACGGTCTGGGATTGATGGGCATTGCCGTCTTTGCGGTCAGCGGTGCATTGGCTGCCATGCGCCGTGAACTGGACCCCTTTGGTCTTGTGGTCATTGCCATTGTTACCGCCATTGGCGGCGGCACCATCCGGGACATTATTCTGGATACACCCGTATTCTGGATACAGAATCCGACGTCACTCTATATTGCTATCTCCGTTGCCATAATCACGCCTTTTTGGGGACGCTATCTGGAAAGCCGCATGACAGTTCTCATTTGGGCAGACGCTTGTGGCCTGGCCCTATTTGCCGTTACCGGTACAGAAAAGGCATTATCTCTTGGCGCAATACCAGTTGTTGCAGTCACCATGGGCCTTATGACTGCTGCGGCTGGCGGCATGATACGGGATATTCTATGCAATGAAATTCCGCTTGTTCTTAAAAAGGAGCTTTATGCCCTGCCTGCTATTATTGGAGGAAGTTGCCTTGTCATTTTAAGTATGTTGGATATTGACCACCGGCTCAGTATTCTTCTTTCCTGCGGCTTGACCCTAACTATACGGCTGGTTGCTATTAAATATTCACTGTCACTCCCCCCTGTAGAGAAACGCTAATAATGAAATACTATCTTATCCCTCTGCTAGTCATCGGCCTGTCTGCTTGTGATTTCATACCCCTTAAAACACCCCAACAGCAAGCCTGCAAAGAAATTGCTGTCAATCGCCTAAAACATAAAGGAAGTTATGACATGATTTCCATATCAGAAAAGATAAATAAAGGTGGGCAGATCGAGGTGTATTTAAATTTCGACGCATGGAATGATTTTAAAGTGCCCCTGCCTCACAGTATTTACTGCGTTTTTCAAGAGGCTGAAAATGCCCCTCTCTCCCTATTGTCTATTAAGTGGAATGGTCGGCTGATCCGACGTCATGAACTTGATGATATCCGGGAATACTTAAAACAGGAGAACTGACATAAAAAAAGCCCGGATCTGATATATTCAGATCCGGGCTCGTATAATTCTATAGCAAACTGAAGTTTAATGCAGTTGACTGTCCAACTTCTCAATGCTTGATTTAATCAACGCATCCTGATTGGCCTTTTTCATATTAGCTGAAATCAATTCCTGAGCCGTAGCTGAGGCAACCCGAACCGCAAGCTGTTGAATTTCCTTCACAGCATTTACCTCTGCCTGAGCGATCTTTTGCTCGGCCAGTTTGCTCCGGCGTTGGATCATTTCCTTAACCTGAACTTTGGATTCTTCGGCTAGAAGTTTTACTTCTGCTTCTGCATGGGCAATCATTTCCCCAGCGGTTTTCTCAGCATCACGTTGATCACGCTGGTATTTTGCCAGAAGCGCCGAAGCCTCTTCCCGCAAAGTCTGAGCATTATCAAGTTGTGCCGCAATCTCGCTGACTTTACTATCGAGCATCTTACCGATCATAGCTGGAATTTTTTTCCAGATAATCAACAGGAAGAAGGTGATAATCGCCATTGCAACCCAAAAAGCCGGGTCCTGATACAAATGATCATAGCCATGATGATCATCAGCATGTTCGACTACCGTAGCAGTAACATGCTCTTCTGTCAGATGATGATCAGCCATTGGCATTTCCCTTCACCGCATCAAACTTGTCATCCACACTGGCGGAGATGATCTTTTTATCAAGATCAAGACCAGAAATAGACTGGATGATTTCCTTGCAAACGTCCGCCGTCATTATGCGAACTTCTTCAAGAGCCTTATCCTTGGCAGCAGAAATTTTGGCTTCTGCCGCTGCGGCATCCTTGCTCAAGCTTTCGCTCAACTCGCTATACTGTGCCTCTACGTTTGCCTTGATGGCTTCCCGTTTGGCAGCAACAGTTGAGGTCGCTTTCGCACGCGCTTCTTCCAGAGCTTTTTCATAAGCTGCTCTGGCCTCTTCCGCTTGTGCTTGCAAGTTCGAAGCTGCTTGCAGATCAGATGCTATCCGGTCCTGACGTCTCTCCAGAACCTGAGTAATTTTTGGAGCCGCGCTATAAGCGACGAACAGGTAAACCAGTCCGAATAGTACGAACAACCAAAAAATCTGGGGCAGAAAAACTGCGGGATCTAATCCCTGGACCGAAGAGGTACAAAAACCCGGTCTGGTAGGAGGTGAAGGCAAGCGAGATGTTCTGTGACTTCAAGAAATTTTGTAAG
>JAESRB010000031.1 GCA_016764855.1 Emcibacter sp.
ATGGAAGCTTACCTGCCTGATGGCGTAAAAATAGAAGATATCATCGCTATTCTTGCCGCTACGTCTGCCTTTTTGGTGGTCCTGGCCATATGGAGCAGTGGAATAATCAAAGATCCCATGCATGGTCGCGTCAAACATTTACAGGAACGCAGACAAGACCTGAAACGGGGATATACGGCCCCTACGAAGCGCAGACCGACGCTGGGCAAGGCCTCTTACCTTGGTACAA
The DNA here is from genome assembly GCA_016764855.1 of Emcibacter sp. Lineage (GTDB taxonomy): Bacteria > Pseudomonadota > Alphaproteobacteria > Sphingomonadales > Emcibacteraceae > Paremcibacter. Next base: position 230 of record JAESRB010000031.1, read on the forward strand.
TACAAAATATCGTAAATAGCTTCAGCTTGTTGAAAAACGAACAAGCTGCCAAGTTCCGCCTGAAATTACTACAGGGTGGATATCGTTCAAAAGATGCCCTGGTCTATTTCATGTTCTTTAAACTCATCTTGCCTATTCTAGTCGGGATCATCGCTGTGGTTCTTATTTACGGCATGGGAGTATTTGACCTAAAACCAATGATGAAAACACTGGCTTGTGGGGGCTCCGTTCTTTTGGCTTCTTTCCTGCCGGAAATAGTTCTGAAGAATATAACAACCAAACGAAATTTACTTATGCAAAGGTCCCTGCCGGACATGCTGGATCTGTTGGTAATCTGTGCGGAAGCCGGACTAACACTGGACTCCGCATTAAACAGGGTTGTGAAAGAAATGGCCCAGACCGGACCGGAACTGGCTGATGAATTGAACTATACTGCTATTGAACTTGGCTTTCTACCAGAACGGAGACAGGCCCTCGTCAACCTCGCCCAACGGGTAACGCTACCTTCGATACAATCGGTAACGGCAACTCTGATTCAATCGGAGAAATACGGGACACCTCTAGCGCAGTCTCTTCGCGTATTATCCGCAGAATTCAGGAATGAACGCATGATGAAAGCAGAGGAAAAGGCCGCTAAACTGCCCGCGACCATGACAATTCCACTTATTTTGTTCATCCTACCCACATTATTCGTTGTTTTAATGGGACCAGCCGCCTGTCAAATTTCGGCCAATATGTCTTAAACAATATAACAACATATAAACAGATCGCAAAAAAAACAAACCTACAAGGAGAGTTACTTCAGAAATAATTTTATTATTCAGGAGCTCTAGATATGAAATATAAATTTAAAAAAGGACAGGTCAAAAGTTTCCTAAAAAGGTTACATATAAACCAGGCAGGGGTTGCCTTTATCGAATTCGCCTTTGTTATGCCCATCATCACGTTAATAACAGTTGGCACTTTAGAAATTGGCATGACCATGATCAGTACGATACTACTGGAAGGCGCTATCTCAGAAGCCTCCCGCTCAGGTATGACGGGTTATGTAGCCGATGGGAAAACACGTGAAGAGTATATCAATGACCTGCTCGTGGAAAAAACTTTTGGCATGATTGATCTCAGCAACCTTGTCGTTCACCAAAAAGTTTATGAAGATTTTGGTGATGTCGGACTGCCGGAACCTTTTACGGATACAGATGCGGATGGCAGCTATACCCCTGGCATTGACAGCTATGCAGACATGAACTGCAATGATCAATGGGATAGCGAAGTTGGTACCGATGGTATTGGCGGTCCCGGTGAAGTGGTTCTCTATGAAGCCACCTATGACGCCAATTTCATGACAGGATTTTTCTCAAAAATGATTAGTGATGAAGATGGAAAAATACGCCTGACAGCGAGTACCGTCATTCAGAATGAACCCTACGGCACCCCAGCCCCCGGCTGTGTTGTCGAAGAAAAAACATAGGGGAGCCCATCATGCTAATCAATATTAGAAAAATCATCATACCTCGTTTTATCCGGAACCTTAAAAAGTCGCATAAAGGCACTATCATCATTGAATTTGCGCTGACTTTTCCAATTATGTTGCTGTTATTACTGGGCGGTTTCGAAACATTTAGACTGCTAATGGCCCATAGGAAATCAAATATGACGGTAACATCCGTAAGTAATCTGGTTTCCCAAAATAAAACACTGAGTAGTGGTGCCATACAGAATATTTTTAATGCCGTTGAAAATATAATGCAGCCACTGGAACTTGACGAAAACGGGCAAATATTCATCACCTATGTCACTGGTACATCAGGCGGCAATGTCATCGGACTGCAATGTAAAGGCACCAGCAATGCCTCTATCGCCAGCAAGATAGGCATTGAAGGAGATGAGGCAAACCTCGACTCGCTTCCCGGTAATTTCTCGATTGCGGAATCTGAAACCGTCGTCATTTCGGAAGTTATCTATCATTATGAACCGATTTTTGTACATTTTGGAACCTCTCAAAATAACAATATCTTTACCGGACATGATATTTATCAAGTTGCCGTACAAAAACCCCGTTATGGCTCGATTACTTTTTCTAGCAGCACGCCATGCCCATAAAGACTTGAAAATAAACATTTTTTCTGGATTAATCTCCCAGGAAAAATGTTTGTGCTGTACCTCCACCTCCCCTACATCCTGCTATAGTTAACAAAAGGTTAATTTTTTAGTTGATTCGGCGAATCATTTAAGAGATGATTCACTTGTTACCGCATAAGTTTAGATATCCGGAATGATATTCGCACTATTGGGATGTAAGATATTCAAGCTATGAATGCTTCGTTATTGAACAAACAGATTACTCAACGACATAAAATATCCGACCCGGATATTCTGGTCGCGCCGCCACATGACAAAGAATTTGGTTTGTTTGATTCAGTATTCCATGAGGTCAGTAACGCCATCGCAATCATCTCCCGCGAAAAGAATAATAATTCCCCGGTCATTCTGGATGTTAATCATCACTTTGAATTGGTTACAGAATATCAACTTGATGAGATCTCCGGCAAAAGTCTCTATGATTTTATCGCCACCAAGCAATCCAGACCCAATCGGCATGTCATAGAAAAGGCTCTAGAAAGTCGGCAAGCAGCCGTTCTTTTTTGCCCATGGGTAACCAAAAGCGGTAAGATCATTAATGTGGATATGACAATCCGCCCTTTCAGCAGCGATGATCAGGACTCTAAATTTATTTGCATATTGCGCGAGAATGACGGTGGAGATAATCACCGGGATAACGCCGCCAGAGAGATCAAAAGAAACCTACTTGCCGCCATGCATCATAATTTCAAAACCCCTCTTAATGGCATTCTTGGATATTCCGAAGTCATCATGTCGGAAATGCTGGGTCCCATAGGGCAAGAATCCTATAAGAGTTATGCTCAGGATATTCACGGTGCTGGCAAAGACCTACTGCAATTAATTGATAACCTTCTGGACCTGAAGGAATTAGAAACGGTAGAGTTCGCGCTGCAAGAAGAAAAAATTATTGTCTCGGACATGATTTCCGAATGCTTGAGAAAACTCTCCAGTGAAGTTCAAAAGAACCAGATTAAGCTGACCTCTACAGTTGATTTGAACTGTCCTACATTATTTGGGGACAAATCCCGTCTGCAACAAGCTATTCACTGCCTGCTGACCAATGCTTTGAAATTTACCCCCCCCGGCGGAGACATAACCTTAAACGCAAGTCAAGACAACGATGGCGGTTGCCTGATCGTCTGTAGTGATAACGGCGTGGGAATGTCCTCACAACAATTGGCAAAAACTTTCTGTCATGATACCCACCTGTCAGATATCTATTCCAACCCTTCCATGGGGATTGGATTTGGCCTTAGCTATGTTAAACAGCTCATTGAAAAACATGATGGAACCGTTTCCATCATCAGTGCAAAAGGCAAAGGGACAACCGTAACATTATATCTGCCCTCCGAACGGCTGATCTAAAAAAAAATGGCGTCCAAATATCATGTGGGAGTGCGGTGTGAATATATTTATGGGCCTTGCTTTATAGCAAAACCGCCCCATATACTGAGAAACAATCATAAGGATCAAAATATACAATGAGTAGCCTCCTGAATATCATATCTGCCAACAACCTACGTAGCGGTTTAAATGTCTATTTCATTCAGGATAATGCGGGGAGCCGTTGGGATACAGATATCTCCAAAGCTTCTGTGTATGGTGAAAATGACCTTGCGGGCGCTTTTGATCTGGCAAAACAAGATCTGGACAATAATATTGTTGTGGATTGCGTAACGGTCAGCGTCGATGAAAACCATACTCCCCTGACAGCCCGTGAAAAAATTCGCGGGGACGGCCCTTCCAGTAAATATGGTCATGCTGTCAATTCATAAGGCCTTGCCATGATCGTACATCAAATATATGCCGATAATCCCCTCAGAAATTTCCACTATCTGATCGCTTGCCCAGAAACACGAGACGCCATGGTCATTGACCCGCTTGACGTCCAAAAGTGCTTGGATCGGGCCGCAAATGATGGCCTGAACATCACCAAAATTCTCAATACCCACGAACATTGGGATCATATTGGTGGCAACGCGGAAATGCAGGAAAAAACCGGGGCAAATATTTATGCCCATCACGGAGCTGTAAAGAAAATAGACAATGTGGAAGTAGGCCTAAAAGCCGGAGACATAATATCCGTCGGAACAACCGTGAAGCTAAAAGTGATGGATACGCCCGGACACACTATGAGCCATATTTGTCTGTTGTCAGATACAGAACCACCTGCCCTATTTTGCGGGGATACCCTGTTTAATGCCGGGGCAGGAAACTGTCATAACGGCGGCGACCCTGATGACATGTATGATACATTTGCCGGCCAGCTTGAACTGCTCTCGGATCAGACACAGATCTACCCTGGGCATGATTATATCATCAATAATCTGGGCTTCACGCTTGACCGGGAACCGGGCAACAAAGAAGCCCAAAAGATGCTGGACAAATTACAACGCCAAGACCCTCATAACGCCTATATCACCACCATGAAAGATGAGCGGCGCATAAACAGCTTTTTCAGGCTGACCAGTCCGGTTATAATTCAAAAATTACAACAAGAAGTTCCCTCTATTTCCGAGAACCCTGTACCACGGGAAATATTTAAAGCCTTGCGAGAACTCAGAAATCACTGGTAAATACCATAACCTATGAAGGATAATTATATGAGCCTTGAAGACATCACAGCAGAAATTAGTGACAAAGCCCAATCCATGGATGCCAATGGCAAAACGATCAAAATTGATCTACAAGGTGACGGGATTATTTTTATTGATGGCGCTACAACACCCCCTACCGTTAGCAATGAAGACAATGAGGCCGATGTCACATTAATCATCAGTGAAGAAAATTTTGAGGGTTTGATAGACGGCTCTCTAAATCCTCAAATGGCTTTTATGATGGGTAAGTTAAAAATTGATGGTGACATGAGCCTGGCGTTAAAATTAGGTGAGCTTTTCAGCTAATTCATCACACAAAAAAGGCACCCCCATTAAGGGCGCCTTTTGCAATTCATCTCGCTGATGTTATCATTTAAGCACAATCGACACGCGGCGGTTTCTAGCTTCCTTAACGCCATCGTCTGTATCGACATCATTTTGACGTTCGCCAAAACTCTCAATCGAAATTTTTGTCCCCTCTACACCCGCGTTAACCAAAGCATTCTTTACCCGATCCGTACGTTTCATCGCCAGCTTATCGTTATATACTTCTGTCCCGGACCGATCCGTATGACCTGTAAGTACGATTGCAATTTCGTTTGCCTTCTGTGACTCTATAGCGGCCTCTTGGATAAGAGCGAAACCTTCGGATGTAATCTGGCTGCTGTCCCAATCAAAATAAACCACATAGGGCTTCATGTTAATTACTGGCCCCGCCGCTGGTTCAGGCATTGGCTCCGGCGCGACGGTAGTTTCTTTAACGACGGGCTCTTCAATAATCGCCTCTTGCACAGGAGCAGGCTCAGCCATTGCAACCGCGATCGGCTGCGGCATTTGGGCAACAGTATTTTTCTGGCCTCCACCAAAACGATAAGTAACACCGACTACAAAATCATGTACGTCATAACTTGCCTTAAAATTATTACCAATACGATCGACCATATTCCCATCTGCCGTTGCAAGATAACGATATTTAAATGACATTTCAAAAGCCTCTGCTAAAGGAATTCTCACCCCGGCAAAAGCCTGATAAGCAAAAACCATATCGGTATCATTGACAAATCCGCCCAAAGTCGTCGACAAATCCCTCAAATTCATATCGGCAACCCCAAGTCCAGCACCAATGAAAGGTTCCACAGTATCCAGACCGGAAAATTCACCAAAATCAAAAACCGCATTCATCATATAATTGGTCAACCGGGCCTTACCTGAAGACGCTGCGACATTCCCCAAACCGCCTAAACCAAGACCGTTATCATTACTGATATTAAACCGATCTGCATTATGGAAATGTTTGCCAATTTCGCCCTCAAGACGCCATTGCCCGGAATCATATCCCACAATTCCACCAATTGCCCATCCGTCATTGAAACGATTTTTTATATCCAGAACGGAGCCTCTGGCCGTTTCCTGCTCAAGTAAACTATACGCCCCCTCCAGACTTAGATACCATTTGCCTTTACCGTCTTCTGCCTGAGCCATACTCCCCATCAGGGCCAATAAACAAACGCTGCTCGCAATAATTTTTCTCATGGTCATTTCCCTCTTGCACGAACAAAAGATATTCCTGCGGTTTTATTAAATTTGAACTGTTTTCTATTATTGATGAAAATATGTCACAAATTTGACCAATCTATTTCTTATTACTTTCAGCCTATTACGTTGCAATCAATCCGTGGACCCGACACACCGCCAATAAGGCGTTAAGGGCAGTACGAGCCTCGGAATCAATGGTTGCACCGCCTGAGCTATCACCAATCGCAGCCTGCTGTGCCCCGACCACCTGCTGACCTGAAATTTTCAGTGCATTCACTTGCAGAATACCTTTTTGCCATGTTCCCGCCACATATTGCGCCATAACCGCCTCATCTTTTAACCAAATGGCCATCCCTGCAAAAGCCGGATAAAATTGCCATGCCCCACCCATATATTGGGCCAGCTCATCATCATGCCCAGACCAATCACCTGTGGCACCACCAGCCACAAGCCACAAGCCCCCTTCCACAGGTGAGCCCGGAGGAATAGACAACGTAGATGTCTCCGCCGCAGACTGAACAAGTGCATCCAGCATATTCAATGCTAAATTATGCGTCACCTCTTTCTGGGATTGGGTGGAAATAATATAAGGCGTATTAAGCCGTGGCGTTTGATTAGTCATTATCTGTTACCTTTTGTTTAAAAATATTAATGTCATATGGTGACGGTAAGAGGCCAACCTCGGCCTACAACGTCACTAATTTGCGTGATCCGCACGTCAAGATTTTCCTGCAATGATCCAAAATCATCAATCTGAAGAGTTGCTGAATAAACCAGTTCCGGTACCGTTGTCGTTAAAGTACGAACCACCGCGCCACCGGATAAAATCTCAACATCATATTTTTCATATAATTCGCCCAAGGGCACATCAGCATTGTCTATCCAATCCCCACCAACTCGGCTACGCCTGATCCATTTCAGGGTAATATTACCACTGCTGTCCCGTATCCCTTGCCCATGAACCGGGGAAAAAGGTTTTAATACTTCCGCACCGAAAGTATGATTTACTGGGGCAGCCCCCTCAACCGTTCCCCCAGCGGTCACGACCTTAAATTGACGCGTCAGACCAATATCCGAAAAATTCAGCCCAACCGCATTTACGGTGGCTTCCGTCAATAAAACAAAAACTTCATCGGAAACATGGCCATTTATTTTCCCATCCGTACCCCGCCGCCCGCGCAACAGACCCGTCAGACGATAGCTGCCGTCCACCTCTAGAAACGCTTGCTGGAACTGAATAACCTCGCCCCCAACCCACGCAATATTTGCACCGTTGAGGACCGCATCAGGAGTCACCCCGGATAGGCTATGGGCGCTATTGTCCAACCTGACTAAAATTTCATTGCCGTAATCCCAATAGGCCCTAGGTCCATCACCCAACACATTCTCCATCAGGCCGCTGACCACATCGCCTGCGGTAAAATCAATCTGGCTATAAGTTTGATCATTATCTCTGGAGATAAACAACCCGGCCCCGGACCATTTTCCTGTCCCCGCCGCTACGGCCCAGAAAAACACCGGTGATGAGATATTTTCCCCTGTGATTGTTGGCATATCAAGGGGAATAAACTGGCTTTCCGCTAAGGGCTCCACCTGCTGCACAGGCGCAAGGCCACTATCGGCCAAACTGCTACGCTCTAAAAGAGATTTGGAGAATTTGACGGCCTGACAATTCACACCTCGCTGTCCAATTTCCGTTTCTTGTAACAAAAAGTCCTGAAGCTCCCCTGCCATCATCAAACTAACGATGTCTCCCGGCACCAAATCATTATATTTATGGGGCAAGGTAAAGCTCGCCATTTCCCGACCAACCCACGCTAGATCAAGCTGTATTTCAGAAGCTGTTTTTGCAGTATCTGCGGAAATAACCAAAGGATACGCCCCTTGACGTACAATATCACTGGCTACATTTAACCGTCTGGCCCGCTGATGCCCCGTCTGATAGTCCCGTGCAGGGTCGATGAAAGATAACCCAATTTCTCTGGGCAACTCCATATCCTGACGGCGCGTAAGCGTAATCTTATCGGAAGAATTAGAATTTTTAGCGGATTGCGCATACTCATCCGGCAAGATCACCACATCTGAAACTCTATTCAATCGGCGAAAAACGAGCCTATCTTCCTGTTCAACAACATCAAAATGATAAATCTGGGCCAATTCCTCGATCGCTGAACGGGACTTCATTGGACCGGGGATCATATACCCCCCTACCATCTGCGTCAGATCACTGGAATCATGAGATGGAACTTGAGAAAGTTTGCAAATATCCGAAATAATAGAGGACAACATTATATCCCCCCCCACATCGGCAATGACTTCAAAAGTCAAATTAGGTATCCGGTTGGCATATTCAGCAAGCTCCAGATCCTCAAACACCACATAG
>JAESRB010000032.1 GCA_016764855.1 Emcibacter sp.
CTGAGCGAATATGGCAAGCCCGGCAATTATTTCGAGCGTCAGATTGGCCGCTGGACCAAACAATATAAGGCCTCGGAAACCGAACATATTGAGCCCATGGAACAATTGATGGATTGGGTCGCCCGTAACATCCCCGAAGATGACGGCAAGATCAGCCTGATCCACGGCGATTACAGACTGGATAATTTTATATTTCATCCCACCAAGCCGGAAATCATCGCGGTTGTCGATTGGGAACTCTCCACTTTGGGCCATCCTCTGGCGGACCTCGCCTATCAATGTATGCAGTGGCGCATGCCTCATAATTCGCTGATCATGGGATTAGACAGTATCGACCGCGCCGCTCTTGGCATTCCCAACGAAGAAGATTATGTCCGGGAATATGCCGCCCGTATGGGGAACGACACCATCGACCATTGGTCTTTTTATCTGGCGTTTAGCTTTTTCCGGCTGGCCGCCATTGTACAAGGAGTCATGAAACGCAGCCTTGATGGCAATGCCTCCAACGAGAAAGCCCGGCAAGTGGGTCAACTCACCCGGCCCCTAGCCGAAAAAGCCATCGCCATCCTGAAACTTTAAATCACATACGAGGACGTCATTATGGATATTACATTTGCCGACAAAATCGTTCAAATCACCGGAGCCGGATCAGGCTTTGGCCGCACCGCCGCACTGGAATTCAGCAAGGCTGGGGCAAAATTAGTCCTGTCCGATGTGAATAGCACCGGACTAGAAGAAACCGTCCGTCAATTGAATATTGATCCCGACCGCTGCCTATCCCTAACCTGTGATATCAGCAAACCAGAGGATGTGTCCCGGATGATACAGGCCGGAATAGAGCATTTCGGTCAGCTTGATGTCGCCATCAACAATGCCGGAATTGCCCATACGATGGCCCGTATGGCCGAATCCAGTCTGGAAGAATTTGACCGGACAATGGCGGTAAATGTCAAAGGCACCTTCCTGTGCATGAAAGATGAACTACAACAGATGGCCCATCAGGGTCACGGTGTCATTTTGAATGTGGCCTCCGTCGCCGGATTAATCGGTGCGCCTTTGGCCGGAGCCTATACCGCCAGCAAGCATGCGGTTATCGGCCTGACCAAAACGGCAGCACTGGAATATGCCCGACAGAATATCCGCATCAACGCCATCTGTCCGGCCTTTTGCCACACCCCCATGGTAGATAATCTCATCGACGGCAAAGAAAAACGTGAACGGGACATGTCCATGGCCATCCCCATGGGCCGATTGGGCAGCCCAGAGGAAATCGTCAATGGCATGATGTGGCTTTGCAGCGACCAGAACAGCTTTACCACGGGACAGGCATTGGCCTTTGATGGTGGTCTAACGACGGGTTGATACGGCTGACCACCAGTTGACATCAGGTTAACTGGTGCCTAATCACCGCCTGACAACCGCTCCATCTTGCCAATCCTCGCTGGTAAAAATACCTTTGAGGACATTTAAGGCTGTAAGTTCAGCATATTTTCCGTTATTTTTACATAACTATGAACGCAATATGCACTACAGCCTCTGAATGTAAAAAGGAGATATGGAATTGCGCAAAATTTTATTGCCACCTGTGATGCTCGTCCTGTGTCTGATCGGGATCGTCACCGTTAATTATTTCGGGCTTGCCAACATTATTCTGCTGTCAGGACCGGTTAAATTTATCGGTTACGCCCTGATTGCCCTTGGCATTTTCCTGCCCATCTGGGGGGCGCGCTTGTTTCACCAACATAAAACCAATCTCATCCCCTATAAAAATCCGGATAAAATTGTCACCATTGGCCCCTTTGGTTTTTCCCGCAACCCCATGTATTTGGGCATGCTGGTGGTACTTCTGGGCGTCGCGGTACGTTACGGCACCGCATTAAGCTTTCTGTTTCCGGTTATCTATTTTTCGGTGGCCAATGGATGGTACATCCCTTTTGAAGAAGACCGCATGCAAGATGCTTTTGGCGACGAATTCACCGCCTATAAAGCCAAAGTACGCCGTTGGCTCTGACAGGAAGTTTAAGACCGTCCCACCATACTTTTGAAAGAATCTGATATGACATCCGTATTTTACCGGGGGGTAACCGCGAAATACCCCAAGGCAACCCGCGCCAAGGGCATGTATATCTTTGATGAAACGGGCAAGGAATATCTGGATATGAGCGGCGGCGCCGCCGTATCCTGTGTCGGCCATCAACACCCCCAAGTCATAGAAGCCCTGTGCGATCAGGTCAAAAGCATGAGCTTTGCCCATACGGCATTTTTCACCAACGATCCTCAAGAACAGCTGGCCGCCTTGCTGGCCGCTAAATTTGGTGAGGAAGATGCCAAGGTGTATTTCACGTCCGGCGGTTCAGAAGCCAATGAAACCGCCTTTAAACTGGCCTGGCAATATTGGCGCGCCAAAGGCCAACCCGCCAAACAAAAAATCATCAGCCGTATCCACAGCTATCACGGCAATACTTACGGCGCCCTATCCATCAGCGGCAACATGCCCCGGCGGCGGGTGATGGGCGATGTCCTGTTGGATTGGCCGCGCATTGAACCTTGTTATGCTTACCGCCATCAACGGCCCAATGAAACGGCTGAAGCCTATGGCTTACGAGCGGCCAATCACTTGGAAACTATGATCCAGCAAGAAGGTGCTGAAAATATTGCGGCCTTTATCGCCGAGCCTATTGTCGGCGCTTCTTTGGGCGTGGTGTCTGCCGCCCCCGGTTATTTTAAAAGAATCCGCCAAATCTGTGATGCCCATGACATCCTGTTGATATCCGATGAAATCATGTGCGGTACGGGCCGCACCGGAACATTTTTCGCCCATGAGCAGGATGATTTCTTACCGGACATTGTCACATTGGCCAAGGGCATTGCCGGCGGCTATCAACCCCTTGCCGCCACCCTTTCCCGGTCCCATATCCATGCGGCCTTTGTGGACAGCGGCCGGGGATTTGACCATGGCCATACCTATGTGGGCCATGCCACGGCCTGCGCGGCGGGGCTTGCCGTTCTTCGGGTGATTGATCAGGAAAACCTGCTGGAGAATGTGCAAAAACAAGGACAGTATTTACAAGACGCGCTGGAGACTGCCTTTAAAAACCATCCCCATATTGGGGACATTCGGGGTCGGGGATTATTCCGGGGTATAGAGATTGTCGCCGATAAAAACACGAAAACTCCCTTTCCCGATGGCGACAACATCACCAAACGCCTCAAGCAGGCAACCATGAAACATGGCCTCATATGTTATCCCGGCGGCGGCTCTTATCAGGATAATCTGGGCAGCCATATTCTTCTGGCTCCCCCGTTCATTTTACAGCCAGAACATATTGAGCAGGCCGTGGAAAAATTACAGCTCATATTCAAAGAGGTTTTTTAATGACTGCCCCCTTCATCATCATGTGCGCCCCCAATGGTGCCCGGCGTCAAAAAACCGACCATCCGAACATTCCGATCACACCGGATGAAATCGCCCGTTGCACTGAAGAAATTATCGCCGCCGGGGCCAGCATCCTGCATCTTCATGTGCGCGATGCACAGGGGGGACATTCCCTTGACGTGGGCCGCTACCGCGCCGCCATTTCCGCCATTCGGGATGTGGTGGACCATGACATTATAATTCAGGCCACCTCAGAAGCCGTGGGCAAATATAGCCGCCCCGAACAAATGGCCATGGTAAAAGAGCTGCGCCCCGAAGCCGTGTCCCTTTCCCTGCGCGAATTAATCCCGGACGATACGGCCTTGAGCGACATGGTGCCTTTCATGGAATGGATGGCGCAGGAACATATTTTCCCGCAATATATTCTCTATGATGAGGCAGATTATCAACGTTTTGAGGCCTACCGCAAACAAGGTATTTTTCAAACGGATCAGCCCTTCGCGCTCTTTGTTCTGGGCAGTTATATGGGCAATGATCAAGACTCCTCCCGCCTTA
>JAESRB010000033.1 GCA_016764855.1 Emcibacter sp.
GCGCAATATCCCAAAAGACCACTGGGCGCCATAGAGCCGGACATCTATTACAGTTATGCCGGAATATTAGGCCGTTATTTGCAATATGTCTTCGCACCCCTGGGCTTTAACTGGGAAATGTCTATTGCGCTGATCCCCGGCATGGCCGCCCGTGAGGTCGCCATTGGGGCCTTGGGTACGGTTTATGCGCTACAGGGCAATGAAGATCAGATTGAGCAGGGCATGAGAGCCGTCATTCAAAACAGTTGGTCTCTGCCCACGGCCTTTGCCTTTTTGACATGGTATATATTTGCACCGCAATGTTTTGCCACGCTCGCCACGGTCAAACGGGAAACCAACAGTTGGGGCTGGACCACCTTCATGACGGTCTATCTTTTTGCACTGGCCTATCTTTCTGCCTTTGCCGTGAATAAGATCACAATCTACCTACTCGCTTAGGCCTGTTCGCTTAGGCGGCAATCGCTTTCTTCAAAGCTTTGCCATCCTCATCCGCAAGGGCCGCCGCGCGAAGATCCCGCACACGGTCAGCGGTCACCTTCCCCTGTGCCAACGTTGCCATAATAGTCTTAAAATTACCAAGGCCTCTTTCATGGGTTTCGCCATACCCTTTGATCAGCCGCTGACAGCGGGTAACCTCCACCGCCAGATCATAATCTTTGGACAGGGCTTGACGCACATTAGCCAACCAATCCGCGATTTCCGCATGCTCCTGAGCATAGCGCAGAGTTTTACGCCGCATAAACCGCAGAGACGCCATAAAATACAGCATTAAAAAAGAAGAGACCTTTGTTGTATCCGACATACGCGGTCCGGTGAACTTCGTGAAGAACCGGGTCAGAAAAGCCGACTTTTGCACCATATTCGCCATTGCGACGGGCATAGTTCCGATGATCTCTTCCAAACGCGGATGCATAAATTCCACCATGTGAACGATCTGATCTTTTTCGGCCCGCACTTCCTGTCGATATTTACGCACTCTTTCCGACCGGGTTTTAATATCCGCCACCTTGATCGTATCATCAAAGGCCATCCACAACGCCAAATAACGCGCCATTTCATGGGTCAGAGTGAAGGGTATTTTATCCTGCACGGCAAAGGCCTCAAGCTCCGTGATATAGGCCTCCGCATAGGCAAGGTCCTGATAATCCAGAAGTTTCTGCGCCCCGGCATAAGCAAATTCCCGCACCGCGTCCGGCAAAGCATTGATCCGCGCCAACAGAGCCTTTGTTTCCGGCGTATTGGCTTTTCCGGCAATAGGACCAAAAGCAGCATCAGCTTCCTCTGCCCCGCTCCTATCTTCGCTATAGGGGGTTTCTGCGGCCAAATATCCGGCGGCAAAGCCCCGTAAATTGGCCTCAACCATTTTACCTTCTGCCCGGATGGCATCCTCAAATTTCTCCCGCGAGAAAGGTAAGCGTTTTGATCCCGCGATGGCCCCAAACATGATCGAACTGATCACGCAGCCCATGTCCGCAGCCAAACTTTCCATGTCAAAGGCGACGAAATTACGCGCCGCCTGTTGTGCCGCTTTCAACACCATTTGGGAATCCCCGGTCCCATCGCCCAAAGCCATTTTCTCTGATATGGAGAAAACCCGGTGGGTCGATGTAATCAAGGTGGTTTTGGATGGGGTGACAAATTGCCTTTGTATGGCACGACCCGCCTCCATCAATTCGGCCGCAACCACAATATCCACATCCCCGGCCATGGGCATCAACGCCATGACCGGCGGGATATTTTGTTCCTTCACCGCAGATCTCGGAAATATTTCAAGATAATAGATCGTCGCCCCGGTCCGCTGCGCCACTCCCGGTACAGAGGTGGATTGAGCAAAATAATCATTCTTCTCGGCCATATTAACCAGCCAATTGGTCAAAACCCCACCACCCTGTCCACCCAGAGCAGATATAACCAGTGTTGTTGGTCGGATAGCCTTATCCGTCATTGTCATTTTGTCCGTCATAGCACGACCCTTACCCGTTTCCGATCTGCGTGGCGTTGCAGAAATCCAATGACTCCCTGCCGCAGAAAATGCTTCACCCGGTCCCAGCCTGAGGGATTAAAAATCAATTCTGCCCGTGAGAAAGACGGACATAAAACCGCAACATGCACATTATCACCGCACACACCACAACCAACGCAGCTATTGTCCACATAGGCCACCGGGTCTTCCCTTAAAATATCCGGCGAAGGTTTAATGGTCAGCGATGGACAGCCCGAGAGGCGAATACAAGCATGATCCCCGGTACAGGTCTCACTCTCCACATAGAAACGCTCTTTGACCTCCCGCTTACCGGCTTTGATGTTTTTCGCTTTAATCGGTTTTTCACGGCGTTGAAGGTTCAGCATGCATTCCCCCTCAACCACAATGACTTTCGGGCCGATATAATGTGACGTCATGGCTTCTCTAACCAAGGCTTTGACATTACCAATATCATAGGAGCGGATACTGCGCACCCATTTGACCCCAACACCCTGCACAGCTTCCTGAATGCGGGCCTTTCTTTCATCCTGCTTCAACGTTCTGGCCGACGACGGGATATATTGTCCGCCCGTGGCCGCTGCATAGCCATTATCAACAATGATGAAAACATTATCGCTATTGTTAAAGACCGCGCTGCCGATGCCGCTGGTCAAACCATTATGCCAGAATCCGCCATCACCCATGATTGATATGGCCCGTTTTCCCCGAACCGAACTAAAGGCAGAGGAACTGGCCGCGCTAAGACCGTACCCCATGATCGTATTGCCAATCTGGAAAGGCGGTAAAGTCCCAAAGGAATTACAGCCAATATCGGCCGAGATGTGAATTTCACCATATTCTTTTTCTAGCATTTTCATGGCAGAGAAAAATGGCCGTTCCGGACAGCCCGTACAAAGCCCCGGTGGCCGAGCGGGAATAGCGCTCTCTAAATCTTCTGCGGTGACAGTCATATCGGACAGGCCTGCCATGGAATCCGCCTGCTCGTCATAAGAGACCAAGCCCGATTTATATTTCGCCAAAAAGCCCTTGATGCCTTCTTTCATAACCTGCCCGGTATATTCACCAGCAACGGGCAACATATCTTTACCGGAAATTTTACAGGTCAAATCCGCATCGTTAAAGACCTTGTTCAAGGCTTGTTCAATATAATTTGGCTGACCTTCCTCGACCATCAAGACCGCTTTCTTATCCTTGGCAAAAGCCACGAGGTCTTCATCCACCAACGGGTAGGTCACATTCATCACATAAAGCGGGATTTGCGTTTCTCCCAGACTGTCCGCCAGCCCTAGCATCTGTAACGCGCGGATCACCACATTATAAAGCCCGCCTTCAAAGATGATGCCCACATCCTTCTCTGGCCCGTCAAAGATCTCGTTCAGCCCCTCATCAAGGATGAATTTCACCGCCGCTGGCCAACGTTTTTCTATCTTTTGCTTTTCCTGTAAAAAGGTAAAGGGCGGCAATATGATCTTGTCTGCTTCCCGGTTGGGATTTTCCAAAGCATCCCGGACGGTAAATTTCGGCGGTAAATTATCCTTGGCTTCAAACTGACCATGAAGATGACAGGCCCGGATACGCAACTGGAAAAACAGCGGCGTATTGCTCACTTCGGACAATTGAAAGCTTTTTTCCAGCATATCGACCATCTTGGGCAAATTAGGCCGGGGATTGATCAACCACATTTGTGACTTCATGGCAAAAGCATGGGAGCGTTCCTGCATAATGCTGGCACCCTCGCCGTAATCTTCACCTATAATGATAACGGTCCCGCCAATCACACCGGCAGAGGCCAGATTAGATAGCGCATCGGACGCCACATTGGTTCCCACCGTAGATTTCCACGTCACCGCCGCCCGCAAAGGATAGCTGATAGAGGCCGATAACATGGCCGCCGCCGTCGCCTCGCTGCCGTTGGCTTCGAAATGAACGCCGAGTTCGGTCAGAATTTCCTGAGAATCCGCCAGAACATCCATCAAATGCGATACGGGCGACCCTTGATATCCACCAACATAGGCCACGCCCGACTGCAACAACGCCTTGGTTACGGCGAGAATGCCTTCTCCATGAAATATCTCCCCTTCCCCAAGACGCAGTTTTTTCACTTCTTTGGCAAAGGAACGTTCCGCCATAATATATACTCTTCTTTTGAGACTTATCGTTTTGAGATTTATGGTGCCAGAGCAATAACTCGCAAAGGACTACCAGACCCGTTAACAATTTTCAGCGGGGCCGTCACAATGATCGCCCCCTTTGGCGGCAATTGATCCAAATTGGTCAAAGACGCCAGACCGTATTTATTATTCCCATGCATCAATTGATGAGCCGGAAAGGCCGGTTCAAAAGCAAAGGCTTGCCCCGCATCCGTACCCACTGTCTCTACGCCAAAGCCTAAAATGTCTCTTTCTTTAGCCAGAAATTCCATGCATTTTACCGATGGACCAGGTGTATGAGGGCCATCTTCTGCATAATTCAGAAATTCCTCTGGTTCCCGCTTGCTCCAGTCGGTACGCATAAGAACCCATGTCCCCGGCTCTATCTTACCATGAATGGCTTCCCATTCTTGTAATTTCTCCGGCGTTAAAAGATAGTCCGCATTCTCCGCAGATTCCTTACTCACATCAATTACATTGGCCGCCGCGATAAGTTTTTCCGGGGGGATGGTGTCGGTACAACCATCCGTATAGCCCTGGCCCGTGATCCAATGCCCCGGTGCATCAAAATGGGTTCCCGTATGCTCCCCACAGGAGAAACTATTCCAATACCAAGCCGGACCCTTATCATCAAACTGAGAAATTCGTTCCAGTTTAAAGGCGGGAGACTGGGCAAACTCCTCTGGCAGGCCAATCACTGGCGTATCCTCACTAAGCGGCACCGTAAGGTCAACCACACGAATATTACCCGTCGCCATTTCATGCACCAAATTGGTCAATATGCTATTTGTCATTGCTGAAACTTTCTAAGAAAACCCTGATATTTATTATTTTTTTAATTTGTAAATTACTAATAAAAATACACTATAAAACATTTTCACTTCCTTTGCCAAGTAAAAATATCTTAGTCCATGAGATCTATTCTCTAAAAATTTACAGGATATTTACGTTTTTCCCTCAATATTAGCTGGATAAAGTTGTCTGGTAGGCGTATTTTTCACCATTGTTTGATTCGGCGTCATTTTAAGCGCAGGAATCAAGGTCAGGGAAAAGTAAAAAATGAATCCTGTTGAATACACAGGTCAAGAAAAGCGAATAACCTTCCAATTATATAATTATTGGTTTGGGTTAGCCAACGACTGCGGCATTCCCTCTTTAACATCCCTCGGCCCGGACGACACTGCCCCC
>JAESRB010000034.1 GCA_016764855.1 Emcibacter sp.
ATCCACTTGCCGTCATCATCCTGACGGATCGCACCCATCAGGGCGAAAACATTAGCGATGAGAACTTTTTCAGGTCTTTAATTTCCACATGGCCATCTCCGTGACGGACGCCTAAATCACCCGCATGAAAATGTCCGCCAGCAAAGGCTTTACGTGTGGCTTCTGGATCTTTCAGATAACCTTTCATCACCGTATTTCCCCGGAACATGATTTCCCCCATGGTTTCGCCGTCCAGCGGCATTTCCCTCATGGTTTCGGGATTTCGCACGCTCATTTCCTCGGAAACGATATAATTAATGCCCTGACGCGCACGTTTGGCGGCCCGCTCCTCTGCGGGTAAAGCGTCCCATTCTGCCCGCCATGCACAAACCGCCATCGGTCCGTATACCTCTGTCAGGCCATAGACATGAATGACGTCAAACCCAAGCGTATCCGCCCGTTCCAAAACAGCGGCGGGCGGCGCGGCTCCGGCGGTCATAAATTGTATCCGGGGCGAAATTTTAATCCCTTGGTCCTCGGCGTAGGTTGTTATCATATTCAGAATGATCGGCGCACCGCAAATGTGAGTGACCTTTTCTTTTTCTATGGCACCAAGAATTTCATCGGCCACCGGCGAACGTAAACAAATATTCACCCCGGCCTTTGCCGCGATTGCCCACGGGAAACACCAACCATTGCAATGGAACAGCGGCAAAACCCACAAATAACGCGGATGAGCCGGTAAAGACCACTCCAAAGCTTCCCCTAGAGCGGCCAGATACGCACCCTGGTGATGATAAACCACACCTTTGGGTTTGGCGGTCGTCCCGGATGTATAGTTTAATGCCACCGCATCCCACTCATCCTCCGGGTCAATTTCTTTATCGGAAAGGGCGGGGCCTTGAGCAATAAAATCCTCATATTCTTCGCCGGATACGGTCAGTTCACATGTTACCTGAGGGTCATTTATGATGATGAGACGGGGTGAAACCTCTGCCATGGCGAGCGCTTCTTTCGCCACATCCACCAAACCATTATCAATGAAAAATATTTCCGCTTCCCCATGATCAAGAATATAGGCCACATCTGTGGGGTCCAAACGGGTATTGATCATATTTAAAACGCCGCCGGACATGGGAACGCCGTAACTCAGCTCCACCGCCTCGGGCAGGTTCCGGCACAAAACCGCCACTGTGCTATCCTTACCAACCCCACCTTGCCGTAACATACCCGCCAGTTTCAAACAGCGATCGTAAACTTGCTTCCACGTCCGCGTCATGTCATCAAATACAATGGCAGGATAATCAGGGTATGCCAACGCCGTCCGCCGCACCAAAGAAACGGGGGAAAGAGGCGTATAATTCACATCACATTTATCAAGTCCAGCTTCATATTTCATCATCGGAGCCTCTTCTCTTATTATTTATATCCTCCCCAAAACTGTAACAAGCTTACAGGTAAAAAGCAAAGTCCTCCGTCCGTTTCCGAGAAAAACATCCACCTGCATCACCCTCATGAATAGCCCCGCCTACCCCTAAAATTATTTAATATATAAAATTATTTCAACTCAAGGACAAATACTTGACTATTAATATGAAATATCATATTTTAAATTCAAGAATAATAACCAAGGGTTAAACCTGTCCAATATTTCCAAAAGCAACTGGCTCCCCGCCAGCCAACCTTAATGAGGAATAAAATATGGGAAGAAAAAATCTGAATTTAGCACCTATTAACACTGTAAAAAAAATAACCACCATAAAGAAAACAACGTTAATTGCGGGTGTTTCCGCGCTGACCCTAACGGTTTTCTTGCCTGCCAGTTTCGCTGCCAAAGCCGCAGAAAAAATGGACAGTGCCATCTTTGAAGATATCGTCGTTACCGCAACCAAGAGGGGCGCCCAGTCTTTGCTGGACGTGCCCATTTCAATTCAGGCCATCACGGGTGAAAATTTAAAAAATCGGGGCGTACAGGATTTTGCAGATTGGGCCGTTTCCGTTCCCGGCCTGCGCTATGAAGATCTGGGCCCTGGGGACAAGCGCATCTTTTTACGCGGGGTCAATTCCATCGGCGCCTCCACCACCGGCGTATATTTTGATGAAGCTGTCATCAATGGTTCCAACAAAGAAGACGGCGGCGGTCGCAATGTGGACATTAAGCTTTATGATATAGAGCAGATTGAGATTCTGAAAGGCCCCCAAGGAACCCTCTATGGGGCTAGCTCTATGGCAGGCACCATCAAAATGATCTCCAAAAAACCGAACCTTAATGGAATAGACGCCTATGTGGATGGCACCATTGGCAATACGGATAATGGCGGTTTTAACTGGGGCGTTAATGCCATGATCAATATCCCGATCATGCAGGACAAAATAGGCCTGCGCGTTGTGGTATGGAATGATGACAAATCCGGTTATATTGATAACGTACGACTGGGCAAAGATAATATCAACGATGAACAGACATATGGTGGACGAGTCATGTTGCGACTGGCGGCATCAGAACATTTGACCGTTGACGCCGCCATCATGATTCAACGGACAGAGGTTGGCGGTACATCACGGGTCACACCCCCAGGGACCATCGGCCATATACCCACAAATGACCTACCCACTTTCCAAGGTGGCGATTTGAGAACCGTCTCCTTTACCAATGACGTCTGGGATGATGACTGGGAAATCTATAGCCTGACAGCCCAATATTCCATGGACCATGGCACCATCACCGCGACCACAAACTGGTTCGACCGTGATCTGAACTTTAATTTTGACTCGACACCAATTTTACTCTTTTTCGGTGTTCCAATCCCCGCCATCACTCATCAACCCCAAACCCGGCGCATATGGTCCAATGAACTGCGTTATGCTTCGGATTGGGAGGGACCACTGCAATTGGTGATCGGTGGTCTTATCCAGCGGGAAAAAACCAATTTCGAGGTACAGGTCATCGCCACAGACCCGTTGACTGGCGACCCTCTCGGTCCCTGGGACCCGGACACGGATGCGCTGGCCGGTACGGGAAATGCTTTCTTTGGCCGAACCAATATTGGTTCCCTCAATCAGGAAGCCATATTTGGCGAACTATCCTATGAATTATCGGAAAAATTAACGGCAACGGTGGGGCTGCGTTATTTTCATTCCCGCCAAAAATCAACTGAGGTAGAAACCCATCCGTTCGGCGGTTTTCTCGATGATGACCGTCCCGATCCCGACCCAAATGACGCAAGCGAAAACAAGCTGACAACAAAATTCAACCTTTCCTACAAACTTAATGAAAACAGTCTGCTTTTCGCCACTGCCTCTCAGGGATTCCGGGTGGGTGGTTTGAATGCCGCCAGCCTGCCCTTCATTTCAGCGGTCCCGCGCAATTTTGGCCCGGACAGCCTATGGAATTACGAAATCGGCTTTAAGACAAATTTCTCCGACAAAAAAGTCCTTTTGAATGTATCCATCTTTCAAATTGACTGGAAAGACATGCAATCCGCCAGCAAGGACGCCACCGGAGCATTTCAATTCATCGCCAACGCGGGACAGGCCCGGATCAGAGGAATTGAATTGGACATGACGGCACGGCCTGTGGAGAATTTTGAGTTTTCTATTGGCGGCGCCTATACCGATGCCAAGCTGGTTCAAGACCAGCCCGGCGTGACTCCCGGAAATGACATTGAAGTAACCTTCCCCGGTCACAAAGGCGACCCCATTCCCAATGTACCGGAATTTACGTTCAATGCCGCAGCGCAATATAATTTCGCGGTAAGGGATGACATCGGTGGGTTGGCCCGGATCGATTATTCATGGATCGGAAAATCCCGCACGGAATTCAGGCCAAGAGGCGCGACGGATGATGGCTTCAATCCCTTCACCCAGAATATTGGTGGTTACAGCAACCTGAACGCCCGCCTTGGACTGGAAACTGAAAACTGGAGCGCCAATCTCTTTATCAACAACATCTTTGATACACGGGGTATTGTCGATGCCATTTCCTCGGATCAGGACCCCTTGTCCCATCTGGTGACACGGCCCAGAACCTATGGCCTCAATGTGACATGGCACAGATAAAAGACACAAATAATAAGCCCATGGGAGAACCATAACGGTCCATATGAACCAGCCCTTTCGTTACGCCGGTGAGCCTCCTCATCGGCGTTTCACATTAAGGATTTATGTATGAATTTTGGTATTCGTTTCATTGAAAATCTGGGCACTGTGCCAGAGATCGTTCGCTTCAGCCAACAGGCCGAGCAAGCGGGGTTTGACTATGTTTGGTATCCCCACGACATTTTTATGAAGAACACATGGGTCGTAACCGCCGCTGTGGCACAAGCAACAAACCGGATCAAGATCGGTAATGTGGGCACTAATCCCTATACCACCAATCCGGCGGAAATAGCCTCTTACCTTGCAACGCTTGATGAATTATCCGGCGGACGGGCCGTGATTGGTATTGGCTTGCATACCTATGACATGGTTGAATGGGCCGGGGTCGATTGCCACGATATCCTACAGGTAACACGAGATACAATCAGCCTGATACGACGGCTGCTGCGAGGGGACGTCGTCGATCACCACAGTCCGAATTTCCAATGGTCGGAACAATGTTATCTTCGGTTCAAACCTGTACGCCCCCAAATACCGATCTATATCTGTGCTTTTGGAGAAGATTTCCTGGCCCTGTCCGGTGAAATCGGTGACGGAAGCCTGCCCATGATTACCCCTCCGGCCTCAGCCTCGCGAATGGTCACGGCCATAAAAAAAGGCCAGAGCAAGCGGACAACTGACGGTCCTTTTGATATTGCCGGATGTGCCTGGTTAAGTATCTCCGAAGATGGGCAAGAGGCCGAAAATGTCATGCGGTCAATGATCGCCTATTTCGGACCCTATCTGGAGGAGGACGCTTTGGCGACAATCGGCTTGAAAACGGCGGATTTTGACGATATTCGCCATTTAATTCTACAGAAAGACTATGAAAAGGCTCAACAAGCCGTCAGCAAAGATATGCTAAAACTAGGCCTAACCGGCCGCCCCCATGACATCATAGAACAGATTGAAGAATTACAGGATGCGGGTATTACACAAGTCAATTTAGGTGGTCCCATCGGCCCGGATGTAAAAAATGCCATAGAACTTTTGGGCGAAAAGATCCTGCCTCATTTTACCCATTCCCGCCACATGTAAAAAATACCATTAATCTGATTTTCTTGCTGTTCTTACCGCCTGCCCTCAAAATTTACCCGCCTAATTATACGTCGAAATTACGCACCAGAATATTTACCGTAAAAGTGCTTCATTCGCCGCCAAAGCCGCATAGATATTCACCACTGGCGGTGTGCCGGTTTCAAATTTCCGGGCAGTATCCGATGGTTTGTTGGCCCGAATATCCATGGCGTGAATATCCTTCTGAGCGAACCACCCTGTTGCCGTCGGGTTCAGCCCCGGCAACAAGTCCTTTTTCACATAAAGAAAAGCCACCCCCGCCGTTCCCAGAAGATATTTCAAGAATCCTCCCACCAGAAAATCCACATCCAACGCTTTCACATCCACAGACTGAGTACCAATCATCTGGAAACTGTCCAACATGACCATCGCGCCCCGGTCCCGCGCCATATCCCGGATCATATTTACATCTATCGCCGCCCCGTTGCGATAACACACCTGTGACAAGCTCACCAATTGCGTCTGTTCGTCCAACGCCTGTTCAAAATTAATACGTGGAATGGTCCCCCCTCGTGCCGCTACGGAATGAATAGTAGCGCCCTGCATTTCCTGAGCGTGCCATATCTGAGCCACCGAGGGAAATTCAAAGTCTGTTGTCACGATCTTGTTGCGGGAGCCCGTAAAGTCAAGCGCACTAGCCACAGAATTTACACCATTGGACGCGCTGCCCGTAATAGCAATTTCATCCGGTGACGCATTGAGCAATCCGGCAACTTCCGACCTTAAATCTTCCAGAAGTTCACACCAACGTGGCCAGAGGGCCCCGTCCTGATCCCTATCCAGAAGATAGTCATTAAAAGCCTGCTTTACCTCCGTCGATAATGCTCCATATGAACAGCTATTGATATAGGTCTTCTGTTCAAAAATGCTGAATTTTTCACGGACCCAATCATTTTTCATCGACATGCTCCACATGTTATGTCAACAATTACACGCCATCAAATATGAAAAATCAAGCATTATTTTCTCAGGCCGGACAAAATGTTACGAAGAAATAAACGGCAGAAGCCGCAAAGAACAATGGTATATTGACTAATACATGCAAAATCATATAACATTTAATATTATAGACCATCAATCTTGACCTTCATTAAGGACCGGCCCATGAAAATGAACCCGATGCGCAATGACAACAGATTTAAATTAGGCGTATTTGCCGCCAATGCGGATGGCTGCCTTTCCATTACCAAGGTGCCAGAAAGATGGATGGCAAGTTGGGATGATATTGTTGCCGCAGCGCAAATGGCCGACCAAGCCGGACTGGAATTCTTCCTGCCTCTTGCCAGATGGAAGGGATTTGGCGGCGAAACCAATGCCCGGCATATTTCGTTTGAGACCTTTACCTTTGCTGCGGCCCTTTCCGGCCTTACGGAACAGATCGCGCTTTTCGCCACCGTACATTCCTTAATCGTTCCCCCGGTTTATGCCGCCAAGGCTCTGGCAACCGTTGACCATGCCAGCCATGGACGGGCTGGTTTAAATATTGTTTGCGGCTGGAACCAACCGGAATTTGACATGTTTGGCCTGCAAAAGCCGGAAAATGTGTATGATCAGGGCAAAGAATGGCTCGAAATTCTCACGCGGACCTTAAAAGGCGGGGCCCCCTTTGATTATAAAGGCGAACATTTTGATTTAAAGGGGGTAGAAGGTGCCCCCTCCACTGTTCAAACCCCTCACCCCATATTGTTATCAGCCGCATTTTCACCGCCGGGACGGGACTTTGCGGCAAAATATTGCGACTGTATATTCACCACATTCAATGATCATGACGAAGCTGAAAAATCCATCGCCGACTTTAACCAACGTGTGGAAAAAGCCGGGCGGCAGGCGGGCTTTTACGCCCCAGTACATGTTGTCTGCCGACCAACACAACAAGAAGCAGATGCATATTACGAGAATTTTGCCGTTACCCATGCCGATAATGACGCCGTTGACATTCACATGGCCATGAAGAAAAAAATGTCCGGATCTCATGATCCAAAAACCTATGACTTATACCGGAAACGGTTTGCCGCCGGTGCTGGCAGTTTTCCCTATGTCGGCACACCGCAGGCCATTGTGGATCAGATGATCATTATGGAACGCCTTGGTTTTGGCGGCGTTGCCATGTCATTCGTCAATCCCAAGCTGGAACTGCCCTATTTTCTGGAAAATGTTCTCCCCCTCATGGAAGAGGCTGGCCTACGAGAGAAATAAATTTGGAACGCCCCCAAGACATAGGACTAAAACTTACGTCATGACTTCACAGTATAACATACGGCGACATCACGGTAGACATCACCTCGTGAGCCTATTTCCCCGTATGAGTCCATAAACAACAGGATACACCGTTATATCATGATGTTCTTTTCAATCCGACGCAAGTAGCCCAAAAATACATCACATTCTTCTTGTGAGAACCCCTCCAGAGCGCGTTCCTGTCGTTCGATAACCTTTGGATAAACTTTGTGGAATGTCTCACGTCCCTTGTCCGTGAAATAGACCAACACAAACCGATGATCGTCTTTTTGAAGCTGACGCGTTACAAGTTTTTCATCAATCATTCTGTCAACAACGCGGCTGATAGAGGATTGTTGCATCATGGTAAAATGACATAAATCGCCCATACTACGACCATTTTTGGCATTCAGGGCGGCCAGAACGCGCCATCTGGAGACATTAATTTTTAACGGCGCCAGATCACTTTGTAATTCTATATTTAACCGGTTCGTGATCCGATACATGGCGTAAGGAATAAAGTTATCCAGAAAATTCGCGTCATTTTCCTCTGTGAGAATATCATCCATATTATCGTCCATATTCTATGCTGCCGTAGTTTATAATAATTACCTAACAAAACATATGTTATATCATGTTTTTATATACTTACCCATGAGGCAGTAAGCAAGTATTTTGACATGTAATTGCGCTCAAAAGCCGCATTCATTATCCCTCTAACTTCCTCTGCCCAAATAAACACAGACATACCGCTCTGAAAATGCCCTCCGGTGTCATATTATTTAACCTTTATAGCGTTTATATTTGATTAGTCATATGAGATTACATATAATGTCAAAAAACAACCTTATCGTTAAGCCCGGAAAATATATGTCATTCATATCACGCCTGAAACAACAAACAATTGGAAGCTATTGGTTATCCTTAGGCTCTGTCCCGCTCGCAGAATTTGCCGCCGATGCGGGGATTGAGGCGGTCATATTCGATGGTCAACACGGACTATGGGAACGCCGAAATCTGGAGCAGGCCATCGGCATCGTAAAAGACAGAACCACCCCCCTTGTTCGTGTGGCGGAATGTAACCGCTTCCACATAAGCAGCGCCCTTGATGCCGGAGCAGAAGGTATCATTATCCCCCTTATTGAAACGGCCGAGCAGGCGGAACAGGCCATTGAATGGTCCCGCTTCCCTCCCAAGGGTTCACGGTCCGGCGGCGGCATCAGACCTTTGAGAGACTTCTCCAGCTATAAAAAATCGGCTGATGAACATACCTTTGTCGCGCTGATGATTGAAACTAAGAAAGGTGCTCAAAACTTGGCTGATATTTTAGCGGTAAAGGATATTGATATGATTTTTATCGGCACGGGCGACCTGTCTTTATCCCTTGGGGTATCTGCGAATTCGCCCCTCTTACTCCAAACCATAGACCATATTAAACAAAGCTGTAACGACTCACAGATTCCAGTTGGTATTTTCACCGAAAATCTTGATCAAGCCATGCACCGCAGAGCAGAAGGCTATCGGCTGGTCGTCATCGGAAACGACATCACCACCAACCGCAACCTCATGACGGAATACGCCTCTTCCTTCACACAATGATACTATAACATTCTAATTCTCGGAGTAATCATGCCCCACTTCCCTAAGCATCTAGCCCTTGACGGTGTCAGAGAGCAAATAAAGTCTATTCCTCTGGACAATATTGCCAACATCGCCAAACAAGCCTTTAACGAGACAGACATCATTCCTCTTTGGTTTGGGGAAGGCGATTTGACAACACCGGATTTTATCGGTGAGGCCATCTGCACGGCCCTTAAAGAAGGAAAGAACTTTTATTCTCATCAAAATGGCATACCCGAACTCCGGCAGACACTGGCCGATTATTTGACCGGCCTGAATGCCAAGCCCGTAACAGCTAACCGTATTACCGTAACATCCGGCGGCATGCCCGCCATAATGAAAGCCGTCCAGTTAACCGTAAATGAAGGTGATAATGTTATCGTCATTGATCCCGTATGGCCGAATATTACCGGCATTGTACAAATGGTTGGCGGCATCAGCCGCTCTGTCCGCATGGACCTTGGCGATGAGGGCTGGACATTGGACGTGGAAAAAGTAGAGGCCGCCTGTGACGCTCGAACAAAGGCC
The DNA here is from genome assembly GCA_016764855.1 of Emcibacter sp. Classification (GTDB taxonomy): domain Bacteria; phylum Pseudomonadota; class Alphaproteobacteria; order Sphingomonadales; family Emcibacteraceae; genus Paremcibacter. The sequence continues at coordinate 9,559 of JAESRB010000034.1, forward strand.
ATATTCTTTGCCTCCCCCGGCAATCCAACAGGGGCGACTTTGCCGGTGGCCGTACAGAAACAGCTTTTAGAACTTAGTCGAAAAACCGGCATATGGATCATTTCAGACGAGGTTTATAGCCGCATGTCCTATGATGGGACTATTGTGCCGTCATTTCTGGATATTGCAGAAACAGAAGACCGCGTTTTAATCATCAACAGTTTTTCCAAATCATGGAGCATGACCGGCAGCCGGCTAGGCTGGATCATACATCCCCCATCTCTTGAGAAAATATTCGCCATGATGGTACAATATACCACCAGCGGCACCACAACATATCTGCAATATGGCGGCATATCTGCAATCCGTAATGGGGAGAGCTATGTAAAGTCCATGACGGAATATTGTCATACAGGAATGAAAATCACCTGTGACGCTCTTGACGAAATCCCTCGTGTAATTCTGAGGAAACGCCCCTCTGCCGGAATGTATGCCTTTTTTGAAATTGATGGCATGGAAGATTCGAAAAAAGCCTGCCTCCATATTCTGGAAAGCTCTCAGGTTGGGCTAGCCCCGGGTTATTTCTTTGGCAAAGGGTCCGAAAAATTCCTGCGCCTCTGTTTTTGCCGCTCTCCCCAATTACTCCATACCGCCATGGAAAGATTGAAGACCGTTTTAACATAAAATCTCCTGATATAGGATCCTGCGTTCTTAAAAATATCACAAAACACAAGCTTGTTGACAACCATTCTCATTATTATTATAAGAAGGGTATCTGAAAATGGAGACCGTATGAATGATAGTTTGTGTATGTAACGCCCTGAATGAAGCAACGGTTCGCCGTGCTGCTCAGAATGCCCGCGGCAAGACATCTATTTTGAAAATATACGAAAGTCTCGATGCCAAACCACAATGCGGAAAATGTCTTTGCCATGCCAGAGATATCTGCAACGAAGAATATACTGAACTACACGCATAATAATACTCATTTTTATTATCATTATCAGATAGTTACCCCAATTGACTTGGTTGATATAGCGGCATATAATGCGGCCATATTCACTTAAATTCAGGAGCCAAGTCATGCAGGGCAATAAAAATGTCATCATCTATCTCAATAAAATTCTCAAAAATGAATTAACCGCCATCAATCAATATTTTCTTCATAGCCGTATTTTGGGCGATTGGGGTCTTGAGAGTTTGGAAAAGCATGAGTATGACGAATCGATTGATGAGATGAAACATGCGGATCAGGTCATCAAACGGGTTCTGTTCCTGGAAGGTCTGCCAAATTTACAGGATTTGGGAAAATTACGTATTGGTGAGAATGTTCGTGAGATATTCCAAGGCGACCTTGCTTTAGAGCTGGACGCCCTGAAAGACCTACGGGAAGGCATCGCCTGTTGCGAGGAAAACAGAGATTACGCCTCACGGGATCTTATGAGAGAAATCCTGGCCGAAGAAGAAGAACATGTGGACTGGCTGGAAACCAATCTGGCCTTGATGGACAAGGTTGGCGAACAAAACTATCTCCAGTCTAAAATGAATAGCTAACACCCCAAAAAGTCTATTACATATTAATTAAACGGCGTTGCCTATTTTAAGGCAGCGCCTTTTTTTATCAGAAATTTGTCCACGCTCATTCTATTTGACACTATATGAACCTGCCTCAGTATAACGGGAAAAAGGACTAATTGTATCGTCAAGATATAATATATAGAATATGCGAGGGCTATTAAAACGGCGCAAATATTTTATTGATTTTAACGGTTAAGGATATTTCTTATGAAGAATATTATGTTCATCTCGGTTCTCCTTCTCTCGACAAGTTTTCTGACAGCCTGTGATTCCTCTCCCAAAATATCCTCCCCAACAGAAATACAGACTGCAAGCATCAAACTTTACGCCTTGGAATGCGGGCGAATTGATATGCTTGACCTTGGGATCTTTGCCAGCAACAAAGCCTTTGACGGCCGAAGCCATAAAGCTATTGCATCCTGTTATTTAATTCGCCACCCAAAAGGCGACCTCCTATGGGATACAGGCTTACCGGATGTTTTAAATGAAACTGCGGGCGGGATCACAAATGGCCCCTTCCATATCAGCGTCCCGATCACCCTTGAAAGCCAATTGTCTGATCTCGGTCTAAAGCCGGAGGATATTGAGTTCCTTTCTCTTTCTCATACTCATTTTGACCATTCGGGAAATGCAGGACGTTATGCCTCGGCAAACTTCATTGTTCATGAAGCAGAACTTGAATATATGTTTAGTGAAACATCCCGCGCCAATGCCGAAAGTTTCGTAAATTACAGTGCCTTGGAAAATGCGCAGAAAACCATCTTTACGGGTGAGTATGATGTATTTGGAGATGGAAGCGTCAAAATTATTGAAGCACAGGGCCATACACCCGGACATACTGTGTTAAAATTAAACCTTAAAAACGCCGGCATAATTCTTTTAACGGGTGATTTATATCATTTACATGAAGCCCGTGAATTGCGGACTGTTCCGGTTTTTAATACAGATGAGCCAGAAACCTTACGTTCAATGGATAAATTCGAAGCCATAGCAAAAGAAACAAAAGCCAGAGTCATTATCCAGCATTCCATAAAAGATTTCGAAGGATTACCAAAACTCCCTCACTATTTGGATTGAAGACTATTTACTGATGACGCGGAAGTACCCTCTAAAGTACTTCGACGTAGGGCATAAGGGAAAGCCCCACAATATTATTCTTTCTTGTGGGGCTTTATCAATTTTATATTTATTTTTTAGTGGTCTTTAAGTAAGTTCAATTTCACCAAGATATATGCTTTTCCCTAAAGCAACATCCATCGTTTTGATACTATGATCCACACAAGTTACTTCGATCGTATAATGATGACCTGCTTCTAGCTTATCAAACTTAAAGTCTCCGAACATATCAGAGGACTGGGTATCGATTATTTTATTATCCTGCTGAAGGTTGACCGTGGCACCGCTTAAGCATTCACGCTGCCCCGATGCCTCTGTAACAATAGTGCCTCCAAGGAAGTGTTTTGCATAGCGATGAAGGTTTTTGTAATAAATCCGCGGCTTCAAACCCAGTTCAGGGAGAAGGGTTTCCAATTTATCATTGACCACGCGTTCTTTCATCTCACTGTCCGAAATTTTAACAGCTTCCAATGCATCTGTGGGACAACATTGTGATGCGCGTGGTTCTTTCCAACCATTATCAAGAAGATGCGCATCAAAGATCCAAATTTGCGGTATTTCCAATTCTTCATTCCAAGCAATAGCATTATGTGGGCAAGACTCGGCGATATCTTTGCGGCCTTTTGCTTTTTCAGGGTCAATAATCATGATCCCGTCGCGCCGTTTTTTAACAGCACCATCTTTACCTCCCACTTTCAAACAAGGCGCATCATCACAGTGGTTACACATCGTTGGCAGATAAGCCGTATCGACCATATGACTACTCCCCCTAACATTACGGGTAATTTTGATCCAGTCATGTCCGTGTTGGGGTTGCGGGGCAGCATAGCCGGGAAAATTATTATCTACATGTTCATCTTTCACAGAGAGCGTACAGTTATGGCAATTTTCACATTTAGCGACATCGACAATCATATTCCATTTATTCATTGCGTCTCTCCGTTCATTCAGCCGCTGTTACAAAAAGGGCGCTGTCTGTCCAAGGTTCGATCTCCACAAGACAGCTGTTAGACCCCATTCCAGAGGTCTTTTTAACTTGGGCCCGCTTAGGTGTGAGTAAATTCACACATCCGCCGCGATCCACACGTCCATATTTGGGATGTTCAATCACATCTAGAATAGCCGCCGATTCAAATGCTTTGACCACCCCTTTTGCGATCATCGGGGAAACATCAACCGCGCAAATCACGCTGCCGCGCTCGTTATACATCCGCACAAGATCATGATGTTTGATGCCACGATCTGTGGCATCATCATTATTAAGGCGCAGAACCCAATAGTAATACCCATCCACCAATACACGATGATCTTCAATGTCATTAATGGTCGAATCTTTTCCGTCATTATACGTATGAAAACTATAGCGAGAATGTGTAGAAAGCATTTGCAATGGGAACTTATCGTATAAGGCCTTTGTTTGTCGCCCTTCCCATGAGGGAATATATTTATTGATAATGGGGCGTTCATCATTATCTGGGTCACCGCGCTTTAATGAGTTTGGTAAAAATTCGATCTTACCTGACTGTGTTTCCAGACCATGTAGGAATTTTTCACCAAATTGAGACGGTATGGGCATAGGTTCTGGTAAGTCCTTTGGCCGGCCTTCAGCGTACCATCTATACGCGACGGGATCTCGGGTTTCTGCTGGCTCGGGAGGCACCACATAATAGCCCTTTTTGACGAACTTTTTCCAACTTATATGACGTGCTGTGTCGGATGATTCAAAGACACGCTTACACCAATCAATTTCGCGGCAGGCTTCGGTAAACATGACGCCCAGCCCCAAACGAGACAAAATATCAGAAAAAATTTGGTAATCCGATTTTGATTCCCCAAGAGGTTCGATGCATTTATGCTGCATAACCACCATCCTGTGATTAAGTTGATCGGTATTATGATGGATATAGCCCCCGCTATTGCCCCATTCGCTAATATCCCAACGTTCAAAGGACGTACAGGCGGGTAAGATAATATCCGCGAACTCAGCGTCCCCTTCCATCCAAATGGACTGGTTCACAACAAAGTCAATAGAATCATCCCGATAAGCCTCTATCATACGGCCAGAATTTGCGATCGTTCCAAAGCTAGAAGAACCATAACGGTAAATCATATGGATAGGTGAATAACCCGGCATAGGATATTTGAAAGGCGTAAATTGATTCTCTAACGATTGACCATCCCATAAATACCCCTCTGCTTTACCTTCCAATATTGCTTCGGGTAGGGCAAGGCGTGGGATCATCTGCTTTACGGGATTCATCGTAATAACATGGGGCATACGCGTATAATTATTAATCGCCGCAGCAGTGAAATTAAGCTCCCCAGAGATGCCCCCTTCAGCATAACCCGGGAAATAAAAATTATGATCCATAGGCGTGCCAGCTTGAAGGTTGCCAAAATTAATACCCGGTTTCCCAAGGCCCTGCATAGCCATCATAAGAATCATATTACGTGCCCATTGAGAACCATTAGCACCACGGCAGGCACCGCCAAACCCCGCGCCAAGCCCCCCTGCTGAAAGATACGTTTTTTTATTCCCCCAAGCACGCGCTAGAGCGCGACAAACATGGGCTGATACACCTGTTTCATCTGCTTGCCATTCTGGGGTTTTAGCGACACCATCTGATGTTCCAAGGATATGGTCTTTCCATTCCTCGAATCCCGTGGTTTTTGTAGCGATATAGTCTTTATCATAAAGCTCCTCCGTTATCCAAGTGTGCATTATACCATGTGCGAGCGCACTATCAGTACCAGGCCTGATCGGAACCCACCGCCCGCCATAAAGCTGTGCTGTCGGATTAAGGTTGGGATCAATATGCACAAAATCTATACCCAACTCTTTTGCCCAAAAACGCCGCTGAGTTCCCTCATGTCCGCTTGCATATCCGCTTGTCGTTTCTGGATCACTTGACCAGAAAACGATCATCTCCGCTTCTTTTAAGCAATCTTCAACAGTCGAGTAAAAGGAGGGTATCCCGACCCTAAGGGCTGATCCGTAATGATGCGATGCTCCCCAGTACCACCCTTCCCAACTGTCTGGATTAGGGTGAATCCTCGTGAAACCGATGAGGTTCCCAAAACGCAGAAGAGACGAAAGATAATAACCCACATTCCCCCATTGATGATGTGACCCAAAATTTAACGCAATCGCCCCTGGTCCATATTTTCGTTTCTGACGCTGTATTTCTTTTGCGACGATATCAAGGGCTTCATCCCAACTAATCCGCTCATAACCTGACTTTCCACGGTTTTGTGGATTACGCTCCCCATCTGGATCAAAATCCACCCGCTTCATGGGATGAAGAATCCTTTTCTCTGAGTAGATTGTGGACTTCAAACATAATGCATGCGGGTCGACAACCCCGCTTCTTTTGGGCGTGAAACTTTTACCGCGGGCATGAATTGTGTAACTTTCTGCATCACTATCATCCAGATCAATGGGCGTGATGCGGATAATCTTGTCCTCTTTGACATACACAAATGTCGGCCCCCCATTACCGTTCGTTGTATAACGCGTCGTACCATCTGGCATCGGTGTTCCGTACTGCAGACCCAAAGTATCCATATTATTGAGCATGTCATGGAACCACTGTACAATATGGTCAGGCCCAACCTGTATGACAGCAAAATTTTTTGCTGAATGAACCGCTTCCGCGCGGTCCACTGGCGGCGTGAGTAGGCGAACAGCCGTTGGTACATCTTTAAAGATAATACGTACATCAGCCTCCTTTCTAACACCCGATTGTGACTTTAGCTTACCATTCTTAAAATGATATGACCTGCCAACAGAGCCGTCTTTAATCTGAATTTGAATAACGGCGTCATATTTGCCCATAAGTTCTTTTTGTTCAGCATATTTTCGGGCTGTTCGCTTAAGAACAATCGGTATGCCCAGTAACATTGTTTTCAAGATGGTGGTGCGCATTCGGCTCTCCTCACACTATTTTTCAACTTCGGTTTGTATTGTTTGAACCTGTTGCTCTATCGACCTTCATTGCCAGAGACATAGGGGGATGGGTCGCATTCATAATTATGAACAAAATCATGAGGAAGCGGGGGCCCCCATTTCTCCAGTGAATCTTCCATGTCATAAATACTGGGAGACCATTCGCTATAATCAGAAATAAAATCCATATCTGCATAATATTCCATCCAACTTCCCCACGGGTCCTGAATATAATGGAAAAAATTAGAACCAATCGTATGTCGCCCAAAACCCCAATCTTTTACGCCCAGCTTATTGATAAGGCGCCGACCGGCAATACCGACTTCATCTGGTGTTTCCACTTGAAAACTCGCGTGATGAAACCCAACATCAGGAGATTCTGCAAAAGCC
>JAESRB010000035.1 GCA_016764855.1 Emcibacter sp.
GCTTCTCCTTGGGACTGGTGGATTGCATGAAAAGCCTTATCGCCCATGGACCGGATTATGTGGTGATTACGGATGGCAGCAAAGGCGCCTATCTGTTGCATGACGATTGCCTCTATTACTGCCCCCCGCAAAAGGTTGCTATGCGGGGGTCCGCTGGCGCAGGCGATAGTTTTTCCTCAACATTGGCCAGCCTGATTTCTGCGGGCAATGCACCTGATATTGCGCTTTATGCCGCCTCCGTCAATGCGGTGTCTGTTATCTCCCACGTGGATACACAAGAAGGCTTATTAACATGGGACGCGCTGGAAAAGGCTCTGAGGGCCACCGACATTGCCACTGCAATCATCCGCTGGAATGTCACCTAAAACAAGGATAAATAAAGTTATGGATAAAATATATATTTCAGCCAATGATCTCTTGGATGACAGCTTCAGACTGGCGCATATGATTTTGGAAAGTGGCTTTGAGCCGGATTACATCGTTGGAGTTTGGCGCGGCGGCACCCCCATCGGCATTGCGGTACAGGAATATCTGGATTACCGAGGGCTTAAATCAGACCATATTGCCATTCGCACCTCTTCCTACAGCGGAATTGCCACCCGTAGTTCCAAAGTACGTGTTCACGGATTGGGCTATATTGTTGATAATATCAATGCCCATGACAAGCTGCTGATCGTTGATGATGTCTTTGATTCCGGCCTGAGCGTGGATGCCATCATCCGCGACCTGAAAGAGCAATGCCGCCGTAATATGCCCGAAGATACACGGGTCGCCACCGTTTATTACAAGCCGGAAAAACGCAAGACAGAGCGGATCCCAAACTATTACATCCATGAAACCAACGAGTGGCTGATATTTCCCCATGAATTACACGGCCTGACTATAGATGAAATTGCAAAATTCAAATCACCGGAAATTTCAAAATTACTCAATAAGAAAGTCTGAGTTATTGCCCTAAAACCCTAAAGACAGAAAGGACTGAAAATGCCCCCGAAACTGGATGGAATAGATCACATACATCTCTATGTCACCAATCGGGAAGACGCCGCCAAATGGTATGAAGATATTTTAGGCTTCACCAGTCCGGCGTCCTATGCTTTCTGGGCCAAGGATGCGCAGGGGCCTCTGGTGATTGAGGACCCTTCTGGCAATATTCATCTGGCCCTGTTCCAACGGGAAACATTCATCCCGTCCGCAGTCATCGCATTCGGGGTCGAGGGTAAAGATTTTCTAGCATGGAAGAAATATCTGGAAGGCAAAAACCTGCTGGATAATATATCCGATCATACCCTGTCATGGTCACTATATTTCAAAGACCCCTACGGCAACGGCCTTGAGATCACGACATATCAATATGATTATGTAAGCGACCATTTACAGGCCTAAAATCCAGATCATTTTCCGTATCATCCGGTGTGCTACTTGGCCGCTAAAGCTTCTGTAATCCGGGCCGCTATTTCATTGGCTTTTTTCCGGACTTCTTTCGCATCAAGGGTCATAAAATGACCCTCTTCCATCAATATGTGACCATCAACAATGGTGGTCACAACATCACTGGAACTTGCGGCATAAACAAGATGCGAAATCACATCATATAACGGCGTCATATGCGGCCCGGAAAGATCCACCTGAATAAGGTCCGCCCGTTTTCCAACGGCAATATCACCGACCAAATGATCCAGACCAATGGCTTTGGCCCCGCCACTGGTCGCCATGCGTAAAACCGTTTCAGCAGGCATCACAGTCGCGTCATATTGCACTCCCTTGTGAATAAGAGCGGCAAGCCGGATTTCCTCCCACATATCAAGATCATTATTGGACGCCGCGCCATCGGTCCCCAACCCCATCAAAACGCCCTGCGCCAACATTTTGGGCACCGGCGCGATACCCGCCGCCGTTTTCAGGTTTGATGTGGGATTGTGAATGACCCCGACCTTATAGTCTGCCAGAATTTTGATTTCTTCATCCGTCGGATGAACCACATGGGCCGCAATCAATTTGTGATTCATCAAGCCCATATTTTTCACATGTTGAATCGGCGTCGTATCATAACGTTCTTTGATCTGAACCAATTCGGCCCGATCCTCCGACAAATGCGTCGTGATCGGGGCATTTAACTCATGGGCCATACGAGACACTTCCGCCAGATGCTCCGCCGACACCGTATAGGGTGCATGGGGCGCAAAGGCCGGTATGACACGGCCGGACGGGCTTTTACGGTTTTTGACAAAAGCCACCGCCGCGCTAAAAGAATCCTCCCACCCTGTAAAGCCCGGACTCGGGAAATCAATGGATGGGGCGCCCATAATGGCCCGAAGGCCACAGGCCTCAACCTCATCCGCACCCCGGTCACCATAAAAATACATATCGACAAAGGTGGTGGTCCCGCCCCGGATCATCTCCAGACAGGCCAGCCTCATCCCTGCTTCAATGAATTCGGGGTCAACGAACTGCCCCTCCATGGGAAAAATATATTCCGTTAACCATGTCATCAAGGCCAAATCATCGGCCATACCCCGGAATAAAACCATCGCCGTATGGGTATGACCATTGATCAATCCCGGCAACAGAATACGGTCCTCACCAGAGACAGTCTTTTTTGCCTGATATGCTTCCTCAATTACCTGTGCAGCATCAACAGCGACAATCACACCATCACGAACGGCAACCGCCCCGTTTTCAATCACCCTATTGTCATCGGTCATCGTTACCACATAACGACCATGGACAATCAGATCGACCATTTGTTTTTCTTTCGCAGAAGCCCCAGTAATTTGCACAGACAATGACATAATAAAACCTAAAATCAGAAGTTTAACATAAGACAGTATTTCAAGCTTGAATTTTATTCTCATAAACATCGCTTTTCCTCGATTCTCTCACGTTTCCCCTCACTATATCCTGAAATAATGCCGTCTTCAATACACATTACAACAGTCTAATTTACGAGATATTCCTGACTAATATACTGAAAGTAAATGCCTTTTTTAATTTTTTAAAAA
>JAESRB010000036.1 GCA_016764855.1 Emcibacter sp.
CGACGCCAAGCTTCAAACCAGCGTAAAGCTAGAATTAGAAGAGGCCACAAGATGATGGCTGAGCAAATGACGTGACAAAAACACTTCATAATCCTCCACATTTGCCACCATCACGACCAACATATAGTCGTAATTTCCAACAACTGCATAACATTCCATCACTTCTGGCCGACAGGCAATGAAATCTTCGAATTCAATCCGCGTATCCTCTCCATGACGTACCAGCCGAAGACTTATCAAGGCACAGACCTGCATCCCAATCTTCTTTGGGTCCAGCAAAGCCACCTGCCCACGAATAACCCCGACCTCCTCTAAATTTTTAATCCGGCGCCAAACGGATGTGGCAGAGACACCCGTTTGATCCGCAATATCCTGATGGGTTAACCTCGCGTCTTTTTGTATCAAGTTCAAGATTTTCTTGTCAGAGGTATCTAGTGAAACAATCATTTCAGTTTTTCCATTTTAACGAATTATTTTTTCAATTTTAGACCATATTACCTAAAAATAAAAACAATATTTCATGGTTTTCGCTGTATAATTGCATTTATTAATAACTTAAATATCAGGAGACTTAAATGGCTGACTTTTTTGGCACCCCTTCGGATGACGCCGGCCCCGTTGACAATCCAATGGGCTTGGACGGATTTGAATTCATTGAATATGCTTCTCCCAATCCGGAAGAACTGCGTATTTTATTCAGGAAACTAGGCTTTAAGGCCGTTGCCCGTCATCGGTCCAAGAATGTGACACTATATCGGCAGGGCGATATAAATTTCCTGATCAACGCGGAACCGGATAGCTTTGCCCAACGCTATGCCTTTGCTCATGGCCCCAGCATATGTTCTATGGCTTTCCGGGTGAGCGATGCTAAAAAATCTTACAAGCATGCTTTGGCAAATGGTGGTCAGCCAGTCCTTAGTGATGCTGGTCCAATGGAATTGAATATCCCAGCCATCGAAGGCATCGGCGGTAGCCGCCTTTATCTTGTAGACCGTTACGGCGACCACACTATCTATGATGTTGATTTCGTGCCCTATAGTGATCCAGCAGACGCAGACGTTAAAGAGTGCGGCCTGTTAATGATCGATCATCTCACTCATAATGTCTATCAGGGGCGCATGTCTTACTGGGCGGAGTTTTATGAAAATATCTTCAACTTCAGTGAATTGAAATATTTCGATATTGACGGCAAGAAAACCGGTCTGACCAGCAAAGCCATGACCAGCCCTTGCGGCAAAATTCACATCCCACTCAATGAATCCAAAGACAGCAAATCACAGATCGTTGAGTATTTGACCGAATATCGCGGTGAAGGCATCCAGCATGTGGCATTTGGCTCCAAGGACATTTACAAAACTGTTGAGCAGTTACATGACAATGACGTCCCTCTTCAGGATACGCTAAACGCTTATTTTGATCTGATTAATGACCGTATCGACAAGCATGATGAAGATGTGGAAGAACTGCGTAAACACCGCATTCTCATTGATGGTTCGGAAGAAGACGGCATCCTGCTACAGATATTCACTAATACTGTGATTGGCCCGATTTTCTTTGAAATAATTCAGCGCAAAGGCAACAATGGCTTTGGCGAAGGCAATTTCAAAGCCCTCTTTGAATCCATTGAACTGGATCAGATGCGGCGCGGCGTAATCTGATAAGATAATACCGTAATCCAAATAAAAATGACCAGAAGCAAGATACACTTCTGGTCATTTTTTTAATTTAATTCTTATGAATTAAGCTTCTTCAAAAAGACCCGCTTCATCATAAATAACCCGGTCATTATAACCACTGAACCAAATTGCTTCTGGGTTACGTCCAAGGATCGTAATTTTACCACGGTCCGGCGCATCCGCAGCACCACGGAGAAGCTTCAGGATAACAACACCCTTTTCACCGCCCGGAATACCAGGTGCAGGTTTATTACTCACGGCAACAACTTCAGTCTTACCTTTATAATGAGTGATGGAAAGACGCGCATGTGTCTCAACACCAGAAAGACCTTTTTGTGATTCATTCAGAATGCGCCATGCTTCCTCAATTGGAACATTGAAGGCTTTATGGCCAATGATGTCACGTCCACAGAAGAAATAATGGTTTTCTACTTTATTACGTTTCAATTCCCGCTGCATGATCCGCAATGCATCTGGGTCATTGTTGATCCCTTTGATGATTGGCGCTTGGTTGTCAACTGTCAACCACTCTCTTTGACCCAGACGAACAACAGCGCGTTTGGTATTTTCAAGCCATTCCAGACCACCACCTGGTACTGGAATATAATCGCCATTCTCGTCCTTTTTCAGGAACTCATCTGGATGGTTGAAATGAACCATAAGACGTAATTTTGTTTCAGGATAAGCCATATGGAATTTATCAAGCATATCAAAGAACGTATCGTCAAAGCGATCTGGATAGAAAGCCAGTTCCTTGGTTCCCATACGGATTGATTCAATACCAGCTTCGGACAGAGCAGCAAGCCACTGAGCGATATTTTTATTGGCAAGCACCAAAGGATCACCACCGGACATAAGAATTTCACGCAGTCTTTCACGACCTGTATCCGGGTGACGTCCACCGTTATCAGCAACAATTTTATTATGCTCTTTTACATAATCAACGATATCACCAATTTGAGCCATACCTTTTGGTGCTACAGTACCATCTTCGCGCTCGATATCTTTCTTGGCGATCAATTCTTCCCGATAACAAAAACGACAATGGGCAGAACAAGTACCAACCACATAAATCAAACCGAGTTCATATTTATGAATAAGTCCCTCAACAGGGCTATAGCTCATCTGGTTTCCGGGATCTGCAGAACCGTCAAGGTCATATGTTTCAGCAGGACTGGCTTTAACCAGAACCTGAATTGGTTTGCTGTTTTTTGCAATATCAAAATAATGCCGGGTAATTTTCACAGGCATCCGTGCTTCTACGTCAAGGCCAGTGCCTTTCAGGTCTTCAAGGGCTTGAAGCTCTTCAGGAGAATAGAAACCCTGCATGTCTTCAGGAACTTTTCCTTCAGTAAACTTCTTGATTCCAGCGATAATCTGGCGGTCATATTTAGCGTTTTCGACCGTATTCAGAAAGGCCTTCTCCCGCTCGGAGGGGATGTATTTAGGTTTCTTTATGGGGGTCTGAATAGTCATGAGGTTTCCCTTTGTATATTGTCTATTTACGTATCACCTTATGTCTTTACCTCATGCATATTCCGATAGAAAAATATTACCAACACCCTTCCTTCAGACGTTGCATGTAGTAAATATATGGCATAAGATGCGTTATTATTGTATTTTCCACAAACCACATTTAATCACCATTCCATGAGCTTTAGTAATATTATATGTTAAATCAAAGACGCCTTATCCCGAGCACAAGCATGCTAATGGCATTTGAAGCAGCGGGCCGATGTGGCAGTTTTACCGTCGCCGCACAGGAGCTCAACCTCACACAAGGTGCGATTAGCCGACAGGTCAGCGCCCTTGAATCCCAACTTAATATCACGTTATTCCACCGTGTGCGAAAATCCATTCAACTGACGGAAGCGGGTAAAATCTATCTTTTAGAAATTGGTGCTGCGCTGAAAATGATCCGTAATGCCTCACTCAATGCCATGCGGGAACAACAGGGGGGCATTCTTAATCTCGCCATATTACCCACATTTGGCATGCGGTGGTTAATGCCGCGCTTTCCTGATTTTCTAAAGCAAAACCCACAAATTACCGTGAATTTTACCAGTAAGCTGTCGCCCTTTGACTTTAATAGTGAAAATCTACATGCCGCAATCCACTTTGGAATGCCCGATTGGCCGGGAACAGACCACAGCTTTCTGATGAAAGAAGAAGCCATTCCCGTATCCGCGCCCTCTCTTGTGGCCAAGTCCCCGCCACAATGCCCAAAAGATATAGCGGCGTTACCTCTGTTAAATCTGGAAACAAGACCCGAGGCATGGGCCAACTGGTTCGAACAGAATGATGTAACATCCCCAACCATCAACGGTATGATTTTTGAACAGTTTGCTCTTGTCACACAAGCGGCTATTTCCGGCTTGGGAGTCGCCATACTCCCCCGGTTCCTGATCCAGTCCGAACTTGAAAGAGGGGAGCTTGTAATTCTCCTTGACCTGCCAATCAAAAGCGCCGAAGGATATTATCTGATAACCCCAACCCATCGGACATCCTATGCCCCGACCATTGCCCTAAGGAAATGGTTGCTCGAACAGATAACCAAAGAAAATGACGCGCCGTAAATAAAATCTTATGCAGAATGTTAGCCTAATAGATATTTCCATGGGGAGGCCTCACAGCCCCTTTCCTGCATAACTTCGATTAAGACCGGCTTATCAAGAGCAAGTGCGCGTTCAAGAACGGGCTTGAGCTCATCCGGGCGGGAGACAC
>JAESRB010000037.1 GCA_016764855.1 Emcibacter sp.
CATAAGTTATGTATCCGTTCAAAATTGAGCGGGCGCGTAAGCCTGCAAATCATCAAACGCATAATCGCAGATACAAAAAAATAGTAAATGGGGGCCGTGGGTAACCGCTTACCTTGCTTATGCTACTAGAGCTTAATGACTTTAAGTATCCACAGGGAATTATTACAATCAGGATCGCAAACAATAAATAGTCCAACCGATCAACGGCCCTCTATCCTTGACATAAGAATGCAAATTTCCCGTGATTGCCATATGCTCAAAGCATATGGCAATCACGCAGACCACATCATCATGTTTAACCAAAAAAATGTTGAAATTTTATCGTGCTATGAATTCAATCATATATCCATCGGGATCACGCACGAAAGCAATCACCGTTTTGCCGTGCTTCATAGGGCCGGGCTTACGAGGAATTTCCACCCCGTTTCCCTCTAACACTTCACAAAGCTTATAGATATCTTTAACCCCAATGGCCAGATGACCAAAAGCATTACCAAGCTCATAGGGCTCAGTCTGATCCCAATTATGGGTCAATTCGATCACAGTGTGATCACTTTCATCACCATACCCTAAAAAGGCAAGCGTAAATCGGCCTTCTGGGTAATCACTTTTTCGCAGCAAGCTCATACCCAGATGTCGACAATAAAAATCTATTGATTTCTCAAGGTCCAAAACCCGGATCATAGTATGCAGAAAGCGATTACCATCTGTCATACTACTAATCCTGTTTATCTGCGACCATAGCTGTAAATGTCGCCTCGGCAACCAATTGTCCGTTCACTTTACCTTCGCCCTTAAAGCGCCAGACTGGTCCTCTGTGACGTTCTTTAGTAATATGAAGTTCCAACCGATCCCCTGGGACGACAGTTTTTCTGAACTTGGCACCATCAATGGACATGAAATAAGCCAATTTTTCCTCGGCCTCATCCGCCATGCTTAACATGACCAACGTAGCAGCAGATTGCGCCATAGCTTCCACTATTAAAACACCCGGCATAACTGGCTTTCCTGGAAAATGCCCCTGAAAGAAAGGTTCATTCATTGTCACGCATTTAATACCAACAGCGGATTCCCCCGGGTTGATTTCCGTCAAGAGATCGATCAGAAGCATAGGGTATCTATGCGGGATCAATTCCATAATCCTCTCTACGCCAATCGTTTCCAGTTCTCTTTTGCTATCTTCCGACATAATAAACTTTCCGTCCCCTTTAGAGGGCTGACTTACTTAACAGGCGTCGTATTAAGACCAGGAAGTTCCACTTTAATGCTCGGTAGAACTTGATCAAGCGCCTCAATCACTTTTGTTGTCACATCCAAACCAGATGTTTTCTCAATCACCAGACTGACATCCATAATCATAGTCGCTTTATGTTCTTTCAGGATTTTTTGCAAAATAGGTTTCAGCGCCCGTTGCAATTCATTCTGTGCATTCCCTAGTGCTGCTTCCAGTTGTTTATTTTTAATCTGCACTTCGCGTTGTACGGTCAGTACTTTATTCTGGAAATCTTTCACTTTCGCATCATAAGATTCTTTGGGTAGAATTGATCTCTGAGACTTCAGTGTGGTCTCTTCTTCCTTTAAAATCTTCTCCTGCTCTGCAATTTCTGTCTGAAATCTTATACGGATTTTATCCAACTGACTTTGGATATCTTTACCCGCAGCAGAATTAAACCTGACCATCCGACTGTCAATGACAGCGATTACAGCCGCAGGCAGAGCCTCAGTAGCCAATACTGCCCCAACGTTTGTAAATGTAGAAACTGCGGACGCTATGGCCGCCATTACGGTAATTTTGATTATCTTGTTCATTTTAAAATCTTGTTCCGATGTTAAATTGGAAAAACTCTGTTTTATCGAATTTATCAGACAAAATTGCCTTAGCAAAATCGACTCTGAATGGACCAAAAGGTGATGTCCAAGTAAACCCAATACCTGCTGATACTCTTGGTTTTGGTGTGTCCCCAACTATTCTATGCGTTAAGTTAGTTGCAGAATTATACAACTCCTTCGGCAAGTCAATAGTAAAAAGCGCTCCGGCATCGACAAACATACTAGCTTCGATTCCCAGTTCCCGTGCGCCCGAGCCCAGCGGAATATATATTTCCAGAGTACCTTTATAAAATACATTACCCCCAAGCGCATCCGTAGTTAAGTCATCACGTGGGCCAATACCAGCTTGTTCAAAACCACGCATACGCGGATTACCCAAGAAGAAACGGTCATTAATACGAACATCCTGACCAAGTCCCAGAATATGGCCACCTTCTGCTTTAACGCCGAAAATCCAACGACCATAAATTGGAATAAAGTAATTATAACTGCCCTGCGTTCGAATATACCGCACATTACCGCCTAAGCCCGCAACATCCTGATTGAGTACCGCTCTATGACCCCGGTTAGGCTTCTGTCGATTATCCAAGTTATCAAAAGAAATACCATAACCAACAGATGAGGTCGTGAAAGTCCCGATATTGGTAATGGTAAAAGGACTACGACTGGCGAGAAAAGCTGCCGGAATATCGATTTTATCACGCCGCAGGTTATAACGCGCACTCATCACTATGAATTCCGTAACAGGAAATGCCGTACGGAGCCCCAACCCTAACGATACCTGTTCAAAGTTAGCCTCACGGAAGCTATTATCTCTGAAGAAGATATCAACACCAGCCACGACGGGACGCCCCAAAAAGTAAGGTTCGGTAAAACCGATATCCAGCTCCTTACGACGGCTTGAAATTCGACTGCCAAATCGAAGATCCTGTCCACGTCCAAGAAGATTTCTTTCCCTAATGCTAAAATCAAACAAGAAGCTTTCCGCACTGGAAAAACCTGCTCCAACCGACAATTCCCCGGTGGCCTGTTCTTCGACAGTAACTTCAAGAATTGTTTTGTCGTTGGCAGAGCCTTCAATTTGATTGATTTCCGCTTCTTTGAAAAAACCCAATGATTTAATTCTTATTTCGGACCGTTTCATTTTTGAAGAGTTATAAGAATCCCCCTCAATCAACCTCATTTCACGGCGGATCACCCGGTCATGGGTCCTCACGTTACCATGAATCTCGACTCGCTCCACATAAACCCGTGGGGCTTTGTTGACAATATAAGTAATATTAACGGTTTGATTTTCCCGGTCCCGACGAATCCGTGGACGTACATTAACAAAGGCATAGCCTTTGAACCCCACCACATTGGTCAGATATTCTACCGTTTGATCGATCAATTCCGAATTATAGAGCTTGCCTTCTCTCGTAAAAACAAGTTGGATCAACACTTCCGAAGCCAAGTCTGGTATGTGACTTTCTACTTTAATCTCACCGAAATGATAGATGACGCCTTCTTCAACCGTATAATTAATGAAGAAATTTTCTTTATTTGGTGCCAGTTCAGTCACCGCAGAAGTGATTCTAAAGTCCGCATAGCCCCGAGAGCGATAGAAATCACGCAGCAGTTGTTTATCATATGCCATTCTGTCTGGATCATAGGTATCGTCAGACGTGAGGAATTTCCACCACCGACTTTCCTTGGATCTCATAACAGCGCGCAAGTCATCATTATTAAAGACGCTATTGCCCATGAAATTGATTTTACCGATACTGCTTTTCGGACCTTCGGTAATTTCAAAAACTAGATTTACCCGGTTCTGGTCTAACTGGATAACCTTTGGTTCAATGCTGGCGGCAAACCGACCACCACTACGATAAATTTCAAGAAGCCGTTGCACATCCGCCCGTACTTTTGAGCGGGAGAACACAATACGCGGACGCAAATGAATTTCTTCGTACAACTTGTCGGATTTTTTATATTTGTTACCCTCAAAGACAATACGGTTGATAATCGGATTTTCTGATATCTTGATCACCAAAACCTTACCAGACCGACCAATCTTCACATCAGAAAATAATCCCGTATTGAAAAGAGATTTTAATGAACGGTCTACTTCTTTTTCATTATAGACATCGCCCTTATGAACAAAGATATAAGACTTGACGGTATCAACCTCGATCCGCTGGTTCCCTCGCACCACCACTTCGGAGATAATATCACGATCACCATAGGCCGATTGCTGTGCCTGAGCCCCCGAAATTCCGAGAACAACAGCCCCTTGAACAAAAACAACCAATAATGACCAAACTATATAAATTTTATTAATGCGATTTATCAAAGAACAGCATCCCGTTTATTTTTTTGCTTTTTTATCTTAGATATCGAGTATTTACCAGTTAAATTTCAATATGTCATTGAAAGTTGCCAACATCATCAACCCAATAATAAAAACCAATCCTATGCGAAACCCGAATTCTTGGGTTTTTTCACTTAATTTTCGGCCCAATACTGCCTCAAATCCATAAAAGAGAAGATGCCCCCCATCAAGCAATGGTATCGGGAATAAATTTATCATTCCCAGACTAATTGACACCAAAGCCATCACTCTAATCCAGAAATCTATACCGCGTTTTGCTGATTCACCAGCTATTTTTGCAATACCTATCGGCCCGCTTAATTCTTTTACCGACCTTGTCCCCACTATCATCTGTCGAATACCACGTAGCGACTGTACGATAATCACTTTGGTTTCTAAAACGCCGGCCCATACGGCCGAACCCAGATTATGTTCGAGAATAACCCTTTCTTCGGAGTTCTGAACACCAATCTGATAGAGTTCCAAAGGCTTTCCATCGTCATCAAGTATCTGCTCACCATCCCTGACAATCTTAGTCAGTCGCGGTGTCAGCAACAGCTCTATTATTTCACCAGACCTCAGAACTTCAACTTCAAGACTTTCTCCGGCACTATAGAGTACCTCTATCCTGACATCATTGAAACGTTCAATTTTATTTCCATCAACCGCGACAATGACATCTCCTTTTTGCATCCCTGCCTGCTCTGCCGCGCTATTTGGCACAACTTGCGAAATAACCGCTGGGGTATTGATCTGACCATAAACGTAAAAAAATGTGGCCAGAATAAGGACCGCAAAAATCAGATTAGCAATAGGGCCCGCAAAAACGATTGCAGCACGCTGAGATAACTTCTTGTGATGAAAGGATACTTTTCTTTCATCCTCTGTCATTTCTGCCAATTTTCCATCCGGCGTACTGGCAGCACTGGCATCTCCAAAAAACTTTACATAGCCCCCCAAAGGGAAATAACTGATTTTCCAACGGGTGCCTTTTTTATCGGTCCATCCCCAAATTTCCGGTCCAAGGCCAATGGAAAAAACATCAACGCGCACACCATTTATACGGGCAATAATAAAATGTCCCCATTCATGAACAAAGACCAGAATAGACAACATAGCCACAAACGAAGTGACATAAATCACTGTATTTATCAAACTGTCCATCACGGTCCTCTAGAATCTATCAATTACATTTTGCGCCACAACTCGCGCTTCATCATCAATGGCATGCACCATTCTCAAACAGGTCAACGGGGAGGTTTCAATCTGTGTTAAAGTTTCCTCAACAGTTGCGACAATATCCAAAAAGCCAATCCGACCTTCCAAAAATGCAAAAACCGCTACCTCATTGGCTGCGTTAAGAATAGTAGGGGCTGTTCCCCCCAGATGCAATGCTTCTCTTGCCAACCGAAGGGCCGGGAATTTTTCCATGTCCGGTTTCATAAAATCTAGTCGCTTGAATTCTGTCAAATCAAGTTTTTTTGCCGGGGTCTCAACCCTTTTAGGCCAACCTAGGCTATAGGATATGGGTATCCTCATATCAGGCGAACCTAGTTGGGCTAATACGGACCCATCCCGATAGGTGACCATACTATGAATAACCGATTGAGGGTGTATTATAATATCAATCTGATCCTGCTTGACGGGGAACAGATGATAGGCCTCAATAAACTCAAGCCCCTTATTCATCATCGTTGCCGAATCAACTGATATTTTCGCCCCCATATCCCAATTGGGATGCGCAACAGCTTGTTGCGGGGTCGCTTTCTTCATCTCCTCTAGGCTGCTATTAATGAACGGCCCGCCGGATGCGGTCAGCGTAATAGACTCCACACTGTCCGGTTTATCAAAGTCGAAAACCTGAAAAATAGCATTATGTTCAGAATCAACGGGCAGCAATGTTGCTTTGTGATCTAATACTTCCTGCATCATAAGGTCCCCGGCACATACAAGGCATTCCTTATTGGCCAAAGCAACTATTCCACCTCGCCGAATAGCCGACAAGGTAGGCCTCAACCCTGCGGCCCCAACGATAGAAGCCATGACCCATTCAGCTGGAAGCTGTGCAGCTTCATCCAAAGCCTGTTGCCCGGCAGCAACCTTAATGTTTTTACCACTTAGCGCAGCCTTCAGGTCACCATAACATGTCTCATCGGCAATTACGGCCCACTCAGCATTAAACCTGATCGCCTGCTCTGCGAGCTTGGTCACATTCCGATTGGCCGTTAAAGCAATAACCTTATAGGCTTCCGGGTTATTTCCTATCAGGTCCAGGGTATTGCAACCCACGGACCCTGTAGAGCCTAATATGGTCACGGTCTTTGGATTATGTAAGGTATCGTTAAGCATAACTTCTTATAACTCCATAACCGATAAATAAATGTACAAAGCCACAGCCGGGGCCGCAAATACCACCCCATCGACACGGTCCATAATTCCCCCATGACCAGG
>JAESRB010000038.1 GCA_016764855.1 Emcibacter sp.
AAAATCATTTCTACACCCTCATAATTATATAAATTCTATATACACTCATAGAGAGAAATATCAGAACACTCTAAGCAGATTTTCTCTGCGTATCAGCATATAAGGCATCAAAATTTATCGGTGCTATCATCAGTGGTGGATAGCCACCCTTAATCAACAAATGATCAATGGTTTCCCGTAAGTATGGGAACATAACAGAGGGACACGCCGCCCCTAATGCCTCTAGAAGATGTTGCTCGGGAAAACCTTCGATCTGAAAAATCGCTGCTTGATCCACTTCGACTTCAAAGGCTGGCATGCCCTCATTACTTGCGGTTATCGCCACTGACAATACCACTTCGAAGAGTCCCTTATCCACATCACTATGACTAATATTTAAATCCAGAGATGTCTCCGGCTTCCAATCTTTAGTAAATATTTTACTGGAATTTGGAGATTTGAAACTGCTATTTTTCATGTATATCTTCTGCATTGAAAAATGTGAGCCATTAGTATTGTTCGCCGTTTTTTTCATTAGTTCACTCCATATTATAAATAAAAGAATCCAAGACCACAGTAAGAGAAAAATAACGGTCCTGAGGGGCATTTAAAACCGATAAAAGGCCCCGACAATTTGCCGGAGCCTTCTCATAATCATTAAGCATTCACTGGTGCTGGCAATCCTACCCAATCAAAGAAAGTTTTGATATCAGGCTCGAAATCATGCATCACTGGGTACCATGGTGTTGGAACTTCAACATCATGCATTGTACCGCAAGTCGGGCAATAATATTCCCGGTAAACTTGCCAATCCGTATCTGGGGCCATGAGCTTAGGATACACTTGGTTCATTTTTTCTTCAGAATCCCGAATATAAACCAGAGCATTAAGTTTCCAGTTTAGGGTATAATCACCGAAACCATGACCGCAACGGCATTTTGTCACCAATTCTTTGTCTTTTACTGTTTCCACAATATAAAGATGAGGACCAACCGGTATAATAATTTTGTCATCCCATGAAACCTGATCCTGCAGTACAGAGACATAGTTACTGTAACGCTCAATATCTTTAGGCATTGAGAGCATCTTATGCAGAGTATCCCAATCCAGATCACCGTCAACCAGATCCTTAACCTGTTTTTTTGTATAAGTGGACATAATAAATTCCTTCTAAAAATTTTTGGCTGGAGCGACTATTAGACAATATCTAACAGTCGCTATTTAGTTAATCAGCCAGGTTTACTCCTCACAAAAGACCACTGGATGAACATCCGGTAATTCGCTGAGATCCATGTGATGTTTGGCACCAAACATTGGAATACCAAGACTTTCTTCCTTCAATTCCCAATCATCTGGAAGATCCCAAAATGATTTGAATTTACCCAGGAAGTCCTCTGATAAGAAGAAACTTGATGCAAACATCTGCTGAACCTGAACCGAAGCTTTTTTGTCCATGATCCGGCCCCTTTCCTCTTCCATCCACTTACGGGTTGGAACAGCGCGGGCAATACGTTCTTTACGTATTGCCATCCGACGAGCGATGGTTTTTGCCTCATCTACGGTCCAGTCACCTTCACTATCCTGCGAGATTACGACACCATAAACCTTCACGGCATATTCAGGCAGAACAAAGTTTTCATTCAAATCTTCCCGAACTTCTTCGATTTTCCGATCAAGAGGATCACCAAAACCAGGGCCACCACGCAGGTAGTTAAGATAAAGGTCACCATTTTCATAAATGGCTTCAGTCGTGATGCACTGTTTGTCTCGTTTGACAATCGCATCAGGCCCCAGATGGTTCTCATAATCGGGGTTATCAGGGTCACGGTCCTCTCCTAATGGTAAGGATTGCCCTTCCTTGATACGATCCAGGAGTCCTGTTTTATGAGCTTCAAAGCGATAACCAGTAGCAGACGGATACCCCCCCATCAGGCCCCAGTCACTATTCATGTAACCATTGCCCATGAAGAACATTGTCCAGTCTGCAGAACCCCAGACCATGCGCAGGGTCTCAAAGCCAAGACCCCCACGATACTTGCCGTAACCACCCGTGTTGGTTTTAATTTTACGACCCATATACAGCAGAGGCTCAGCCAGTTCCCATATCTCGATATCACCCATATCACCTTCTGGATTCCAGATCGCCGCAGCGTGATTCAAGCCATCTTTAACGGCACAGGCTCCTGTACCGCAAGCTGCCGTTTCAAAACTGTTAACAGCATGGATTTCTTCTTCCTGGTTGATACCACCACCCTGTAACCAGTTACAGGGATTGGAGTTACCCGCATTTACTTCTTCAAGGTAACCACGACCAAAGTATGAGCGGCTCAGCGCTCTCCACAGAGAACTCCATGAGGACACCAGGAAATGCCAGGCATCAGAATGAGCCGTCCGACGGTCATCAGGATTGGTCCAGGTTCCCTTAGGCATGCGGAATTCAGTTGCATAACGGGCACCATCGTTAATTCGTTCCGTCGGAACAAGAGTCTGTGTCATCATAACCCAGATTCCACTAGTGAAGGCAACCGGATTAGCGTTATATGTATGCCAACCCCAACGGCTACACCCTTCAAAGTCCAGACGCCAAGTCGCATTGGACTTGATCGTAATCGTACAAGGCGCATGCATGATCGTATCCACCTTGGCAAAGGGGGATGGAACGTGAACATCTTCGTGTGTGTAAGGAACATCGACGAAGGCCACGGTGTTGTATTTGCCTGGAATTGTCATGGCTTTAATACGACTTATCAAACCACGGCGACCATCTTCGATCACTTCCATCGCAAATGTTTCGTAAGCTTCAATGCCTTCTTCCACCACAGTTTCTTCGACGATATCACGGATCATATGACAACCGGCAATACGTGTTTTCTCATCGAGAATCCAGTATTTAGGTGTCCGTACGTTCCGTTGGCTTTCATGCAGCCAATCTCTCATTGGCGTATCGTTGATACCTGTTTTACGACAGGTAATCTGAATACCATCCCCAAAACGCTGGATTTGGCCATTTGACATGGAACCTGGTCCAACCGCGCCAACGTCAATCACATGAGTAACGCCCCCAACCCAACCAATCAGGTTTCCGTCATGGAAGATTGGGACAATTGTCATGATATCACAAGGATGCACGTTCCCAATCTGACAGTCATTATTGGTAAACATATCACCAGGGCTAATACCGGGGTTGTCTTCCCAATTATTCTGGATCATATATTTGATCGCCGCCCCCATTGTACCCACGTGAATAATGATACCCGTAGATGTACAAATACAATCGCCTGCCACGTTATAGAGGGTAAAACAAAGTTCACCCTCCTGTTCCACAATTGGGGAAGCCGCAATTTTTTTGGCTACTTCACGTGAATTAACCAGTCCGGCACGAAGTTTGGAAAAAATTCTTTCAAAGCCGATAGGGTCGCTTTCTTTAAACTTCAGCTCTGTCAAGCCACCGTAGTAACCGGAATCCGTCGTCTTTTTCAAGATCCGGTTTCGGTTATCATTTAGTGTTAAGCCGTTTTTTAACAAGCTCCCTGGAGCCGCTCCAGCTTTGACAATATTCTCTTGAATAGTCATGTGTTAACCTCTTTATATATTGAATTTTAATAAGTTGAATTAATCTCAACACTCAATTAAATGAAATAGACGATGCTCGTCTAAGAAGGTTTTGAAGGTAGGTGGCACAACGAATGTCGTCGCATCAGACTCGATAATTGCCGGACCCATGATTTTATTACCTGGCTGCAGAGCTTCCATTTGATAAATATCAGCATCTACCCATTTCTTATCGTAGTAGAATGGACGCGTACCAAGACAAGCCTCTTTCGGTGGGTTAGGACCAACAATGGGCTCATATGGAATTTTTGGTTTTTTGGTTTCAACAGAACCGCTAAGAATGGCGCCTGTAATACCAAATCCTAATTCAGGTGACCGCGCAGCACTGGCGTAAACCCGTGCATATGTGTCATCAAATGCCTGAACCAAAGCATCCCAGTCATCTGCTCCAGACAGCGAAGTGAGAGGTGAATCAATCTCAAGGTCATTGAGCTGACCCAGATATTGCATGCGATAGCCTGGAATCAGAGTTACATCTTCATCTTTAAAGCCGTTGATACGAAACTCTTCCAAAACTTTTTCTTTGAGTTCATCCCAAGCAACCTGCAGAGATTTAACCGATTTCTCGATATCATCTTTACTGGAATCTTTGGTAATGCCGATATCGACACTTTTGTCGTAACGATATTCGAAATTGGCTGTGGCACAACCGAATGCAGAAAAACCAGCTGCCCATGCAGGTACAATCGTTTCTTTGAAACCAAGACCCTTTGTATAGCCATAAGCATGAACAGGACCCGCACCACCGTAAGAGAAACAAACAAAATCTCTCGGGCTGTAGCCTTTACCAGTGATCATTGCCCGAAGATGTTGACGTAAAGAAAGGTCAAGCAATTCAATAACGCCAGCAGCCGCATCTTCAACAGATAATCCCAAAGGATCAGCAATCTGAGTTTTCACAGCTTCACGAGCCACGTCCACATCAAGCTTCAGAACACCCCCCAGGAAGTTATCAGGGTTAAGATATCCAAGAAGAATATGACAGTCGGTGACAGAAACGGTTGTCAAACCGCCTTCTGGCCAACATGTACCCACTTTATAACCCGCGCTGTCCGGGCCAAGTTTAATGGAATTACTATGAGGATCAATCCGAACAAAACTTCCCGCTCCAGCCCCGATTGTATCCATGGAAACCAACGGCAGGGATAAAACAAGACGCGCGACATCGCCATCCTGATGCATAGCAAAGTTATTTTTGGTAATCAAAGCCATATCAAAACTGGTGCCACCAATATCTGAGCAGGCGATATTCTCATAACCCAGTTGCTCACCAAGATATTTTGCACCAATCACGCCGCCAATAGGTCCAGATACCAGCGTACGCGCTAGTTCCTTGGCTTTCCAGCCAATAGTCCCCCCATGACTGGCCATAACGCGCAGATCAAAAGTGCCCCCATGGTCGCCCATTTTGCTACTCAAAGCACTCAAAATAGCTCGGGAAGGTTCTGCGGCATAAGCTTCAAGAATTGTGGTGTTGGTTCTGTGACTTTCCTTGCGAACAGGATAATAGTCGACGGAAGCAAAAACAGGAATATCAGCACCCATCTCTTTAATAACTTCCAGACAAACATCCCGCACAGCACGTTCATGTCTACCATCAAGGTAAGAGCTGAGGAAGCTGATAACAATGGCCTTACAGCCCTGTTCAATCAACTCACGAGCCGCGATTTTCGCCTCGTGCAAACGTACGGGTATAACAATATTACCCTTACTATCAATACGTTCCGTGACGCCACGCGTATCTTTAATTGATACCAGAGGTTCATCGTACCGATGCGTGTTCAAGTGAATTCTGTCCTCAAAGGCATATCCCAAATAACTTTGCAGCGCACGTCCCATGCGATGAAAATCTTCGAACCCTTTACTAACAATCAGACCAGTGCGAAGTCCTTTTCGGCCAACCACACGGTTAAGCATGGCCGTACCAGAAAACACACATGTTACCATTTCTGGAAACACGTCATCAACTTTACGTCCCCAATGGGTCAAAGCATCTACGCTGGATTCAAGTACAGCCTTTGATTCATCGACATCACTTTGTGCCTTGCCAACGACAAATTCGCCATCCGCTCGCACAAAAAAGGTATCAGTCATCGTTCCACCGGCATCAATGCCCATGACTTCGACGGGATTATCTAATTGTTCCAATTTCATATCCTCTAATTAATTGTTTCAATGTATTTTCTTATTTTTAATTCCCACTAATTCTTGCCCCCTTAGCCCGACAGAACTTAAAGCCGGAGAGAGGACGCCAATTGATACAGAATCTGAGTAGCCTCATCACCATACAGAGCAATACTCATGCCAAACAAAAAAAATCATTTAGAAACAACTATATAAGACTTTTTCACTCTTTTCTAAGCCCCGAATAAAGGACTTTCCGTTTGAATATCGTCCGCTAAGAAACCGGCATTCGGACGCCTCAGGAATTAAATGATTAAACGACAGCATCTTTGACAACGGACTTACATGATGGATCAATTCTGTTTTCAGGATATGAAAATTGAATCTTCGATCATCCATTTGATGATTTGCAGGGGGGGGTATTCTTTTCGAAAAACTTGCATGGCATGCTCTCTATATCGAAAAGGAAGGGAACTATTTTGTTCCCCGTCAGGCTTTATGAGCCTAATGAGCAGTATTTGATATTGGAGAATTTATTGGTTCACCCCAATCATTACAAGGAATGAAGATGAACCAAAGAAACCGTGAGCAAGGCGACTGATATCTCCAACAACTTCTGGTCATTGGAGATATCTTGATGCTTGGGATAGCGAACAAGAAAAATGCGGTCTTTTTAACCGATTCCCCTCAGCCCTTAATCTTTGGTTTTGCTTCTTACTTGCTTTTCTTCTTTAATATGCGATGGGCATGCAACAGGGGTTCCGTATAGCCATTTGGTTGGACGGCACCTTCGAAAACCAATGCCTTTGCTGCCTTGAATGCCACACTATTCTTCAGATCATCCGTCATGGGTGCATAGGCACCATCATGCGCATTCTGACCATCGACCTTTGCCGCCATTTTCTCGAAAGCCGCATCAATTTGAGAGGTCGTACATATGCCATGATAAAGCCAATTGGCAATATGCTGGGACGAAATACGCGATGTTGCCCGGTCTTCCATTAGGCCAATATCATTCATATCTGGTACTTTTGAACAGCCAATGCCTTGATCAATCCAGCGCACGACATAGCCCAATATACCTTGCGCGTTATTTTCCAACTCCCGTTGAACCACAGCCTCTGACCAATTTGTCTCGCTTGCCAGCGGCGGGGTCAGAAGCGTACTTAATTGTGAGCTGGATTGTGAGCTGGCCTGATCAGCTATTTTCTTACGATGCGCAAAAACATCAACCCGATGATAATGTATAGCATGAAGCGTTGCCGCCGTTGGACTTGGCACCCATGCCGTATTGGCTCCTGTCAAGGGATGTGCCTGTTTTTGCGCCATCATATCGGCCATTCTATCAGGGGCCGCCCACATGCCTTTTCCTATTTGCGCCCGCCCGGACAGGCCGCAAGCCATACCGATTTGAACATTGCGGTCTTCATAGGCCTTGATCCAGCCTGTGTCTTTCATTTGCGCTTTTGGCACAAAGGGACCGGCATGCATAGACGTATGAATCTCATCTCCGGTGCGGTCAAGAAAGCCCGTATTGATAAAGACAATTCGTCCGGATACGGCCTTGATACAGGCGGCAAGATTCACAGATGTGCGGCGTTCTTCATCCATGACACCAACTTTGATCGTATGTCGACCCAGACCAAGAAGGTCTTCGACAGCATCAAAAAGCGCATTGGTAAAAGCGGCTTCCTCTGGACCGTGCATTTTAGGTTTTACAATATAAATTGATCCCGTTCTGCTGTTTTGGAAACGGCTGTTTCTTTTTAAATCATGTAGCCCAATAAGGCTGGTCACAATGGCATCCAGAATACCCTCAGGCGCATCGGAGCCATCGGCAAACTGAACCGCAGAGGTTGTCATCAAATGCCCCACATTCCTGATAAGCAAAAGACTGCGGCCATTCAAGGTGGCGGAGCGGCCATCCGGCGCGGTATAGGTTCGGTCTTGCGCTAATTTCCGGGTTATTTCTATCCCTGATTTTTGAAAGACCTCCACAAGGTCCCCTTTCATCAAACCAAGCCAATTTGAATAGGCCGCGACTTTATCGTCCCCATCAACAGCGGCAATGGAGTCTTCCATATCCACAATAGTGGTCAGGGCAGATTCCAGAACAATGTCGCTCACCCCAGCCTTATCAGACTGGCCAATGATCGCCGTACGATCAATCAACAATTCAATATGCAGCCCGTTCTTCTGAAAAATAACAGCTGCAGGCTGGGCTTGTTCACCGCGAAATCCCACAAATTGATCAGGGTTTTTCAAAGCAGGATAAATCTGACCATTTTCAATGGTATAAGCCTCTACATCACTATGGCGTCCTTGAGCCAGTGGAATAGACTCATCCAGAAATGACTTGGCCCAAGAAATCACTTTTTGACCATGCGCAACGTCATAACCTGCCCCCTCAGGGCGACTGGGCAAGACATCAGTTCCGTAAAGAGCATCATACAGACTTCCCCAACGGGCATTGGCGGCATTTAAAGCAAATCGGGCATTCAAAATAGGAACAACAAGTTGCGGGCCAGCCATGGTGGCAATTTCAGGGTCCGTATTTTCCGTTGTGATCTGGAAAGCTGCCGGTTCGTCGACCAAATAATCAATATCTTTTAAAAACTGGATATAAGAAGACCCCTCAGTGATTGGCCCGGGATTATCATCATGCCATGTGTCAATCTTGGTTTGGAGTTGATCTCGGATTCCCAGAAGTTCTTTATTTAGCGGCGTAAAATTCTGGAAAATATCCGCTGTTTTCTGCCAAAAGGCGTCTTGATCTATGCCCGTACCCGGAAGACATCTGCTATCGATAAAATCAGCCAGAACCGGGGCGATTTTTAGCCCGGCTTTATCTATATAAGTCATGTGGTGGTCCTTATTTCTGCGCCAATAATCCAGCAGCCTCAATACCAGCAAGAGTACATTTCTCATCATTATCGGACGTGTCTCCCGTGGTGCCCACAGCGCCAAGTGTATCGCCATTTTCATTCAACACAATAACACCACCCGCCGCTGGAATAATGCCAAAAGGAGTCACAGGTCCAAGCGAAGTAATGAAGGTCGGACGTTCAATCGCCATTTTTTCAATCGTGCGGGACGACACCCCCAGAGCCAAAGCGCCAGCGGCCTTACCTGCTGCAATTTGATGGCGAAGATAAGACGCCTTATCCTGACGTTGAAAAGCAATAAGGTTCCCGCCGGGATCGACAACCGCAACACTCAGGGGATTAAGACCAAGTTCTGCGCCTTTTTCAAAGGCAGCAGCAATGATTATATTAGCGGATTCAAGGGATATTCTGGTCATAAGGCATTCCAATTTTCTGTATAAAATATGTATGGTTATTTACGGTATGTATCATTCAGGGTAATGGGATGACGCAATGCCCCAACAATAATTTTCTTACGGTCAATTATTAATTGATCTGGTATCTGCATTGTCAAAGACATCACTCTACTCCTTTTTGAATAAAGCTAGACCATAATTGGTATTTTTGGTAGATAGTAAAAGTCGAATACTGTTTTTGGTTTTATGAAAATGCGCCCAAGCGAATATGAACTTTATAGAGCGATCGTTGAAGCGGGAAGCTTATCCGTCGCAGCCCGTAATTTGCACATCTCCAATGCGATGGTTTCCAAAAGGCTCGCCGATTTAGAACGGCGACTGGGGACCCAGCTTATTTTACGGACAACGCACCAATTCTCATTAACACCAGAGGGGCGGGCATTTTATGAAGATGTAAAGCTGATCCTTAGCGCCATTTATCAGGCTGAGGAAAAAGTGTCCGGTGTGGAGAATATACCTGCTGGACGTCTTCGGGTATCTGCCCCAACTTCTTTTGGACGACTGCATGTGGCCCCCTATTTGCTGGGTTTTATGGAAGCTTATCCCCAGATTGAGTTGGACTTTGATCTCTCCGATGATTTTATTGATATTCGTCACGAAGGAATTGATATTGCCATTAGAATTACCTCAGAAGTTACAGCGGGTTTAGATTCCGTCCGTTTGGGAGACAGCCACCGCATTTTATGTGCAGCCCCCTCCTATATTAAAAAAAACGGCCGCCCAGAAAGCATAGAAGAGCTGAACGAACACCATCTTTTGGCCGCAACTGGTCAGATGCCCTGGCGTATGGTTGGCCCGAAAGGCGTTATTCTCGTGAGTGGCCAAAGCAGGGTTCGTACGAATTCCAGCGAAATTGTTCGTGAATTGACCATAGTGGGCAGCGGCATCGCACTACGCTCTTTATGGGATATTACCAATGAATTAAAAATGGGCCATTTAGTACGCGTACTGCCGGATTATAAAGGCTCAAGTAATGTGGGTGTCTTCGCTGTCTGGCCAAAAGCAGAGATTATACCCGCAGCGATTAAAGTCTTCACCGCATATCTGGAAACCGTCTTAAAAACATCATTGAACCACGATACACAAACAAACATTTCCTGACATTGAAACTATAATTTACCATCGGAATTATGTAAAATTTTCATGTCGTCATCATTATAAGTATCCTGAAAAATGAGCCTCGCATAAAGCCGGATAACTTTCTGATAATAAAGAGGTGGACCCCATTGGCCGGACAGATTTGCGGCCTTGTTAAGGTATATCCAAATATATAAGACAAGGCCGCCGCTTAAAAAAACCTCCCATCTGGAAGAATTATATATAATTTCTGCGTTTAAAAAATCGACTTTTGACATTATTTTATAGCAATTTATTTGCCCGAAAAATGATATACTGTCGGATATTTTCCAACTGCTCTTTGCTCAATTGGTCTTGAAAAGAAACCATGCCATTATCTTTAAGGACCCCTTTCATGGTAATATCGAACCATGTATCATCCTGCAAGGCGGGGCTGTACCTCAAATCAGGCAATACACCTGCACTGACCGCTTTATCACCGTGACAACTGCTACAGAAACGATGGAATAGCATATTACCCGCCGCTATCTGATTTTTATCTCCTGTGCCAACTGGTGGTTCCGGCAATTCAGCTTCCACATACTTCCAATCAGGCAGTTTATCCTGACCACCAAGTTTGAACGTCGATATCCTTTAATATCTAACCCTCTTGGTAGAACTGCTGAAT
>JAESRB010000039.1 GCA_016764855.1 Emcibacter sp.
AAATATGAATGCATCTATCTGCATGTTTTTGACAGTGGCAGTGAGGTTCGCAAGGGCATTAATAAATGGTTTTTGCATTATAACACCACCAGACCACATTCTTCCCTTGACGGCCAGACCCCAGATGAAGTTTATTCAACCCTCATTGCGGATAATGATCCGCTATGGGATCAAGCGGCGTAAAATGAAACAGGAAACTTCAAACCCACCTTAACAAGGCCGCTGAGCTGTCCAACGAATGGGGTCCACCTCTCTACTTCTCAATTAGAAAAAGATACACAAATTAAAATTAAACCTCAAATATAGCTAAACGTAAAAATTGGCGCTAATATTGAAGCGAAATATTTTTTATTTTCGTTTCTTAAAAAAGTGATCAATGGGGTCAGGTCGTTATTTATATTTAATTGATTTTACTTTGACTCCATCTATAATCCAATGTGACCCGTCCCATTTTCGATTACTGTACCCATTCAACATTCCATCTTGATCATTCCCACAGACGGGCTTTCCCTCTCGATTAACTTCTGGGTGTGTCATAAGTCGGATGCTAATTTCCGGCGCGGCGGCATCATAGGCAAAATTCTCAATCTTTTGGGGTGGAGACCCACATAAAACAATAATAACTTTGTCATTTTTTACCCAATAAATATCAGAAAACAACCCAGTTTCATGAAAAATTTTCGATTGATCTCCGCTTTCAAATTGTTCGAGTGTCCCGATATTAATTTCAACAGAAAAATTATGGAGTCCAATATTACGAAAAATTTGTTCTACGACATATCGACCATCGGGTGATTCATAATAATTTTTTTGATACAATTCCCCCCCGCAACACGATAACAATATAACCACTAGAGGAACGATGGTGAGTTTCATGATTTGGAACTTATTCAAAACATCCGATCTCCGTAAATGCTATACCAGCATGTATAATACTCATTTGGCCTTCAAACTCAAAATTATCAACTATTGAATATGCATGAGCAAAAAAAGTAAGCTTAAATTTGCCAAATCCCAAAGCGGTTCCAGTCGCACCATAATTAAAATTACCCGCATTTCGACTAGCACCGGCCCCTCGATATCTTTCTTGGTTCTTCAAGTCCAGATTGCCGCCTGTTTTTTCCTCGAAGTAAAAACCGATGTGTATCGTTAAAAAAGCTGCAGTACTATCTAGTATAGAACCTTCAGAAAATTCTGACAATGCATTCTTAATATCAATGCCTTTTTTAATATTCCCAAAAATTTCAGCTAGTGCGCCCGCAGGCAAAGCTGGTAACAGCCCCCCACAAACAGAGTTTTTAATATCTATCTTATTTTGCACAAACCCCTCATTAATGGTTTGAAAAACCACCCCAGCGAGCTGCATCATCATCTCCTCCATTGCCCGTTCAGCGCTTCTTTGTAGAAAATTCCTAAGATATTCGCCCCTCAGTCCTGAAAGAACAATTCTTTTTCCAGTTACAACAATTTCCTCTATAGGTCCACCTTCCAACCCCCAAGGGTCCGTCGCATTGACCGGATCACCGCCCACATAAGCATAGAGATTCATGCCGCCGCTGTACCCAATGGGGTCAGGCTGTAAAAACCTACCATGAGACGGACTATAAATACGGGCCTTGTAATAGTATAATTCCGCCTCCAGCAAGGCCATCTGCCCAGTGTAGAGAAAACGGCTGCCGCCATAACTTGAGGGCACGCCGTAAATATCATATTGAATGGTCTGAATTTCAGTCCCGTCTTTATCACTCACGGCGATGATGGACCCTCGCTCGTCAGCATGAAGCCAGCGCCGGTCCATGGCGCTATCTATAACACTCGCCCCCTCATACCAGACCAGTGGCGCATCCAAACCCGGCCCATGAACATAACGACGAAGAACGGTTCCACTCCCGTCATATTCGGCGACCATGTCTGCCCCGTCATAGAGAAAGTCTGTACGGGTACTGCTGGAACCCGGGACCTCCGTACGACGCAAACGGCCGGCCGGATCATAGTTTAGGTTCAATGAGTATCCTGCACCAACCGTTTTGAGTTTATTTTCGGCATCAAAATTGTAGCTGTTGCTGCCGTCAGAGGTCAGGTTACCATTATCATCATGACTGGTCGTGGTGCTATTAATTGTGCTCAGTTGGTTCAGACCATTAAAGGTATAATCCTCCGTCACATTAACCCCGGTCCAGCCATAAACAGAAGCATTAATAATATTGCGGTTTTTAATTTGGGAAGTCTGTCTATAAGTAAAGTCCGCCTCAAAATCTTCTGTCGTACCCGTCAGATCATGACCCAAATCGGTCAAGCGCCCCAAGGTATCATAATCATATGTACTGTCAGCGTCATTCCCCCGATTGAGGGTCTTACGATGGCCCAGGTCATCATAGGTGAAGCTCGCCAAGGCACCATATCCACTCGCCACACCATATTCACGAATGTCCGTCAAGCGACTTGCTACATCATAATGATAACTAACCCAGAAACTATCGGGCCATGTCATGCGATTGCGTCTTCCAGCGTTATCATATTGATAAGAAATCGTGCGGCCATAACTGTTTATACTGGTTGATTGACCGGCCTTGTTGTAGGTCGTGATAATGCCGTTGCCCGATGTGCTGCCATGTCGCAGTGATAAAACCTGACCAAATAAATTATATTCGTAATAAACATCTTCTGCTGTTGTGTTTGGCAGATCCTTTATGGTCACCCGGCCCAAATCGTCATAGGTAAACGCGATTGTCTGTCCATCCCGTTTCCTGACGGAGGCAAGCCGACCAAAATTATCAAGGTTCTTTTGATCAAAATCTGTAGCGGAACTGGTATTTATTGTATCCGGGTCTGGATAAAACGTTTGGTATTGTCGCCCAAAACCATCATATCCATAACTGGTTTTATTGTTCTTGGCATCTTTGACCGATATAAGCCGCCCGGTGGCAGGGTCATAGGCGAATGCTGCCGTAATCTGCTGCAGGGCAGTGCCATAGGCAGAATATTTATTCAGCACTTGGCTAACGTTGTTATAGGTGGTTTTGGATATACGGTCCGAACCATCTGTGCCTGCTGTACCAAGCGTACAGGCCGATGACGGTAATGAATTATAAATCGCGGGATTTAGGCGCTGTGCCACACAATCAACCCGACCCGCTGTATCATAGCTGGTCTGAGTGACAAAATGAGTCGTTGTTCCCGTGATCAGCTTGCTCACTGTCGGTCGACCGGCTCCATCATAACTGACTTCCGCCTTTTGTAGCGAAACAAAGGACGTCAGGGCGTTATCCGTCTGGTTCGTGACGGTACCCTGTTCGGTTGTTGTCAACAGGCCGTCATTATTATAGGTGAGTTTTGTAGCCGCATGTAAAAGGCTACCGACACCGTCAGGGTCAGGCGCTATCTGTCCAACAACCCGCCGTTCGCTGTCATACAGAATTCGGGCTGTATCGTTGCTGCCAGCCAAGGGCCCATCCAATATGATTTGGTTCCCAATACGGTCATAGGCAATTGTATTTTTCCGGTTCAGCCCCAATGGGTCGTATTTCACCTCAATCAAAGCCCGGTTGGTACCAACACTGCTTACCACAGGGCCGTAACCATATGTGGTCTTCACTTCATCGGCTGTAGCTTCACAAGCCGGCGCAGCATTAGTCTGGCAACTGGCTGTTTCGATTAACCGATAGACGGGGGCTCCTGCGGTACTATAGCCCCCGGAAGAGTTCTTGATATAAGCCTGAAACTGGCCATAAGTGAAACGCTGTTGACCACGAACCGCGCCTAAAGTTTTAGGTGGCGACGTAATCGTCAATACACGACCGTCAGTTGCGTAGGTATAATCAGTCCTCATGCCCCGGGCGTCTTCGGTCCAATCAGGACTATTACATCTGGGCATCGCCGCAAAGTTACAGGTGCTTGGGTAACTAGCTTTAGTTACAATGGCTGGCAAGCTTGACGTTGATATGGGAACGGCTTTGCTTTCCGTAAGGTTACCCCGGTCATCCCAAGTATTCTCCATATAGGACCCATCAGGAGCGGTTTGTTTTTTGATTCGATAGGACAGGCCATAAGCAAGAGTTGTTATACGCCCTGCGCCATCTGTGATCCATCGAGGCTTAGCCGCCAAGCCCCACTGATATGTTATATTTTGACCCTCCCTAGTGATGATTGATTTTCCATTGATACGTGTATAGCCCCAAGTTCCTGCATCCACCACAGTTTGGCTTGTCACCTTGCCGTCTGTTGCAGAATAATTTATTGTCAGGTAATTGGTGGACGGAGCTGAGGGATTACGTATTCCAGTTAAACGATATTTTCCGTCAATTTCAGTATAGACATATGTATGCACATGGCTTTGAGTATCCGTGATCGTTTCCAACAACCCATTTGAATCATAACCATATGTAACCTTGGGCCAGTTGGTAAGGTCACAGTAGGGTTGGCTACCATAGTTCGGCGCACAATATTGTTCCGCCAGATTCACCATCTGTACCGAAGAAATACGCCAGTTCACATCATACTTAATAGAAGCATTCCAACCCAGAGAAGAGTTCACACTGCGTAATTTATAACTGCCCGACACATTTTGATACGAATAGGTAAGTTTTTCACCATCAATTTTAGTGATTGAATCTAGGTAATAATTGCACAGTTGAGCCGCATCAGCACAAGAGGAAGAATTGGTCGGCTTAAAATAAAAAATATCGCCGGAGCGGGTTTTATAGTCAAATTCTTCCAGACTACCAGCAGACGTACTCATTACAGCTGGTCCAGTCTTTTCGCTGGATTCATATTCGGCTCCTACTGTAACCCGGGTAAATATTTGTGTTGAACTGCCAAATATCACATTCAAGGTTATAATACCTGAAGTCGTGCTGCGCTCTGCTCTGGTATCAAAACTATGCGTCCAGCCTTCTCCCAATTGGCCAGTATAGGTTTCAGAGGAATTATAACTTCGTGAGAATGACAGACCATTACCGGACGGTCCTATGGAAACATCCGTACGGCCTGTCGTATAGCTAAGTGTCTTTAATTCGACACCCATTGGGCTTAATGTTGGAAATTGTTCCGGCAGGGAATATGCTGGGTATATACTTAGAAGAGAAGTTGAGATTGCTCCAGAGACTATAAGTGACTTAACAAGTTTCCCCATTTTACTTCCTTTAATTTCTACTGAACGGCATTCTAAAATTGGCATCATTTCTACCCCAATGTCTTCACGCTATTAATTTCACAAATATACTTATTGGTTACTAATCCACATGGCCCTAATGGGTTTAAAATTTGGAATGTTTGCACATGTCAAACCCGCTTCATCTGGAACCCACACCACCAACAACTTTCCTTGCGCTTGAGCCGTCAAGGCCAACGAAAGTAGGGTGGCATTAATATCGGCACGACTACAATCTGTTGCATCATTGATGGTTGCACAAAGATAAAACTTCTTTGTACTACCAGAGACAGTTCCTTCAACCGTATTGGTCCCACTATTAGAGACCACTGGTAAAACATTTTCGAGTGGTCAAGATAATGCACTCACCTGCTGGCAACTTAACATTCCAAAAATCATTAATATCAGACTTGTAAAGAAATTTGCCATTCCACTTCTCCGTTTATCCTAATTCCCCACCACACTTCCCGGCAAGGGAATGATTATAAATCCGCTGATCGGCAAGACGATGACACCACCACCACCATTCGGGGCTGATGTTAATCCCGGCCCCTCAACCTTATGAAGGGTTCTGTTGCCCGCCGCATCATAATCATAGGTCACAATTTTGCCGCCCCCATAATCTACCGTCTTCAAGCGCCCTAGATCG
This sequence comes from Emcibacter sp., assembly GCA_016764855.1. Taxonomy (GTDB): domain Bacteria; phylum Pseudomonadota; class Alphaproteobacteria; order Sphingomonadales; family Emcibacteraceae; genus Paremcibacter. Next base: position 5,799 of record JAESRB010000039.1, read on the forward strand.
TCATAGGTGTAATTCACTGTGGAGGCGGAAGCTGTCACAGCACATGCTCCAGCCAATATTGACATTATCAAAATACGTTTTAGAATTTTCATGTTCTTTCCTAACCGAATATATGTCTTTGACGTCACAAATTACCTTACAATAAAGAGAGCCCCCGCTCCGGTAATCTCATTATAAGTTCCGCCATGCCAGCCAAAGGTTGTGCATTGGTGTGGATAACCCCATAACTTTTTTCCGCCTAACAATGCCGACATTGCCATTGAGTAAAGTTGGTCATATTGCGGATGTAATATTGCTATCCAAATTGCATCGCCTGCATCACAAGCCGTTCTATTATTGCCAAAGGTACCCGTAATAAGAAAACCTTAACCTCGCACAATTTCAACTTGTGTTGGAATAGCTTTATCTGTCCATGCCCCTGCCGCATTTGCTGTCTAAATTGCTGCCAGAAACATAAATATGGTAATAATTACCTTCATCTATTTTTTCCTTTTTCCTCTTCTCATACTTCATCACTTAATCATTGATTGGGAACTAATTGAACGGCTGAAATGCCATGATAATCCCAAGTTGAACAAGTATCCTCAAACCAGAACTTAACTTTCTTCTCCGTTGCCGATGCGATAAGAAAGTTGCGAAATAATCGCGTCAGAACCAAGAGACTCCGCTGCATTTGCGACAGCCCCAGCTTCAGATAAGAAAAAAATCAGACCTACACCAATTATTTGAAACCGAACAATCACATCAAACAAAACTAAACTCCTTACATTGAAATTCGATAAACCTTCAAATACGACGGAGTACCGCTAAAATCGATACAACTGGCGGAGCCTTCATAAGAGACATAAAGTGGCGTTCCTGTCATCTTTGCCGTCAAAAGTACAGACAACATCTGCTGTCTCTGCTCTGCTGGAACAGCAGGGTCAATAGCAAAATCTCCCGCTGTAGGACAACTGTCCGGCCTTACAGTTGGCGAATTTTCCAGAGAAAATATGATATGGTCGTAATAAACATATGTACTTACCCTAACGACTTTGGCTGCCGGAAAATGAACCCAACCTGCATGTGCCGCTAAAGCACCAAATACCGTGCAAAGAGCCGCAACCAACATTGATTTTGTGATAAATTTAATAATTCGAACAAAAGAAGAAGGGTGCTTTTGTCCAATTCCTCTCGAACAACCTGACATTCATAATCTCCCCAACAAGCCCCCCATAAATTATAGGCGCGACCATCCCAGTGAATTTATACTGCCAACAACTGTACATAATAAATCACCCTTTACAACCAAAAATATAGTTAATGTATTAAATTTTTAGTTGCTAATGTTCTAATTTACTCAACTTTAACAAATCCTTATTTGACAGTCTGTTTTCCATAATCTAAGGTCGGATGTTCACAATCACATTTACATATTTGGGGAAAATTATGAAAATAATTTATGTCTATCTATTCATATTTACCAACGTATTTATGGCAACAGACTTGGCATATGCGGAATCTACCGCACAGAAAACAATTGATTGGATGAGGTTGCGATCAGACCAAGGAAATTATTACCTTGTCAAGGACGGAGGCTGGGGGGGGGTGCCCGAATGTCCTGGTGCAAAATATGCTTATATTAAAGCAAATATCAATCCATATGCAGACCAGCTCTTAAGTGCGGCTCTCGCTGCTAAATTATCCAACACCCCCGTTTCTCTCTGGGGAACTTGCGAGGGAACGCAATATTTTAGAATTACTTCAATCAATATCCATTAACAACTTTAAGGAAGCAATCATAAAATACTTTCTCACCCTTGTTTTTATATTCATGACACATAATGCTTTAGCAGGTGATGTAACGGGGAAAATCACCAAGTTAAAAGTCAGAAATGATGGGTTGCACTGGGTCTTTATTGCTGGCACAAACTCAAACCTACCAGCATGCAGTATATATGGCGGGTTTGCGGTTAAGGATGAAAACACCACTTACGGAAAATCTCAATTTAGCATGTTAGTAACAGCGTTTGCGACTGGAAAAGACGTCTCAATTCTCGGTAACAATGTATGTACCCGATATTCGTCCTTGGAAGACATATCAGCAATTCAATTTACTGAATAACGAGAAAATAAATAAGATTTATTTTTGAGAATATTTAAGTTTTGGAGAATCTTACACCAACCCCACCGCCATTTTCAGCGATAAACTCAATTCCAGCTTCTTCAAGTGCTCTTTGCACGTCCCGAAGAGTACGATCATAAGGTACTCGCGCACTCCTTTCAAAATCCGCAATCGTTTTTTTTGCCACATCTGCAGTTACTTTTAATTGCTCTTGTGACCACCCTAATAGCGCTCTTGCTGCTCTGCATTGCTCAGGCGTTATTGACATAAATTATGTAACCTAACATTAATAGTGTTGACATATAAAACCTTTAACAGTACATTATTAATATAACATCATATCGATAATGTACTACCAAATGCATATTGTACAAAAATAACAATTTTAGCAAACATTTAGGAACACAATGTCCTCTATTCCCCCCTTTTCCGACTGGCTGAGTGCAGCGGCATTATCTGCTTTGGCCTTACCGGGAATTGGGAATAATCGGAATGATATTCTTCGTAACGCACACAAGAACGGCTGGAGATCACGCCTTGTGCCCGGTGCCGATGGCATGCATTATGAGTTCCATATTCGGTCCCTGCCGCGTGAGGCTCTGGAAGCCTATGCAGAAAGATTATTGGGACCGGATGTGGTTCAGCCTTTAAAGCAGGTTAAAGAAGGTTTTACAGCAGGTTTAAAACGCTTTCAAAGGGAAGTCATGGAAGCAAGAGCCATTATTCTGGCTGAGATTGATGTACTGGTGGAATCAGGAATTGGCCGCAGCAATGCCATTGAGCATTTTATTAAACTGGCACAGTCTGGCGCATTGCCTTCACCTGTTATCAAACATCTATCCATTGCCAATGCCCGTTCAGGCATGAAGAATGCCCTTTATGGCTTTACCCGCACCATCTCCCGGTCCACTTTATACCTATGGTTAAAGGAACGGGCTGAACGCGGGATATCTGCTCTTGCACCCAAAGCTATCTTTCGATCTCCTTATATCCCGGCATGGGCTCCGGCTGTGATGAAGCTTTATGGTCAACCGCAAAAACCAAGCCTTGCCTATGTGATGGAAATACTACCGGATATTCTGAGTTCAACCATCCGCCTCCCCTCTTACGGGCAAGTGAGCCGTTTCCTGAAACGCCTGTCCACTCAGGTTCGCCATCAAGGCCGCACGGGGCCAAACAAGCTGAAAGCCATGAAGGCTTACATTCAACGAGATGTCTCTGAGTTATGGCCGGGGGCGGTTTATGCCGCCGATGGTCATCGCTTTGATGCGGAAGTAGCCCATCCTCGTCATGGCAGACCTTTCAGGCCCGAGATCACGTCCGTTATTGATGTCTACAGCCGTAAAGTGGTTGGCTGGTCAATTACACTGGATGAGGACACATGGGGCGTGCTAGATGCCGCCCGTCATGCTTTTGAGACAAATGGCGTGCCGGATATATGGTATGTGGATAATAGCAAAGGCTTTAATAACAAAAACTGGGATGATGAACTGA
>JAESRB010000040.1 GCA_016764855.1 Emcibacter sp.
AATTTTTTTTCCTTGTGGCAATCGTTTTGCGGCTATTTCTTCATCAAACACGGTGGAACTAAGCCCAGTATAAAATAGAGCTTCCTTCCTATTCAGCCCGCGCTTTAAAAACATCACTCACCCTCCGTCTGTTCGTGATCACGTAGCTTTTCATCGAGGTATCTCTTGGCATGGGGATGCAATGCATTCTCCTTCCGGATTGCAAGTTCAGCCGCGAACATCGCATAGACGCACGACAGCACGACGGTAAAGGCTATATCGAACCAGTGAACGAACTTACCGCCGAAGATCAACTCTTCAATTCCTATAGAAATAACTTGTTCTGTCAGCCATATCAGGACAAAAATCCCGTACATCCGAAAGACGGAAAAGTCTGAAAGAACAAAAACCTTTCGGCTTATATTTTTTATAATGAAGTATGGTTCATTCATTTGTGCTTACCCTTCGCGCCTGACGCAAGATGGGAGCTGACGCTGGTGTTTTCTGCGTATCTGCTCATTGTTCATACTCCATGTCTTCAAACGGCTCTTCGCAAGTACAATAATCCGGCATTTGGTGGCATTTATCACAGTCGCAATGAGTGCAATCTGTTTTATATCCATAATTCATATCTTCAATATCCCCGCCGCAATGACAATTGGCGTAACATTCAGGGCATTCATGGGCCATTTCGTGCCCCCCTTAATCGCTTCGATAAGTTGGATAGAGCATCATTTATCGAAAACCCTTCACCAGGCGGTCTCCCGATATCAGTGATGGACGCAAAATAAATACCATTTTCGGATACCCTTACAATCAGTTCCGCGGGGATACCTACTTCAAAAGCCGCATTAAGAGCTTCTTCTATTATTTCCATCATTTGGCCTCCACCTGTTCGGGATCCGTGTTATTTGATATTACCTCCAATAATCCTCTTTCTTGGAACTTAGACATTTGCTTAGTAAGGGAATATTCATGAGGTAACGGTCTCCCAAAGCGATATGCCGGGGTCACCTTTAGCCAGTCTTTCTCTACCTCTTTCTCATCAAGCATAAAAAGCATTTCTCCGATTTGGCGGTGACTAGCCCACTGGCAGTATAAGATGTTACCTTTGTGAGAAATCCACGCCGAACCGGATGTGTTTAATGTAAGAAAATCAAGTTCAAGAGCGTCAAGACATTGCTGATAGTAACTGCCCCATGAATATTGACCTTTGCTATTTTTTAAGACGGCAAAATTAGGCTTGGATAGACTGTTAAAAAAATAAGTAGATATTTCCAGAATTGCTCTTTTGTTTATACCAAAAACTTCATGTGTTTTGAGTGCATCTACAAATTCCATTTTCGTATGAATTTTATCTGTAGGGCCTTCAAGGCAGGGAGTTTCTAGCGTATAATTTTGTTCCTTCATCCCTCCGCCCTTTCAATAAGTGCTGTGATTTTATCGACCTGTATCATGCCAATTTCGTCATCCCGGCATTTTAATTTCAACAGAGTTCGTGCAGATTTTAGAGCTTCCAACAGTTCCGGGGCGGCGGCAAGGAGGCCTGCTCCTTCTTCAGCAACATCTTCAAGGGGATCCTCGAAAAGCTGCCAATGAACAATTAAAACAGGACCCTGATTGCTTTTAGTTTCGATGTCCTTCGCTATCATCTCGATATCTTCTATTGACGATATCGGCCCATCAAGGCTTATTTCTGCTGTTAGGTGGCTACACTTCGGGGTTTTCCAGCCTATAAAATATTTTCTGGTTTTACTCATTCGCCTGTCTTTCCTCCTTCATCCACATATTCAAATTCAATCCGGTTAATCAATTCGCTCGGATGTTTGCCATAATTATCGACAATCATTTTGATGAACTCCGCTGGCGTCCAGTCGGGGAAGCCCTCTTTAATCACATCTTCCTGAGTGATGGCCTGCAATGGCTCTTGCCGGACACTGACGACCCTGATTTGGCATAGGCGGTTGATCTTTTCGCCCTTCTTTAGGCCCATAGCCTTTTCAACACCGTTTAGGATCTCTTCGGGTTTAAGGAATAGCCAACCATAACGGCGCGTGACTGTTTTGGTGCGGTTGCGGACTTGTTGTGTGGTCATTGCGAATGATATGTTACGTGGCATCGCTTCCCCCTTCTGGTTGGTATTTTTCCGCGCACATTGGACATGTATAACTATAATATCGCGGTCCATATTCCATGCCGTCACTTACGTCCTCACTGGTCGCATGCCCGGTCGAGATATCCTTCCTAGATATAAACTGGCCGCATTCAAAACAGTTAATTTTATGTGTCGGCATCGTTTCCCCCTTCTGGATGGTGATCGTTGAGCCCCATTTCAGCTAATCCACATAGAAAATCACAACTTGGCATGATCGGGGTTGTTGTCGGCCAGTCGGCTGGGATTTCGTCTATAAAGATTCTAATGTCATTAATTCGCGTTAATCGTGCGCCGAATTTTCTGCACAGTTTTGCCATTCTATAAAATTCATCAGGAAAGTGTTTTCTGACTAATGCCCAGTAATTGGGGCTTGTTGCTTTTGAACACGGAATGCAATTGTTATTAGGAAACCCGAGGACATAGGTCAGGGGAAGCTTGATCCCCATATTGGCTATTATTTGCAAGACATGCTCTTTGAACAACCCTGCATCGATAAGGGGTGTTTCAATCTTTAAATCTGGGTAATTCATACGCAACCGATTGGCCCGAATTTGGTCAGCCTTATCAGCGGTGTAGCCAAATATGTGTATGTCACCGGGCTCCTGAAAGTCGAGCCGGGGCTTTATTTTCATTTCACTTGTACACGGCGCGCCCTCAATCCCGGCCAGCCATTTTCTTTTCTCCCAAACTTCCCAAACCGTCTTGAATTTTTTTGATATTAAATGCGTGATAGGCATATTGAACCGCTTGACTATATCCGCTTCAAATCGATCGCTGTCGGGATGTTCTGCACCCGTGTCGCAGCAGACAAACATGCATTGTTCGGGGCTGTATTTCTGTAAAGTTAATGCCCCTGCGATAGCACTGGCGGCCCCCCGGCTGAACCAGACTATTACCCTAGGCCTTTTTTCCTCCGTTTCACCACAATCAAATTGCATCGTTTCCCCCTTCTGGTGGTGTGGGTAGGGGCATCCAGTGGGTTGCATCTTCTATGCCATCCTCCCAGTCAATAACAGATTCTTTACTGTCTGCATAAATACGACCTTCAAATCGGGAAACTTGGACAATGCAAAATTCACTGTCAGTTTTATTTTTAGTCCAAACAAGAAAGGAGATATTTTCTCCCATTGGAGAGGTTTCGGGGGGCCGCCATTGCCGCTCCGTCACGTCGTCTGCAAGTTTTTGGGCGGCTTCCTCAAGGTATAATATTCTTGATTTTGCCCACTCAGGACAGCGGTTGATAAGCTGTAAAAGTGTGCATTCGTTCCCATCTTCATCACGAAAAACTCGGGCGGTGCTGCGTATGGGATATTTGGGGCATGGTTCGAATTTTTCCATCACGCTTCCCCTGCTTTGGTCATATTTGATTAAATTTTTCCGATCGACAGGCACCACGACATAGCCTGCGTCTTTGATCCCTTTTAAAGCGATTTCATAAACCCAAGATGAGGGCATATCCGCTGATGTTCTATTGGTGTTTATCTCATTAATAACGGTTTCTTCCATTATCGCTGTCAGGTCTTTATCGGTCATTTAAAAATACCAATCACGTTCGATTTTTCGTCACTTATTTGGGTGGCAAATTCTATCCAATCTCTCTCAGCCTTCCGCCATCCGCATCTCGCAAGTCCCGTCACGGTCCGTTTGTCTCTCGGTTTGCCATAAGTCCCATCGCCTTGGATTGCGGCCAAACAAATATAATCCTTGGCTTCAACTGGATCATGGAAAATATGAGTAACAATCGCGACTTCAGCTACGCGATCAGGATCAAAATCTTTATCCAGAGTGTGAATAATAGCTCCGTGAGAAGCCGGCATTTCGAGTTGCCACCCAACCCTTATATTTTCAAACTGCCTAGCCATCACACGTCCACCATCATTTTTTGGGTGGCTTTATCAATTTCGATGGCCCGCTGGGCGATACTCCACATAAAGTATGGCCCATGAGCCGGTGAATAGCTGCCGTCTGTATCCATGTGCTTTTCGCTGATTGTATTTAAAGCCTCGCGCAAGTCTGCATTATCCGCCCGTAAATTCTCCGTACTCTGTATCGTGTTGGAATCTTTCAGCACACGGGCTGTGTTGGTATCGTGGGCTAAAATAACCTCGATCAAGCTCGGTGATGTGGTTTTAGCTGTCATATTGCTTTATCCTTACAAGCCGTACAAAGCCCCGGTTCTGCCCAAGCGCAGGGTGGATCGCAGGGGGTGAAGTGTGTGCAGCCACATATGCGACAGGCCATATCGTCTAAATCCGTGGCACGGTGGGCTATTGCCTTTATCACGTTCAACGCGGATAGCAGTTTCGCGTTATCCTCCCGTAAATTCTTCATGCACTGCTCATTCTTCAAACGGGCTATGGCATGCTCCCGCGCATTGCTGGATAAGGCAAGGTTGAGGATGTCGGTTTCTGTGAAGGGGTTGGTGGTCATGCTCATGTCATTTTCTCCAATTCACGCAGGGACCACCATTCAATAGTTCCAGTGACAGGCAAATAATCCGCGTCTTCGTCATCACTCGCTCTTTCAGACCAGTTGTCAAAGCCATGAAATTTCCCTACGCCACCTTCGTAAAACGTTCCGTGGGTGAATCCTTGGTTAGAAGACCAAATCTGTACGTCTTGCCCGTCTCTGGGCCATGTGTAAGGATTGTTATAGTTGTAAATCATGCTGTTTTCCTCATGCTGATATAATTGGCTTCTACAATGGCCCTTGCCAGTGGAGGGCAGACGCTATTCCCACACATACGGACTTGCGCCGTTTTGGTTAATGGTTTGCCGTTATAAATCGGGTCAATGATGTAATCGTCTGGGAACCCTTGAGCACGATACAGTTCGCGGGGCTGTAACATCCTCATACCAATATCCACAATTTGATATTCCTGCCCGTGGATGGTGACTAAGCCAAAGCGGTCCTTGGCAGTTATGGTATTCATAGGGGCATTGATCGCGGAGGCGTGGCTGGTGCCGTAATATTGGACAAGGAAGGCCCGGACCTCTCCCATATGGTTGCCACCAGCAGAAATGGTATGAACTGGTTCATCCGTCTTGTGGCCCGTGTTCTGTCCGCGCATCTTGATCATATGGCTGGTAACAATTTGATTCTGGGTTCCACGGGTTGTCGTGGTTGGGCAAGGCGTATCTATGGGGCAGCCTGTTGCACCGCTGTAATGTTTAGCCATAAACGCGGTAACAAGGGCGTGGGTGCCGCCCTTGGTTTCTGCTGTCACCGTTCGCAGCGGTTCGGCGATATCCATTATTCTTTGCCCGGAGGCATTAGCACATTCTGTGAGGAATGGTGTTATTATGGCATGGGACCCTTTTTGCGTGATTGTATTTAGTCCAGAATCAACACCCTGTCCCCGAAATTGTTCGCCACTATGGTTTACTGTGGCAATATAGGGTGTGACCAAACCAAAGCGGTTTTCTGTTGTCTGTGTTGGGATAGGGTGGTCGAGTTTTTGCCCCCGGAAATCATTTTCTGACTTTGGGCCATAATATGAAATTATGAAGGGTGCCGGATTATCGAATACAAATTTCTTCAAGCCCCGCGCAATCCGTTTTAGGGTGTTTTCGGCAAGGGGTCGTTTGCGCTCAAATATAGAAGGGGCAGGATTTGACCAGTCGATACATTCCGCTGCGGTCCGGTAGGGCAATAATCCTTTGCCATGGGTGGGTATGGGCCAAGTGATTGGTATGTTGTCACTACGGCAAATTACAAAAAGTCGTTTACGTATTGTTGGGGCACCAAAATCACAAGCGCGCATTACTTTATGCTCAACTTTATATCCATAGCTGCGGGTTTCTTTTATCCATTTTTTGAACTCAAACCCTTTTTGAATTGGGCAGGGTTTGTTATCGACTAATGGGCCCCAGGTTTTAAATTCTTCCACATTCTCAATGATCATAATGCGGGGCTTAACTGTTTTTGCCCACATAGGGACAACCCACGCCAGATCACGGATATTCTTCTGTACGGGCTTTCCGCCTTTGGCTTTGCTAAAATGTTTGCAATCGGGAGAAAACCAGACAAGGCCAACGGGGCGGCCATTTGCCAAATCGCGGGGGTTTGCAGACCAAACTGATTGTATTAAATGTTCTGTGGCAGGGTGGTTGGCTTTGTGCATACATATGGCTTGGTCATCGTGGTTGATGGCAATATCAATGGGCCGACCTATGGCCTGTTCTATGCCTGTGGAAGCTCCGCCGCCGCCTGCAAAATTATCTATAATTAATTCGTGCCGCATTTACCCGACCGCCTTCATATCAATAAATTTGATGCTTTCTTGGCGGCGGATGTTGGCGCCATTAATCACCCTGACAATATCGTGAACAGATTTTTTCTGATGCGGGGTTAGGTGACTGAAATCCCGCATTAACTCCAGATTCTTTCGGGTTGAGAAGTTGAAAATGTCGCGGGGCTTATTGTTCGGGTGGCCTGTAATTTCTTCTGGCATATCATCAAAGAAAAAGGATACTGGTACATCTAAAACCTGAGACAGCTTATACAATTTGCTGGACCCGATCCGGTTCGCGCCACGTTCATACTTCTGAATTTGTTGGAAAGTTAGGCTCAGGGCTTTACCCAGTTTATCTTGACTCATTCCGAGTAATGTACGGCGCAAACGCACCCTTGAACCTACGTGGATATCTACTGGTTCTGGCTTGGATTTAATTACTGACATTTTTTTTCCATTCGATAATTTGCACTTCCAGAGGGGCGATAATTGACCACGCACCGACAAAAACTAGCATGATGAGGATTGAGGCTGCGCAGGACTTAGCCAGTCGCCACGGGCTGAAATATTGGCCACCGATGGTCATCGGTTGCCTTCCGTTCCAGTGACCGGGGCTTGGAGGTTTTTATTGGGTTGGCTCCCGAAAGAGGTCACGACTTTGGCGAGGCCGGGCATCATTGGTCTGTTGTGGACCTTAACCCCACCTTGTTTGTTGTGTTTTTCCGGGATAATGATCATCCATTTCCGGGTGTCTTTTTTGTATCTTAAACTGCCAAGAATTGTCACACCGATACCTGGGGCAGGGGGATACCTCCTGAGGAGATCAATATCATTCGGGTGGTAGGTTGTGACGGATATAGGCCCCCATCCGAAGGGGCTTTTATGAAAAACAGTGAAAGACACGCCCTTGCCGTTTTGCGGCGTGAAAAAGGGACTTTTATCATCCCGTCCTTTGCTGATGGTGCATGTGATTTCTACTAAACTGGCATCGTCGGTCATTTTATTTTCCATTCAATAATTTTGCGGTTTAATGGCTCAACCCCAGACAAAGACCCGCAAAGTGCAGCCAAGATCAGGGCGGCAACAGCGGACCTGATAAGCCTCCAGTGAGTTACAGGGTGCCCGTTGAGGGTCATATCGCTGCCTTCGTGGAAAATTCTGCAAACGCAGCAACCACAACAGCCTCGTAGTTGCTGTCCTTGCCATATTTTTCTCGGATGGCGGCAACGGCGGGCTTTTTGGCCCCCAAAAAGCAGCCTAATGCTATCTGTGGTTCACCATTTATAAACGCTACAAAACCCTTCCGATTCATATTTCCGCAACCTTCCGCCATATAAGTAACATTGGTGAACCTCATGCCTTCCAGATAAAGGCTTCCCCCTACGGACAGGTTGTCCGGCAGGGTGGTAATGTTTGTGCCTCTCAGATCAAGGTATCCCCCTACGGACAGGTTGTCCGGCAGGGTGGTGATGCTTGTGCCGCTCAGATCAAGGTATCCCCCTACGGACAGGTTGTCCGGCAGGGTGGTAATGTTTGTGCCGCTCAGATCAAGGCTTCCCCCTACGGACAGGT
>JAESRB010000041.1 GCA_016764855.1 Emcibacter sp.
CGATAGAAAAACGCCAAAAGGCCGAAGAAGACGCCGCCGAGGCTGTGCAAAAAGTGTGGGATACCGCACGGGAAAATGTCCAGCAATCCCTTGCCGACACCTTTGATGAACTCTTGCAAGGCAATCTCGACGGCATCGAAGGCTTCTGGAAAAGCTTCAAGGCCATTGGCCGCAAAGCCATCGCCGAAACATTGGCGGCGGAGGTCTTTCAAAAGAATATCGGTTCCGGTGGTTTCTTTGATTTGTTTGGCGGTGGCACAGGGCAAGAGGCCGCCAATGACAATGATGTCTCCGGGTCCATATCCGGCCTGTCAAAAGGGATTAAAACGCTCACAAGTTCCATGGATAAAATTGGGTCATCTTTTGGGTTTGCCTCGCCCGGCGCGGCAGGCGGCGCGGCGGTACCAGGGGCGTTTTCCGGGGCAACATTATCCGGGGCTTTGGGCGGGGCCTTTGCGGCGGTGGCGGGCGCATCAATTCTTGCGGATTTGCTCGGCATTGATTTTAATTTGGGATCTACTGGCACCCTCGTTGGTGGCGGTTTGGGTTTCCTTGTCGCCGGACCGATTGGCGCATTGGTTGGGTCATTGATCGGTAGTATTTTCAACAAAACACCGGAAGCCAAAGTTGGCGTGACGGCGGATGCCTCTGGGGGCTTCACCGCTGGAAACGTGCAGCGGCGCGGTAGTGGGGATAGTTCCGGGGCGCAGAATGTGGCCGATGCAGCGATTAATTATTTTGATGTTATTTCCGAATTGGTTGGTGCCGATTTTAGCGGAAATCTGGGCAATATCGGTATACGGGATGAAGAATTCATTTTCGAAGCACCGGGCCGGGGTCGTCAGACATTCAGTGATGCGGAGGGGGCCATTGCCGCCATGCTGTTATCGGCGATCAATTCAGACAAAATTGATCTGTCAGAAACCTTTGAAACCATCCTGCTCAACAGCGCGGAAAAGGGGTCTGAACAAGTCGTGGCCAATTTGGAATTTGGCAAGGTGTTTGACGAACTGGTCAATGACACCAGCCTGAATAAGGCCGAGCAACAACTCAGTGATCTGGCGGATCAGTTTAAGGAAGTCGGTCTGCGGGCTAAAGAATTGGGCCTGAATGCATCGCTGGTCACACAAGCTTTCATCCGGGAAACCGACAAACTTCGCACTGCTTTCGGCAAGCGCATTGATCTCGGCATATTGGAATTTGACAATCCGTTAGAGGCGGCCCTGCAAATTCAATATGACGCTCAAGTGGAACGGCTGGAAGAAGCCCGCGCACTGGGAGCCGATCTTGTGGCCGTGGAGCGGTTGAACTTGCTGGAACGGGCAGAATTGATTGATAATTTCGCCGGGTCCGCCAATAGCAGCCTTCGGGGTTTGTCCAGTGATACTGAGGATTTCATCAACGGCATTGCCTTTGGGTCATCTTCTCAATTGTCAACTTCAGATCAGCTCCGGGCGGCTGAGACTAATTTTAACAGCTTACTGGCGGCGGCCCGTGGCGGCGATGAAACCGCCCTTGGCGATATCACCGGGGCGGCGGATGAATTGCGGTCCTTGAGCCTTGATGTTTTTGCCGGATCGGAGCAGTTTTTCCAGCGGGAAGCGTTTATCGTGGACAGCCTGCGGACCTTGGAAACGCAGCTCACGGCCAGTCAGACAGATGTAACGGCCAATACGGCGGCGGCGACCATTGATAATGTCTTTCCTGATCTGGCGGGCGGCATTGATGCCGTCAATGACACGTTGATTGACGGCAATAATAAACTGGCGGAATTATTGATTGAGATCCGCGACCTATTGGACCGGGGGCCTGATCTGCCAGAAACCGGGGAATATGTGTCTGGCGGGTCTTTTAATTATGGTGGCTGGCCGTTTATCAATAGCTCTGGAAAGGCGGTGAATTTCCCATGATTATCCTTGCTGAAATATTGCCCTATAACCCGGTGGGAGCCGCCGTGGTGCCTGTGCGGCTATCGTCCGGGGCATCGGTGCCTGTGTTCAATGATCAGCACTGGCGGTCCCGTCTGAGCCATGAATTTTCCCTCGGCATGCGTATTTTCGAAGCCGGGTTCGAAACCACTGGATCAAGCCGCACGTCCGGCAGTTTGAAGATCATGATCGGGGACGGTGAATTTGATATCCTGACCAGTTATAACTGGCAACAACGACGTGTCCGTGTGTGGACCGGAGAAGGCACCGATTTTAATAATTTTACACAGCGGCTTGATGGCGTGGTTTCCAGCCTGATCCATTCTGAGAAGACGCTGGAACTGCGGTTGGGCGACAAGTCCAATATCTTTGATGCGCCCATGGAAATCCCTACATATGCTGGCACGGGCGGCATCGAAGGCCCGGCAGAATTTAAAGGTGTGGTCAAGCCGTTTTGCTTTGGTCCGGTGTTCAATATGGAACCCACCTTGGCTGACAGCGTTAACCAGATTTATCAGGTTCATATGCGGGCCGCCCAAGCCATTGACGGCGTATTTGACCGGGGCGTAGAATTGACCAGTGACGGCGATACTGCTGATCTGAGCGCATGGGTGGCCGTGCCGGGGAAATATAAGACTGACTTGTCAAAGGGTCTGTTTAAATTGGGTAATCAACCGTCCGGGCTGATCACCGCCGATGTGCGGGGCGATAATGTTGGGGGCTATGTTTCCAGTGCCGGGGATATTCTGCAACGGATTTTGGACTTTGTGCCGGATGCGGCGGGGCTTGGCCTTGACGGCGCGGCCTTTACCGCCCTGAATGCCGCCAATAGTTCCGCCTGCTCCATTCATGCCCGGCAAGCGTTGAATGCGCGGGATATATTTGATGTGCTGATGCGGTCGGTTGGTGGATATTGGTTGGTGGATTGGTTGGGCATTTTGACCGTCGGCATCCATGAGATCACGGCTCCGGTCGGGGACGTCACCAATGCGCGAATTCGGGACATGGTCCGGCTGGAAACGCCCGCGCCATTGTGGCGGCTTAAAGCGAATTATCGGCCCAATTACCGGGTGCAGTCGGGTGATGAAATCGCTTCGATACAATTGGGCGGTACATGGCAATCAGGAGAAGGCTTGCCGGGTGGGGGCATCGGGATTGAAGATGATTTTTACATTAATACAGACAATGGCAACGTTTACAAAAAAACCGACGTTAGCACGTGGACGTTTCAATATGACCTGACAGGTGAAGCGGGCGCGGACGGCGATACGTGGCTGGATGGCGCGGGCTTGCCTGCCGGAGGGCTTGGTACGGTCGGGGATTATTATCTGAATGGTACGAATGGTGATTATTACAAGAAAACCGGGGCCAGCGCATGGACATTGCAGGGCAATATTGCGGGGGCAGATGGCGATGACGGCGCACCGGGGACGGATGGATCAGATGGGGAGAACGGGGCCACAGGGGCAACGGGTAATACTGGCTCTCCGGGAGCCAATGGGACACCGGGGGCAAATGGATCAGATGGCAGTGATGGCACAACATATATTACATACCGCCAATCCAGCCCGCCGGGTTCTCCAAAAAATGGCGAAACATGGTTTGAAACCGATACTAAGACATTATGGGGGCGGATCAGTGGCGCATGGCTTTATATCGGTACATATAATACAGGCGCGCTGGCCAACCGCAATACGGTGGCAACTCAACACATTGATAATGAGGCGGTGACGAAACGCTGGGCATCGTCAACGACATCGCCGCCATCAAGTGGGACAGTTCGATCTATTGTTATAACAGCAACGGGTCAAGGGGGGCTGGTTGTCACTGCTTCAGGTGCTTTTGAGATAAGCGCAGAAGATGAAACTTCTTATGGTTATGTAACAGTCAAACGGGGCGGTGCTACCATACTAGGACCCATTTTGATTGCGAAAGTAAGATCAGTTTCTGATAATGTTACGAAGATGGCTATTGCTCAATTTTGTTTCCCGATTGTTCAAAATTTAAGTGCAGGAACTTACACCTTCTCAATTGTTATCTCAGGGACTGGCGACCCTTGCAAATTTGCATCTCTTGTGGTTGTGGAGAGCAAAAAATGACGCTATCCATTGTTTTTAACCTTATTACCCGCGCGGTTCTGGATACGCCAGATGTGCCAGACTCAGACATACAAGCCGTCAATCCAGAGAATGCCGATGAAATCCGTATCCCCGGCCTTGCCAGTGTGGAAGACGATTATATAGGTTTTGGCGATGTGGTCTTGCCCCGCGAGAGTGCGGCGTTTAGTGCCGATAAAGCAGATATCCTGAATGATGATCTCGACGCGGTGACGATCACCCTGCCGGACCCTTGCTTTCTGTCGATTAACGGCGCGGTGGAGGCTGTCACAGGCGGGGTATATTCATTTACATCACCCAATGCCGGATGGTATTCTCTTGGTCTTGTGGGCCGATATAAGGCCGAGACAATTATGATCACCGTGCATGATTTAATAGCTGCAAAATCTACCATAAAAAAGCAGATCAACCAACAATACGAAACTATCTGGCAGGGCGGTTTTTCTTATGGTGGCCATAACTTTGAATCCGACAAGGACAGCATGAATTTAATTGTTGCAGCGGCGGCAGAAGCCGCCAGAACGCCCCCAGAGCCTCTTGACGGTTGGATGTCCTCGGCGAATGTCTGGGTGATTTTAGATCGTGCGGGATTTGAGGGGCTGGCGGCGGCCCTTCATGCTCATACAAAAGCGTTATTTGCCGTTAAAACAATCAAGAAATCTGCTCTTTCTTTGCTAGCAGATTTAGACCCGATTGTTAATTTTGACGTGACAGGAGGATGGACATAATGCCCGCTAATCCGGCTCGCATATCACAGATCACCCAAGCCGCACGGGCGGCCACACAGAGTGATGCCAGCGTCAAAGTCTTGTCGCTGGGCGCACGGGATGTTGAGGTGGTTTCCGCGCTTTATGATTATGGGGCGGCGACCACGGAAGTCACCCGGCAATTCGATCTGATGAAGGTTGCCAGGAACATTTATCAAATAACCCTGATCCAGCAGAACGGCCAGTGTCAGGTGGGCCAGAGCATTACGGTGAAATATCCGCGTTTTGGTCTGGCGGATGGCAAGGTTTTTATGATCACCGGGGTCAGTGAACAATGGGGCCGTGGCCTCACAATTTTAACGCTGTGGGGCTGATAATGGCACTCAAGCAGCAAAGCGGTAGGGCATAAATAATGGACAATATATTCATTGCGATACCTTATGATTTTACCGTGACGGCCACGCCCGCCGAAACGGCGGATATGCCCGCCGCGTATTTGAACAATATTCAGCCGTCTGACCTGTTTCAATCCAGCACGACAAACAGCACTTTGGAAGTCGATCTGGGCGCGGCCAAGGCAGTTAATGTGGTTGGCGGATTATTCAGTAATTTACCCGCCGATGCCACTTGGGAAATCCGGGCGGCCACCACACAAGGTGGTCTGGCAGCCGGGACTGTCCTTCACGCGACCGGGGCTTTCAGAATGGATGGTTTTATCCGTTCCGATGGCCGTTCTCACGGGCTGGTTTATCTGCCCGCAGCGGCCACCTATCGCTGGTGGAAAATCACCATCACGGGCGGTACGGTGCCGGGTGGCAAATTACAAATGGGTCGGCTGTTTTTGGGGCTTGCATTTACGCCCACATGGAACAAATCTTATGGCGGTGGATACCGTGAAATGTCCGGCACGACCTATGACGTGGCGCAGTCCGGGGCGGCATATCCCAATGGTGGAAACAGTCGCCGGGAATTTCAGGCCAAACTAGGTTATCTAACCGAGGCGGAGGCATGGGAAAATTATTATGACATCATCGGCAATGCCCCGGATAAATCCCCGGTTCTGGTCTGTCCGAACTTGTCGTCGGCCTATGCACAACGAGAATTGATGTATGGATTTATGTCGGTCCGGGAGCCTGTGTTGAAAGCGGCTTTAAATACCTTTGCCACCGCCCTTAAGATAACGGAGGCAACATAATATGTTGCGCTATGAATTAGCCCTGACCCCGGAGCAGATTGATGCCTGTTATCATCTGCGCCACCGGGTCTATACCGAAGAACGCCCGTGGGAACGGAGCGACATGGCAGAGCTTGAGAAAGACGGTTTTGATCGTCGGTCGGCGCATGTGATTGTCTTATGGCATGAGCTGCCCGTTGCCACCGCCCGTCTGTGCCTTGGTCCAGACCTTCCCTTGACCAAATATCTGCCGGATTATCCATTGCCCCCCGGCACCATGGAGGTTGGCCGTTTATGTTTCCCCAGCCCAAAAACCGAACAGGTTTGGGGCCGGGTTGAGGTTCTGAAAGTCCTGAGCGACGGCATTGAGGCCATGCTGAAATTTTACGGCGACGGCGAAATTCTGACATTGATGCGTCCGGCGTTGACGCGGGTGCTATCCCGTGCCGGATATTGCTTTACCAAATTAGGCCCGACGGTTGATCTGAAAGGTCGCCGTTGGTTGATGAAATATGAACCACAGAAAGAGGCATAAAATGGCATTTTTGATCTTGAAAATACTGGCAACGCTTGTTCTGAGCGCGCTTGGTCTGGTTATGACATGGGTCGTATTTGTCGGAACGTTGATGTCCCATGAAACCACCAAATTCAAGCATACGGACTATGTGACCGTGGCCATTATTCCGCTCCTAGTCGCGTTGATTATGTTGGCGATGTGGGGCTAAAGTTTTCCTCTGCCTTCGTTAATAGGCAGGGGGTCGGGCTGCTCTAACAGCCTGAACCGTGGTCCGGGAAGACCACACGCGATAACGCGCCCCCTACTTATCGTGCCCGATATTTCAAGGAGCAACGATGGGGCATTTAATAAATGAGTCTTTCTATGGAGTCTACCTATAAAGAAGTTTCACCCACAAAGCCCGTTGCCCCGTATCAGGGCGGCAAAGTGCGTCTGGCCAAGCGGATCATTAATATGATCAACCAGATCGACCACACCACATATGCCGAGGTTTTTGTCGGGATGGGCGGGATATTCTTTCGCCGGGACCACGCCCCCAAGGCGGAAGTGATCAATGACTATTCCAAGGACGTGGCCAATCTGTTTCGCATCCTGAACAACCACTACGCGCCGTTCCTTGACATGTTCCGCTACCAGCTTACCGGGCGGGATGAGTTTCGGCGGTTGCTGGACCAGAATGCAGATAGCCTGACCGACCTCCAGAGGGCCGCTCGGTTCCTTTATTTGCAGCGCACAGCCTTTGGTGGCAAGGCAACGAAACGGAGCTACGGCGTGTCTGCTGACCGGGCGGCGCGGTTTAATATCACCACGCTTGAACCAATGCTTCATGACGTTCATGAGCGACTGTCCGGTGTTGTAATTGAGGGGCTGGATTGGAAAATATTTATTGATAAATATGACCGCCCCGGCACGTTATTTTATCTGGACCCACCTTATTTCAATTGTGAAGATGATTATGGCACGGGGATGTTTGGTCCCAGCGAGTTTAAGATCATGGCCGACAGAATGGCCAGTCTTAAAGGGTCGTTCATAATGTCAATCAATGACGTGCCGGAGATCAGAAAACTATTCGCCCGCTTTACCCTGCATGAGGCGGACCTTCATTACAGCATTGCAGGAAAGAACTCCACAGGCACCCGTGCCAAGGAGCTGATAATCACCAACCAAAAGGACTTAACATGACTAACGAAACGATGGACAGTACCAGTGATGACCGCATCAAGAACAACACAATGCGCCATAAATACCGGGTGCTGTCGGATGAAGAAAAACAGCAGATGGCTTATTTTAAGGAAATGGGGACAGTCTTTCTCAGTATTTGCGATGGCATCGGCGGGAGCCGGGAGCTGGCGATTGCTAAGACTAAGATGGAAGAAGCCGTTATGTGGGCCTGTAAGCACGTAACCGCATAAGGGAGGACATTATCATGAGTGATACAGGCTGCAAATGTCCGCCGAAAAGACACCGACCTGATACTGACTTTGTATCTGATGGATGTTCAGGTGGGATGTCATGGTTTTGGCGGACCTTCCTGCGGCGGCCTCCGCCGTGGGAAGGAGCCTGTTTCGCCCACGATCTGGCCTATTGGTATGGCGGCAGTCCAGCAGATCGGCGGCAAGCGGATATATGCCTAGCGGCTCAGGTCACACAGTCCGGCTGTCCCATTATAGCGGCCATGATGTATTACGCCGTGAGGTTTGGCGGTATGCCCCACTGGCAGTTCTCATGGCGGTGGAGTTATGGCTCAAAGGAAAGAGGGTATAGAAATGGATGATTGGATAGAGTGTTACAATTGCGGCGGGGATGGCTATTCTCATCACGATTGCGGAGAAGATAGTTGTTGCTGCCTTAACCCTCGATAAGAATCGGGGATGAATTATGTAGGTGTAGGGGATCACTAGTTATTGCAGTACCGGGATATTGAGGGATATAACGGGATATGGTGGGATGAGATTGATTTTAAAAGGTTTTTTAATGGTTATTAAAGATCAGTAAAAAATTTTCGTTTTTGCAGTGGTATTGTCATTTTGTCGCGGATCTCATATTGCGGTTTGGCAGGACTGGGGTCCAGTTCCTTTATGGAGTTATCTGATAATCTGAGATGCACAGGTCTGCTCCTACAGTTCAATAAGACATTGTTGCTGCCTTAACCCTCGCTAAGAATCGGGGATGAATTATGTAGGTTTTATGTAGGTTTTCTCAAGTCACACAGACGAAGTCAGGCGTAGTCCTTGAGGCAACCTTGAAAATAGGCGTCAGGATTAACTTAACGATTACA
>JAESRB010000042.1 GCA_016764855.1 Emcibacter sp.
ATCTACGGATATTGTTCGGGCTATCGCACGACTGTCCGCATTTTATGCCCATGAAAGTTGTGGTCAATGTACGCCGTGCCGCGAAGGGACCGGTTGGATGTCACGGATCATGCAGCGTCTGGTTACAGGCGAAGCAGAGATCGAAGAAATTGACATGCTGTTGGATGTGACCAAAAAGATTGAAGGGCATACGATTTGTGCTCTTGGGGACGCGGCGGCCTGGCCTATTCAGGGTTTGTTGCGCCATTTCCGTCCCGAAGTGGAGCGTCGTATTCTGGATTATAAAAAAGATCGAAATGCAGCATGATGTATTTGGGTGAGCTTAATGAAGTGTGGAGTTTAAATAATGCCAACGCTTAAAATTGACGGAATTGAGATCGAGGTCGAAGGCGGGTCAACTGTTCTTCAGGCTTGCGAAGCCGCGGGTATTGAAATCCCCCGTTTCTGTTTTCATGAACGTCTGTCCATCTCGGGCAATTGCCGTATGTGCCTTGTTGAAATGGAAAAGGCCCCCAAGCTGATCGCCTCCTGTGCGATGCCTGCTGGGGATGGTATGGTCATTCATACCAAGAGCGACAAAGTGAAACGAGGCCGGGAAGGGGTATTGGAATTTACCCTGATCAACCATCCTCTTGACTGTCCGGTCTGTGATCAGGGCGGCGAGTGTGACCTTCAGGATCAGTATCTTTATTATAGTGGGGATGATAACCGCTACACGGAAGGTCGTCGTCTTGTCTCGAAAGAAGATTTCGGGCCATTAGTCAAAACTGTGATGACCCGTTGTATTCATTGTACCCGTTGTGTGCGTTTCGCCGATGAGATCGCAGGCGTACCAGCCTTGGGCGGTATTGGTCGCGGCGATCATATGGAAATCACCACGTATAAAGAACAGCCTTTTGCGTCTGAATTGTCCGGTAATGTGGTTGATCTTTGTCCAGTGGGGGCATTGACCAACAAACCTTACGCTTTCTCTGCCCGTCCTTGGGAATTGAAATCTACGGAAACTTTTGATGTGCATGATGCCATGGGCGCGAGCGTTCGTGCCGATGCACGGGGCCGCGAAGTGATGCGTTTTCTGCCACGGGTGCATGAGGATGTGAACGAAGAGTGGATTTCCGATAAAACACGTCAGGCCGTTGATGGTTTGAAATATAATCGTCTGGATCAACCCTACGTACGGCGTGACGGAAAGTTGCAGCCTGCGTCATGGGATGAGGCCTTCGCGGTTATTGCTGACAATGTGAAGGGCAAGAAGATTGCCGCATTGGTCGGTGACTTGTGTGACCTGGAAAGCACGTATGCCTTGAAAAGCCTAATGGCGTCTTTAGGGTCTACGGCGATTGAATGTCGTCAGGACGGGGCCAAATACGGTGCAAAACATCGGGTTGGTTATCTATTTAATAGCGGTATTGCCGGTATTGATGAGGCGGATGCCTGTTTGCTGGTGGGAACAAACCCCCGCAAAGAAGCCGCGGTTCTGAATGTACGGTTGCGTTACCTGTCTAAACGGGGGCCGATTGCCTCAGTTGGTAACGTTGAAAACCTGACCTATGATGTTGAGAATTTAGGCACAACGGTTAAGGCTCTGGAAGATGTGTTGGCTGGTAAGGGTGGCTTTGCCAAGGCGCTGAAATCTGCCAAGAAGCCAATGATTATTTTGGGATCCGGTGCGGTCAGTCATGCTGACGGTGCAGCGATCCTCAAGCTTGCCCATGATATTGCCGATAAATATGGCATGATCAGTGATGATTGGAATGGCTTTAACGTCTTGCACCATGCGGCCAGTCGTGTGGGTGCTATGGACCTTGGGCTCGTGACCGAAGGCGGTGTTGACGCTATTCTCGACGGCGCGGCTAAGGGCGACATTGATGTTGTCTTTAACTTGGGCGCGGATGAGATTGATACAGCGCGTCTTGAGAAAGCCTTTGTGATTTATCAGGGTAGCCATGGTGACGAAGGCGTTAAACATGCGGATGTGATCTTGCCGGGTGTTGCCTATACGGAAAAACCGGGGACTTATGTCAATCTGGAAGGTCGGGTGCAGGTTGCGCCACGGGTTATCTTTGGACCGGGCGATGCCCGCGAGGATTGGGCTATTTTAAGAGCCTTGTCCGAAAAGATAGGTCATGCATTGCCTTTTGACAATATTGCGGAATTGCGGGCAAAAATGGTTGCGGATTATCCGCACCTGTCCAATGTGGATCAACTGCCAAATGAAGCTTGGGCTGAATTTGGCGTTGCGGCCAAGGCGTCTGATGCACCGATCACAAATCTGATTGGTGATTTTTACCAGACCAACCCGATCGCACGATCCTCAAAAGTTATGGCGGAATGTAGCACTGCTTACACCGGAACAAAATTTATTGCGGAGGCAACAGGAACCGATGGCTGATTTACTCGTCGAATTTTTTCAGTGGGGCTTTGGCGTTACACTGGTGCCGTGGTTAGCGACGCTCATGGGTATGGTGGCCGGAGTTCTGGCTATCACACTGCCTTTGTTGCTTGTCGTTGCTATGAGCGTTTACATGGACCGGAAGGTCTGGGCTGCTATGCAAATGCGGCGTGGACCAAATGTGGTGGGCCCGTGGGGCTTGTTGCAATCCTTTGCGGATGGCTTGAAGCTGTTCCTGAAGGAAACCATCATTCCGGCCAGTGCCAATAAGTTTGTCTTTCTGCTGGCACCGGCATTGACGTTCATTCTGTCCCTTGTCGGTTGGGCGGTGATCCCCTTTGATGCCGGTATGGTACTCGCGGATCTGAATGTGGGTATCTTGTATCTGTTCGCCATATCTTCCCTTGGCGTATATGGTATTATTCTGTCCGGTTGGGCCAGTAACTCGCGCTATGCTTTCCTTGGTGCGTTGCGGTCTGCGGCTCAGATGGTCTCTTACGAGGTGTCCATTGGTTTTGTCCTGGTGACCGTATTGATGTGTGTCGGGTCGTTGAATTTGAGTGATATTGTTCTGGCACAGAAAGATACTTTCTTGGGCGTCAATGGCTATTGGTTCACGCCGCTGTTTCCCATGTTTATCGTCTTCTTCATTTCGGCACTGGCAGAAACCAATCGTCCACCCTTTGACTTACCGGAAGCCGAAGCCGAGATCGTGGCCGGTTATCAAGTTGAATATTCCTCCATGGCCTTTGCCCTGTTCTTCCTTGGGGAATATGCCAATATTATTCTGATGTGCGCCATGACCAGTATTTTGTTTCTGGGCGGATGGTTGCCACCGTTTGATTGGGAACCTTTGTATCTCATCCCGGGCTGGATTTGGTTCTTTGGTAAAATCTTCTTCATG
Organism: Emcibacter sp.; assembly: GCA_016764855.1. Taxonomy (GTDB): domain Bacteria; phylum Pseudomonadota; class Alphaproteobacteria; order Sphingomonadales; family Emcibacteraceae; genus Paremcibacter. The sequence goes on from JAESRB010000042.1 coordinate 3,297, forward strand.
TTTTTTACCTTCGCATGGGTCAAAGCGACCGTACCACGTTATCGCTATGATCAGTTGATGCGTCTGGGGTGGAAAGTATTTCTGCCGCTGTCGCTGCTTTGGGTCGTATTAACCGGATTGTTCTTGTTGCTTACCGACAAGATCCCGGCATAAAGGATTAGTGATATGACACTTCTTAAACACGCTGCGCGAACGTTCTTGTTAACCGAATTTGTCAAAGCCATGTGGCTGACATTCCGTTATATGTTCCGGCCAAAAGCCACCATCAACTATCCCTATGAAAAGGGGCCGTTGAGCCCGCGTTTCCGGGGGGAGCATGCGTTGCGCCGTTATGATAACGGTGAAGAACGCTGTATTGCCTGTAAATTATGCGAGGCGATCTGTCCGGCGCAGGCGATTGTGATTGAGGCTGCCGTTGCCGAGGATGGGACGCGGCGGACAACACGCTATGATATTGATATGACCAAATGTATTTATTGCGGTTATTGTGAGGAAGCCTGTCCGGTGGAAGCGATTGTCGAGGGTCCCAATTTTGAGTTCG
>JAESRB010000043.1 GCA_016764855.1 Emcibacter sp.
ACTAAGGCAAACTTCTTGGATAAGGCTTTTTTCAGGAAACTACGCATTCCCGGCTCATCATCTACAATCAGCACAGAAACCGCAGAGGGAAGCAAGATATGATCGAACTGTTTTTGCACGGGATGAGAATTACTGGCAGCTTTCTGAAGAGTTACGCTTAACGTCTCCATCTGGCGAAAAAATAGAGTATTTAGCCGGTATTTTTTACTATAAGAGCAATTGGGAATCTGTGGATATTCAAGATTGGGGTACGCCAGCCTTTCCTTCGCCGCCATCGCCTATTTCTGGTCAATTGTTTAACGGTGGTTTTTCGAATAATTTCTCGCAAAAGACAGAGACGATATCTATCTTTGGTCAATTAACTTGGAATATATCGGATGTTTTGAGGGCTACGGGGGGATTGCGTTATACAGATGAGCAAAAAGACATCCTTTATGGACGAGTAAATTTCGCACCACTTACCATATGGAATACGGTTGCGAATCCTCCCTTTCCGATTACGCCATTGGAGTTTTCGGACAGTTTTGTAAACGGTAACATCAATGTACAATATGATGTCAATGCCGATGTCATGGTATATGCATCATTTGGTCATGGTACAAAAACGGGGGGGTATGTGGAGACCAATACCGTTCCAACGGCCAATCCTCTAGTCGAAGCATTTGTGGATTCTGAAACGGCAAAGTCGTATGAAATTGGCACCAAGATGTCTCTTTTGGAAAATACGGCAAATTTGAACATTTCCGTATTTTACACCACTGTTGATAATTTTCAGGAAACGACATTTACCGGAGTTGCCTTTGTGACGGATAATATCCCGCTGGAAACGAAGGGGATTGAGGTGGAAGCTGCATGGATGGCTACGGATAATTTTCGGTTTAACGGGGCTTTGACTTATGCAGATGCTCGTGAAAGAAATACAGGGTTACATCCTGCTCAGGCTCCATTGTGGACCGGCTATATGGGGGTAACATATGAACAAGATGTGTCCGATAATTTAGCCGTGAGAATTAATGGAACAGTGCGTCATAGGAGTGAAATGTATAATCAAAAAGGCCATGTTTTACCCTCAGATGCTTATACTACATTGGATGCGTCCATTGCACTTTTGGATGTGTCAGATCTCTGGGAAGTTAAAATTGTTGGTCGAAATCTTACGAATGCAATAACAGCTGATTTTGGTAGCCCTAATCCTGATCCGACTTTTGCGAGCGCAGAAGGCCCTGCACAGTTAAGAACTATAAAATTGTTATTTTCTTATAATTTTTAACTATTGGATACATTCTTTTCAAAGGGGGTTTTAAATTCCCCTTTGAAGTTGTGGATAATCTTTATTTTAACATAAGCATAGTATCTATTTTTTCAGGAAATAGATGCGGATATGGCCTGTAAGATAAGTCGTTCAGGCCTTTCTCTTTAAAAAGGTCGCTGTTTCTGTTGCTGAGATTGTCGTTGGTTTTTAATGTTATATAAAAAAGACCCTTGTCAGTATTTCTGACAAGGGCTTCGTTTTAGGCTTTGCTTAAAACTATGGATTAGGCAACAGTATTTTCAATGGCGCCAATGCCATCAATTTCACAGCGTACAACATCTCCAGATTTTAGAAAGACTTGTGGTTCCATCCCAATGCCAACGCCTTCTGGTGTGCCTGTGGCGATTAAATCTCCTGGGTTGAGCGTGAAGGCCGTCGAAAGATATTCAATTTGTTGCGCGATTTTATGGATCATTTGGCTGGTATTATTAGACTGCCGCTCTTCCCCGTTGACCAGACATCGAAGCTTCAGGTCTTGCGGGTTCTCGATTTCGTCACGGGTAATGATCCAGGGTCCTATGGGCCCATGGGTATCGAAAGATTTACCCATGGTAAAAGTGGGTGAGTGGAATTGCCAATCACGGGCGGATACATCGTTGGCCACAAAATAGCCAAAAATATGCTCATAAGCATCTTCAGCCTTCACTCCCTTTGCGGTTTTGCCAATAACCAGACCAAGCTCAACTTCATAATCGAGCTTTTCGGTAACACCTGCCTCGATCGGGTCAAAGGGACCGGAAAGACAGCTTGTCTGTTTGTTAAACCAGACCTGATGCTTGGAGCGAGCAACCCCTAGTTTGTCTGCTTCCTCAAGATGCTTTGCGTAGTTCATACCGATTGCTAGATATTTTCCGGGCTTTTCAATGGGCGCCAGAAGTTTAACTTCATCAAGCTTGAAATGGGCCTCCTGATTTTTGGTCTTTGTGGAAATCTCTGAAAGGGCTGCGGTGCCTCCTTCAATGATTTCTTCCATAGAGTTAAAGGGCAAGCCACAGAGTTGTAAATCGTAAACAGCTGTATCTTTCACGATACCAAGTCTTGGGGTGTTTTCATATTCAAACCGAACGAGTTTCATATTTAATTCCTTATTTTCTTGTTGTGGTTTTTTCAAAATATACGTCAATAATAGAGACATTACAATTTTTTTGACAAATTATCATTATGTTTTTGACAAATTATCATTATGTGGCAATAATGATAGGTAATTGTCAAGATATGAGAACTATATTTTAGAAATAGCAGCAGTGCTTCTGTGTATGAAAATATACACATTTACCGAGTCATTGACTGCACGGGATAGGTAATAAAGGAGAAAAGTGATGGCTGTGTCAGGTGTATATGGAATCGTATTAGAAGTACCAAATTTGGAAGATGGTCGTGAGTTCTATTCTGCTGCTGGTCTGGAAGTGCAAGAGCAACAGGATCGTCTGGTATTTACGTGTAAAGGTCAAGAAAGAGCGGCCATAACACTTATTCGTGGTGCTGGGAAAAAGCGTTTGCATCATATTATCTTAACATCAGATGATCTGAGCTTTGACCTAACCAAGGAGAATGTCATAAAATACGGCGGTACGGTTGTTGCTGCCCCCGAAGGTTTCGAAGAGAATGGTTTGTGGATTAAAGATCCGCATGGCTTGCTGGTTCATTTAATCACTGGGGCTCCTGAAACTCCTTTGTCTGCGAAAGAAGTATTTGAGATTAACCAGCCAGGGCGCACTATTCGCATTGACAAAGCCGCTGTAACGCCAAAATCAAAAACACCAAAGATACTTCCCCTTCGGTTGGGTCATATTATGCTCTTTACTCCTAATACAATGAAAAGCGTAGAATTCTTCTCAGAAGCTTTGGGAATGGGGCTTGCTGATAGAGCACAAGATACCGTTGCCTTTATGTGTGCCCGCAAAAACAGCGACCACCATGTGGTGGCTTTTGCA
>JAESRB010000044.1 GCA_016764855.1 Emcibacter sp.
AAATTGATAATATAATTCATCCTCTTCTCCTCAAAAAAGAACGCATTTTATGTCATATCAGATTTAATAAATTAACTGTCTCTGATGTAAAATTGATCTAAAACTCAATTTCAAAAAACATGTCAAAAGGTAATGACTCACGCATTGGAGTAATCTTTTCAACTTTCGTAACTTGTGATATTTTTCCAAGGTTAATCATAATATATTCCTTTATATTTATGCTATTGAGGCTATGCTTGAACGGGCAAATGTCGCAATATTTTCCCCTTTCAATTTTCTGGCCCATATTTCAGCATTCAAATATCTAATCATACCGGCGAAATCACCTTCTTCGATATCATGGGATTTATTCAGGGTTCTTTCCAAATTACGGCGATCAATCACATTATTTCTGACCATTTCACCATCCATCATCAATTCTTTCACGGCCGCCATATTATCAAGAATGATGGCATCGAAATAATTGCCGCCAAGGGACTTTGATTCACGCCATATTACCTCCGGCGGCAAATAATTCTTGAACGCCTTACGGGCCAACCCCCGATTCTTGCCGTGGGCCATCATCAGCCAGAGCGGTATCCGTAGGCAGGCCTCAATCACCGGCTGTGACAGAAGCGGGTATAAAGTCGTGAAATGTTCATCCGGACTTACCCGGCATTCCTGATTATAATGTCCCCATATTAAAGGCGTGATATGGTCCAGTTTTCCGGGAGTGACGTTGTCTCTAACCTGAATCCAAGGGTGATTTTGTTCTCTATGAACTTTATCCTGAATATCGGATGTTAACAGGCTGGTCGGCATGGCAGGCGACCAATCATAGACAGTCTTGCCAAAACCACCGCGAATAATATCAGGCAGGATCGCCCAGACGGACCGTTTCTGCATTCGGGAAGCTTCCATTAATATGCGGAACAGGGGCCAGCGAATACCATGCATCTTTATATAATCTATGGGAGCGTAATTTTTCCCGAAAATATATAATATTTCATCACCGCCCGTGCCGTTAAACATAGCCTGTCCCTTGACCTCCCGAAGTTTCTTCGACAGGTATTTTTCAAATTTTATGCCGCCAAAATAATGCGGTGGTGAGGTCGTTATGGGAGCCGCTGCCATTTCAGGAAAATCAAATTCCACAGTTGGGACTTCATATTCTATCAGGGGAACCCCCACATGCGCTGCTGCCTTACGGACAAAATATCGCTCGTCACCACCTGAATAATTTTGATAGGTATTAAGGCAAGTCACATCAAGGGCCGATGGGGTTTCAGCCAAACTAGCCAGAAGGATTGAAGAATCCAGCCCGCCTGTCTGATTTATTACATTGTCATACGGTGCTGCCATCGCCGCCACCGTGCTCAAAATCGTCTGGCGCAAGATTCGAGAAGCTTCTTCCACATCCTCAATCACATCAGTCTGGGAAATTTTCTGCGGATTCCAGTAGAAGGTTTTTGACTTTTCCGTCGGCGTTATAGTCAAGCATTGCCCAGGCAGAACCTTAACAATCTCATTTATGGGCGCTTTTGTATCGTCTGTAACATAAAGCATTTTCTTTGCGATGGTCGCCCAATCAACAGAAAATTTCAGAAATTTACAGGATGCAATATCTGGCATATAGGAGAAATAAATCTCCACGTTCCGATAGGAGGTACTGTAACAGGAAAAGATACCTATAGGGTCAACTTGAACATATTTGCGTCCACCGTCCTGAAAAAAGGCAACATATGATCCCCAATAGTCATCCACCAAATGCCGTCCAGCGGTCTGGATGACCTTTCTGGCTTCCGGCGTATTCAAATCTGCGTTCATGGCAATGGCATCAGCGGATCGTTCTCTCTTGAACAGCTTACCCATAACTATGCCACCGCTATTACCCTCTTGCGTATTCAGAGGGTAGGCCTGCATCCTATTCTTTTCTTCGCCCGTGTGAAGTACCAGAAGACCATCGCCTTTATAGGCGAGTAACCAGGATGTTTCCGTGCCCTCAAAATAGCTTTTTAGGAATTTAACGGTTTCTGTCGACTGTTGATCAGCCTCATTCCAGACAAGTGATATATAGCGGTACATTTCTTATTCCTTACGTTAGACAGTCATAATCGGTTCAAAAGAATCTACTATGGCAACAGGACAGTTGTAGCTAATAGCGCCTTCCTGTACCCATGCATGGGCTGCGAACGGACCCATTTGTAGCCCAAACACCATCTGTGGATAAATACCGTAAGACGCCAGGAAATTAACCATTGTCAGTGAGTCAAACAGGCACTCGTTACGCACGGTGTAGAATAACCCCGTCAGGATGCGGAAAATCTCAACCAGCTCGCGGGTCTGTTCAAAGCTCACTTTTGGCGGTTTTTTGGCAAGGTGACGGGTTTTGCGGTTTTTCATCTTGGCGATTACTCCCTCCATAGGATTTAGCCACCAGACAATTTTTGTATATAAAAACGCCTTGAAGCACTGGTAGACATGCCCTGCCCCGATTTTCGGAATGCCGTCAAAGGGATAGCCATTCATGTCCTGAGTGACGAGGGGCAAGACAGGGACCATATTCTGTTTGCCTTTTTCCGGACCATCCGTAAGCATCCCGAGCTCTACCAAGTCTGTAATCGACTGTTCTAGATCATGTGGCTCGTTAGGCCTTAACACATCTTTCTTCTCAAAAAGAACCTGGAAAATTTGTTTCTCTTCTTCACCAAGAAGTAAGTATTTATTCTTCCTTAAATCAAGCACAATGAAATGCCCGTCAATATTGCTGTAAAAAATATGTTTCGCTAAAAAATAGCGATGCCGTATATCTTTTAAAAATTCTACATTCATTTTTTCACCTCGTTTCCAGCTTTACCGTACTTAATTTTATCTTTCCATCATGCCCGCCTGTTTTTAAATTATCTGTCTTCTTATCGCTTTGCTGGGCGTACCACATGGCAGCGTAGGTGCCTTTTGCCTGTAATAATTGATTGTGATTCCCGCGCTCAATAATTTCCCCCTTCTCAAGCACTAATATTTCATCTGCATGCACAACAGTTGACAAACGATGGGCGACGATAAGAGTCGCTGCATTTTTTGAGACCATAATCAGATTATCAAGAATCTGTCTTTCTGTTTTTGTATCCAGGGAGCTTGTTGCTTCATCAAAAACAAAAATTTTAGGGTTTTTGAGGGCGGCTCTTGCAATGGATACCCGTTGTTTTTCACCGCCAGAGAGTTTCAGACCTCTCTCACCGACCGTGGTTTGATAACCCTGCGGCATCATCATAATTTTTTCATGAATATCTGCCCGCTTCGCGGCTTTTTCAATGTCAGCCTGGGTAGATCCTTGTTTGCCAAACCCAATATTATAGGCGATGGTATTGTTAAACAATACCGTATCTTGTGGCACCACGGCTATATACTGCCGCAAATCAGATAAAGGCATATCGCGTGTCGATACGCCGTTTAATAAAATATCTCCCTGATCCGGTTCAAAGAATCTGAGCAAAAGCCGAATTATAGACGATTTCCCAGCACCACTTCTGCCTACGATTGCCGTAACCTTTCCCGGTTTAATGACGAAACTGACGTTTTGAAGAACGGGTTTATGTTTGTCACCCAATTCCAACCGATCAAGGTGATAGGAAAACATCACCTGGTCAAAGACCAGTTCACCACCTGAACCGGTTGGAAACTTTTTCCCGTCAATTGAAGAGAGTGATACAGAAGCAATAGTTCCCTGAATTACTTCAAAATTTTCCGTTTCCTTATCCAGAAGATCAAGCATTTTTTCTATGAATGCCACACCTTGGACTGCACTCCGAAATGCAACACCCAGAGCTTCCATTGGCCGGATGATTTGCAGCATGTACGTGTTAATGAGTACAAAGTCTCCAATAGTTATTGCTCCCTGCATAACCTGCTGGCTAGCGAGCAAAATGGCCGACCCAAGAGATATGGCAAACACACAGGCGACGAGTAAACCGTTTTTAGTTTTACAGGCATAGAAAGAAGCCCAGCCACTTTCCGCTTGGGCCAAGCTCGTATCATATTGCTCATTAATAAAATTTTCAGCAGTAAAATATTTAACGGTTTCGCTGTTGAGAATACCATCTGTCAGGGCAGCATAAGCGTTAATCTGGGTTGTGGAAACTTCGCGGCTCGGGCCACTAATCTGGGCTACTCCTATTGCAAAGGCAATGCTATAGCCAATGACAGATAACAACAGGATTATTAAGAACGACGGCGCGAGAAAGACAGCCAACACGGCACTGATAAGAACAATTTCTATAATGACCGGAAAAATAGTAAATATGGCAACATTGAGCAATATACTATATCCGGCTATACCTTGGGCCAAAATCTGGTTCAAGGCCCCGGTTTTACGATCAAGATGAAACGCTAATGGCAGCTTGAGAACGTGACCAAACAGGTGACGACTGATGTTGCGATGCAGTCTTTGTTCCGCAGTGCCGTAAAAAAACCACCTGAGTTCTCCACTACTCCTTGAAAGCCACAGGCTGAATATATAAATCAGGATAAGTATAGCAGGGCTAAGTATAATAGAAGCTTGAGTAACACCCCCCCAATCCTGAAAAAAATTTAGATCAAGAGTGTTATACTCACCAGTTCCCAAACCATCGATGGCATACTTCAACGCCACAGGTGCAAGTGCTGAAAATACTGTCGTAATTATTATGAAGAAAACCACCCAGACAAAACGCTTTTTAACAAAACGATCTGTTTCTTTCCACCCGAGTGATATTGCTTGTTTTAATACGCTGATCATAACTTTTTATTTTCCAGAAAATACATTTTGAAAACCAAAAAATGACACCACAAACTCCTTTATATAATCTGCAAAAGGATGATTGTTCGTGATATAAAACCAGTATATTAATTAAATAAAAACCCACAACTATATAAAAACATTATATTTTTTAGGATTTTAGGCACCATTTATCCCCAGGCTTCATGTCATTTATAAACCTGAGGCCTTGGCTAGAATCTTGTAAAATAATGAACTTCTTACGAGGTATGAATATCCCCTAACTTGATTGCCGAATTTCGGTTTGCGCCCGCCGCAACAGGAGCAATAAATCCGGCAAAAAAGCAATTACTTTGTCATGATATACTTTTAAAGCGTGCCGTAATTCCTCGATATTTTTCTGATAATATATTTGACAGAGTCGCAGCAAGTCCTCTTGCCAACCCTGGAGCATTTCACATTCATGCAGACGAATAAAATATGTCCTGTCATTGATGTTCATAATCCCCTTGAGGACATCCGAATTGCCTGATTGTCTGGCAATATGAACGAACAGCGCGTTGAGTATCTGAACTTTTGATTCGGGAGAATTTGTTACACCCTGCTGACTTTCATCAAAGAAATTTGGCGGTTTGAGCATCCCTGGCACCTGCCCATCATTCCTGACAAGGCTCAGTGACAATTCCAATAGGTTTTGGTTCAAAATATAGAGGTTCCGAACTTCCAACTCAGAGATTTCTTTGGTGAAAAAGCCTGCGTTTGGTTCATCCTTTATGAGCCATTCAGACGCAAGTTGAATGAGTGCTTCCCGGACAGGCGTATTGCTGACATTTAATTCGTCTGCCAGAGGTTCCACAAGGATCCGCTTTCCCACGGGGAGTGCATGTTCAATTATCAAGGTTTTTATACTGTCGTAAACGCGATTTGTTTCGATATTTTCTCTGGCATACCTATTTGAGGAAGATATCAGCATTCTTCTATTCCTTGCTATAAGTTCATGAAAGTCCGACAGAATGATTTCTAATACTGAAAGTCATTATGATATAAATTCATAAACGCGGAAACACCTATAGGTTAGGGTATTGACAAAATAGAGTAGTTATTACAACTAGTTACAAACCTTAAAATAATATAGATCCCCTGCATAAGTATAAAAAATACAGGCAAATAACAGAAATCCGCCATTGCACATGGAATTTTAAGTATATAGCATTATAACTGTAGCTCTACAGTTTGCTATTTAACATTTTTCCTATTGAGACTTATCAAGTAATGCATATGAAACATGACATAAAACCGATTAAAGCCATTCTCACGCAGGATCTGAATGATCTTGCTGTTCCAGAAGAAATGGCGCGTACATTAAGGGAGTCTTATAAGAACCCTTTGGAAGAGCTATTGCGCCGGAAATCGGCTGCGCGTGAAGAGGGCCACCATAAAAACATAAGTTTCTGGTTAGCTGTAGAAACCATCTTATCTCCTGCCAAATCTCCTGCCAAAAAATCCTAAGAACTGTGTCATTCTGCCAAAAAACTATGAATATTGAGCGTTTTTTGTCATAATACAGACACAATCAACAGTTACATTTTAGCTAATGTTTGTTTC
>JAESRB010000045.1 GCA_016764855.1 Emcibacter sp.
CGCCATGTTCATATGTCAGACCGGCATTGATCATGGAATAGTCGTGAAATAACGTACTGTTCCGGTCATTATACGCCGCGCCTGAACGATAGGCATAATCGGCACGCGCGATCAGGGTTCCCGTTTCCAGTTCCATATCATAGGTGAAGCCAAAATTCAGGGTCCACTTGGCCAAGCGGGGCAGGCTCAAGTCAAAATCGGTCTGATCAATGATGCCATCGCCGGACAGGTCAACCAGAATTTCGGTATATTTGTCATCCAGATACCCCACAGAGGCGTTCAACACCAGACTATCTGTAACCAGCACCATGGCATCAATTTCGATCCCGAAAATTTCGGCGGATGCCGTGTTGGAGATATCCTGAATAACACCAATAACCGGATCTTGCAGATTTACTTCACGCTGCATATTATTCAGCTTATTGAAGAAGACCGCGGCATTAAAGCGCAACCGATTATCCAGCAGTTTTGACTTCAGGCCGATTTCCAGACTATCAACACGCTCCGGATCAAAAGACACCGGGTTCGGGGACGGTGAACGGAAGTTGTAACCCCCTGCCCGGAAACTGCGGGCAAAGTGACCATAAACGGTGACGTCTTCGCTCGCTGCCCATTGCAGGCCAACCTTCGGTGACCAATTTGACCAGCTTTGATCATTTGCATTACCTGCCCCGCAAACTTGTTCGAATGTACAGGTCCCCAACGGGTGAATTATAACGTCTTTTTTCTCATAAGAATACCGCAAGCCAGCCTGCAGGACCAGGGTATCGCTCAGGTCAATGTAGTTATTTACAAACGCCCCAAGGGTCTTATGATCCTGAAGTCCGCCACCGCCGATGCGGGTGGTATCAAACAGCAACGAGCGGCTTTCCAGATACTCCAGATTAGATTGATAATAATATAAACCCGTCGTCAGTTCCCAGCCGTCAGAAATCATGCCGTTATAGCGCAGTTCATTGGAAATCTGGTCCTGAATGGTCGTCGGCAGAAAAACAAACAGATCGAGCGCCGTGCTGTCGCCATCAGATTCTGCATTGCTGTTCACATCGCGGTAGGCCAGAATATTGGTCAGTCGGCCATTGCCCAGATCCCAGTTCATTTCCAGAGTGACCTGATTCCAAACCACATCTACAAAGCCCGGATTATCGATCGCTGTCTCAATGTCCTTATTCGGGCTCATGGGGAGAAAACCAGCGGAAACCTGTGCAATGGCACCGTCTCCCTCCATTTCTCCATGCTCCCAGATGAGGGTGGCATCAAAGGAACTGTTGGGCGTAAAAACAAGTGTTGGGCGGATAATCAGGGTTCTGTTCTTACCCACGTTCCGACCCACTGTCAGGTTTTCGTAATAACCGGTATCCTCTTTGTACTGAATGCCGACCTTTGCCGCGAGCTTATCTTCAACCAATGACCCTTGCGCCGCCAGCGCTGCGGTATATTGCAGGCCGGTTTCAAGGCCAACTTTACCTTTGATTGAAGTCTCGCCATTGGGCCGTGCCGTCCGCAACAGAACCGCCCCTGCGGTCACGTTACGACCAAAAAGAACACCCTGAGGGCCCTTGTGAATCTCAACAGATTCAATGTCAAACATGTCGACAATTACACCGTAAGTGCTCCCAAGGTATACCCCATCAACAAAAACCCCAACCGTGGGATCAATCGACGGGATCGAGCTATTGACGCCCTGACCCCGGATGGTAAAGTTCGCCACACCCGGTGTCGTCCCAATACCATCCATTTGAACATTTGGTGTACTCATGGTCAAGTCCTGCAGCGTGATCACTTGGCGCGCTTCCATTTGAGAAGCCCCAAATGCGGCAACCTGCCCGGGGACTGTCTGGGCACTTTCAGCGGCAGATCGCTTGGTGCCATAAACCATCACTTCATCCATCAGAAGGCTGGCCCCAGATATTTTTCTCCCTTCAGAGGCCTCTTCGGCCATGACACTCGGCGTTGTTGCCATCATCAACACACTTACACCACTCAATATGTGACACAGAGTAGAAATTTTCTTACTATTTCCCTTATACTTATTTTCCATTTCGGATTTCCCTAATATTTTGTACAAAGTTATTATCCTGCACCAAGACCCTATCCATATTTCGGACGGAGAAATCAGTACGGTTAATACCTGACAGTCGGTGAAATATTAGTCAAATTCCTTATTATCCCAGAATATTCCTAATATTTATATGTCGTTAAAGGCTAAACTGAAGGGGAAAAGAAATATGGTCTCTCGAACAGACCTCTGGTTAACTGCAAATAAAACACCCTCAAAATCCAAAAATGTGGATAGCACATGAAACTATCTATAAAAGCCCGTATATCCGATCGCGGTAGGAATGAGGGGAAGGGGAAGATGGAACTTGGAAAGGGCGCGCATCGGGACTCAAGCAAGGAAAAAAGCCAAAACCGAAGAAGACAAGTATCCAGTCCGGCCTCACACGGAAAATCTCCCCTAACCTATTTAATACGGTATTTATTCCTGATCCCAAGACCAATCAGGAACAATAGAATAGTACTTAATATCGTTTGCACACCACTTAAAACAACAATACATCCACTCACACCGCCATAGATGTATTTCTGCAGTCCAACGAAGGGAAAAGAACTCACAAAACTTGTTAATATGGCCTTGCCCCAATAGGTTGTTTCCCAACTTTCCTGCGTGGTTCCAGTCGTAAAAATGAAAATACCCATATAAAGAACTAGAAATGCAAAAGACATCATTAATAATATAAATGCAGGTCGCGACACACCCTGCCCAAAATCAGATAAACTCTCGTAGAGACGATAAGATAATGTTTTTCCCTTATGTTCCGCCCGAGCCTGTAATTCCAAAGCAAAGAAAGTTAATTCATGCTCATGGCGCATGACCTTATTCATCAAGAGTTTCAACGTCGCCCATGCCCGTTCCGCTACTTTTGCCTCTTCTTCTGAGGCATATTCAGTCGGCCATACTTCATCGTTTGGATTGCTTTCAGGCCATATGGTATCCACATATATTTCACACCCATGAAATTCTGGAGCCTTTGCAAAAACGGCCTTTGTGAAATCAGTCGTTGATTTAAACACAGAATCACAGAATTTCACCTCACCTTGAAAAGTCACAGCCTGAAAAAACGTCTGTTTATGAAATTTTACCCTTGAAAATTCCGCCCATTTTGAAAATATTACGTTCCTAAAGTTGGCCCTCTCCATAAATATGGCATCGTTAAAAAAGCCGCCTTTACTAAATTTTACGTCCTCATCATCGACCTTCCGTGAGAAATCTGCTGTTCCAGAAAATACGATCTTCTCAAAATGCCCTCCCCCAAAGAAACTTGCATCCCTGAAAGAAACATTTTTCAAAAACTTTGCCCCGGAAAATTCAACATTGTCTTTAAAGGTGGCCTCGAAAAATAAAGGTTCCTCCTTAAAGGTCGCCTCTTGAAAACCTATGTTTCCGTGACATATTACTTCTGAAAACCCGGTTTTTTTTAAAAAACATGCCTTACGAAAAGACACACTTGTATGAAATTCAGAATTTGAGAACGACGCATAGCGAGGAAATATATAATGGTTAAAATCGACTAAGTTTCTAAACTCTACGCCGATTAATTCAATATGCATTTCTATATACCGTAATTGGCCAAAATCTTTTGCACCATTCGCGGCCAAACGATCTCTCAATTCAAGTATATGGTGCCCTTTTTCATTCCTAGTAAAGGGTATAAAATTTTCATACTGCCTATATTCTTCTTCGGCTTGTTGCCGCTCTTCAGGATTAGACTGCCTTATATTTTCTAGGTTTTTCTGACATAAATCTGCCAATGTATCGATTTGATCACTCGACAGACTATCCCCCATATAGCGGTGCCAAAATAGCCTATTTTGATACGTAACCGGATCTTCAAAATGTGTAGGCTCCCCATACCACGTCATCAACAAATACCACATATTTTGATTGGCGGGCGTTAGTTGTTTTTCAGCTTTTTCATCAGACAAGATGTCCCCCTTTAATCGGTCAAAAGAATATTATAGCATATTCCATAACCGCAATAAACGGCTACCCCCGGCCCCGATACGTCGGCACGCCTTGTTCTGGAATCCAAACATCTTCCGGTGGTTTTCCGGTTTGGTAGAAGACGTCGATGGGGATGCCGCCGCGGGGGTACCAATAGCCGCCGATGCGCAGCCATTTGGGGTTTAGTTCTTTCACCAAACGTTCTGCGATGCCCACTGTGCAATCCTCATGAAAAGCGGCGTGGTTACGGAAGGACTGCATGAAGAGTTTCAGAGATTTGCTTTCCACCGAGTGATCACCGGGGATATAATCAATGACGATATGGGCAAAATCCGGCTGGCCGGTTACGGGACAAAGCGACGTAAATTCCGGGCAGGTAAAACGGACAAAATAATCGCTGTTCGGGCGCGGATTCGGCACCCGGTCCAGTTTGGCTTCTTCTGGATTGGTTGGGGCTTTGGTATCCTGTCCCAACTGTGACAAACCCTTGTATATATCCTTGGTCATGCTCTTCCTGTCGTCGTTTGATGAACGTTTCATGCCTCATTATAGCATTTTTTGCCCCATGTCATTATTGACTTTTTAAGAATTAAGACGTAAACCTCATAATTATGAAACAGAATACCTCATTACGAATGCCAATATCTCGAATTATGACCCCGGTCCTCGCCTAGGGCCGGATATCCAATTGTCCTATGTTTATCAGCGACGATTTCCAATTCGATATAGTTAAATTTGTATAAGAGGAGCGCGTGACATGACCACGCCCAAAACCACATCTGAAACCACAGCTGTAATATTACCCCGCGAAACCGTCCATTATGCCGTAACCGCCGATGCTCATCCCGGCGCATTGCCCCGCGTATTGGAGCTTTTTGCCCTGCGGAACATCACTCCCGACCGGATACGGGTGCATAAATATCAACAGAATTCCTGTATGGACACCAACCTGAGCATTGATATCCATGTGAGCGATCTCTGTCTGGCGGAACAGGAAATCATCCTCCATAAGCTCGCCGCGCAAATATCCGTACAGAATGTCCGGCAAGAAAATTTATACCAAATAACGCGGGCGCAACTTGCTTCTTAAAACCGGCCTCCCTATATTTAAACTCATAATGATTAAACGAATATTTTCAGGGAAACTTTTATGGATATTAGAGACGGTTTTGTCGGAGCCATTGGCAATACACCACTGATCAAGCTGGAAAGAGCTTCTGCGGCAACCGGATGTACTATTCTGGGCAAAGCGGAATTTCTCAACCCCGGCGGATCGGTCAAGGATCGGGCGGCGCTTTATATCATTCGCGATGCAGAGGAAAAAGGCCTGCTAAAACCCGGCGGCGTCATTGTCGAGGGAACCGCCGGTAATACGGGCATTGGATTGGGACTTGTCGCCAACGCATTAGGCTACCGGACCGTGATTGTCATGCCCGATACCCAGTCTCAGGAAAAAAAGGATATGCTGCGGCTTTGTGGCTGTGACTTACGGCTTGTTCCGGCGAAACCTTATAAGGACCCGGATAATTACGTGCGCTATTCCGGCAGGCTGGCGGAGGAAATCGCCGCGACCGAACCGAACGGGGCCATATGGGCCAATCAATTCGATAATATCGCCAACCGCCGCGCTCATATTGAAACCACAGGCCCGGAAATATGGGATCAGACCGATGGCACCGTTGATGCCTTTACCTGTGCCGTGGGTACTGGCGGCTCCATCGGCGGCGTGTCCATGGCGCTGAAAGCACTGGCCAAAAAACAAAACAAAGACGTCAGAATCGTTCTTGCCGACCCCATGGGCGCCGCTTTGTATAATTATTACAAGCACGGCGAATTAAAAGCCGAAGGCAGCTCCATCACC
>JAESRB010000046.1 GCA_016764855.1 Emcibacter sp.
AATCAAACAATGCCGATCACAGAAATGTTATATTCTGCGAAATTGAGGCATTGAGGGGAGGGGAGATAAAGCAGGCGAATAATCCATATTATACGAAAGCACAGGCGGTTTTGGCGGAGAAATTGGCGCAAAAACCCATAACAAAACCGGCAAAGAACGTTATACTTTTTATCGGCGATGGCATGGGGCCGAGCACAGTGACCGCAACGCGAATTCTGGCGGGACAGCTTCAGGGCCAGTCGGGGGAAGAAAATATTCTCTCTTGGGAGACTTTTCCTTATGCGGCATTGTCAAAAACATATAACACAAATCAGCAAGTCGCGGATTCTGCAGGGACGGCGTCTGCGTTCCTGTCGGGGGCTAAAACAAAGGCGGGTGTGATCAGTGTTAATCAGTCTGTGGCCAGGGGTGATTGTCGCGGCTCTCTCAATAATCACATGGATACTATTTTGGAATTATCGGAACGGTCCGGATTGAATACTGGCATTGTTACAACAGCCAGATTGACACATGCCACACCAGCGGCGGCTTATGCCCATTCGCCGGAAAGAAATTGGGAAAATGACGGACAAATCCCGTCTTCCGAGAAACAATATGGTTGTAAGGATATCGCGCAACAATTTATGGATTTTTCTGTGGGTGACGGCATAGAGGTTGCGTTCGGCGGCGGGCGCAGTAATTTTCTGCCGACTTTTGTCAGGGATCAGGAAGGTCAGAATGGTAAAAGAAAAGATGGTCGAAATCTGGTTAGTGAATGGATAACGGACCACAAAGACGGTCAATATGTCTGGAATCAGAAAACTTTTGATGGATTGGATATAGAGGGTGACGGCCCGATTCTTGGCTTGTTTAATGCCAGCCATATGGAATATGAAGCAGACCGGGAAAATGATCGGGGCGGGGAGCCATCACTTGCCCAAATGACACAAAAAGCACTTCAAATATTGACCAATAAGGGCGGCGGTTATTTCCTTTATATTGAAGGTGCGCGGATTGATCATGCGCATCATAAAGGTAATGCGTATAAAGCGTTACATGGCGGGGTTGCGCTGGCGGATGCGGTTCAGATGGCAATTGATATGACCGACCGTGAGGATACCTTGATTATTGTAACCGCAGACCATTCTCATGGTTTTGTTATGACTGGATATGCCACACGGGGGAATCCTATACTGGGGAAAGTCGTTGAGAATGACGCCCGTGGTCAGGCGAAAGACCATGCCGCTTTGGGCTATGATAATCTGCCCTATACAACGGTGGGTTATTATAGCGGTCCGGGAGCCATACAGCCAGAATCATGGTCGGTTGTGCCGCGATCGGACCTGACTAATATTGATACGGAAGCCAAAGATTATATCCAGCAAGCTGTCGTACCCCACAGGTCAGAGACACATGGCGGGGAGGATGTGGCCATTTATGCGGATGGTCCGGCAGCCTATTTGTTTCAGGGGGTTGTCGAACAGAATTATATCTTTCACGTTATGCATCATGCGCTGCGTCTTGGGGATGAGTTGAAATAACTTTCCGTAGTTTTACCAGTATCATAAATATATCATCTTCACTTGGTACGTTCCGAGGGTTTTCAGCATAAACTTAACCTAAGGGATAGATGATGATTAAATTGAGTTCGTGTCGGGTGAAAAGAGCGTCGTTGCTTTTGTCAGTCGTGTTTTTTGGGGCCTTTTCAGTATTTTCTTCTGTGGCTTTGTCCGTAGAGGCGAAAGAAGATTGTTGCAGGACAGAGAATGTCATTCTCATCACTTTGGATGGTGTCCGGTGGCAGGAAGTTTTTGAAGGTGTCGACAGGCGTTTTTTTGATCAGAAGAATTTTCTGGCCTATAAAAAAACTCATGATGACTTTAAAAAGGAATTCTGGCGGGAGAAACCTGAAGATCGGCGTAAAATTCTGTTCCCTTTTTTGTGGAATGTCGTGGCCAAAAAAGGACAGCTTTATGGCAATAGATATCAGGGCAGCCGAGCAGATATAACCAATAAACTGCATTTTTCTTATCCCGGTTATAATGAAATCCTAACCGGATTTGCTGACCCACGCATTAAGAGTAATGACAAAATGGCCAATCCTAACTGGACATTTTTGGAATGGCTGGCTCATCAGCCTAATCTTAAAGGTAGAACGGCGGCCTTTGGCTCGTGGGATGTTTTTCCTTATATTATTAATGAGAAGCGCAGCGGTATATTCGTAAATGCGGGTTTTGAACCGATGGATATTATGTTGGATAACCCGCGTATCCTGCAATTGAACCAATTGCAGAAAGATATCCCAAGTCCTTGGGATACGGTACGTCTGGATGCCTTTACCTTTAATTTCGCCTTTGAATACCTGAAAGAAAAACAACCGAAAGCGTTATATATTTCCCTTGGGGAGACCGATGACTTTGCCCATGACGGTCATTATGATCAATATATTTATGCGGCGCGGCGGGCCGATGATTTTATCGGGAAATTATGGCATTGGGTGCAAAATAACCCTCATTACCGTAATAAAACCACGCTTTTAATTGCCACAGATCATGGGAGAGGCCATAGGGAGATTGAACAGTGGAAGCATCATGGTCGTTTTGCCTATACGGATGAGAATGGGCAGAAGAAAATTGCAGATATCAAGGGCGACGACACCATATGGATGGCGGTGATCGGGCCGGATACACCGGCAACGGGGGAAATGAAACATGTTCGGGGTATCAAGCAAAACCAGATTGCCGCGACTCTGGTTAAATTTATGGGGCTGAAATATAAAGCATCCCATGTAACTATTCCGGCAGGAAAACCAATTGATATGATGTTTAAATAGATCAGGATAAATAGAATATATATTCGCAAACAAAATGGCCTGCCCCATAATCCGGGGCAGGCCATTTCTTTTATCTTCTCTTCTCGTTCTCTGTTTTATGACCATTTACCGCGTAACGAACTCAATAAAATGGAATGCTGGAAGACGCGGTTGCCCTGAACGTCGCGGACTTCAAATATCACCAGCGGATCATTAAGGTCCCAATCAATATAGATGGCTCCAAAATTTTGTCCGGCGAAACTCAGGTCATTCCAGCGATAGGCATTGGGGCTGACATTGGCCCATGTTTCCGTTAATCCGCTGGAGGTCATGTCCCACAGAGGGTAGGGAACATTCTGGGTTTGACAGGAAAGTTCCGACCAATGGGTATCGCCACTAATAATGAAGACGCCATCGACCTTATATTTCTGGATCAGGTCAATGAGCCTTTGTCTTTCGTGAGGAAAATTGGACCAGGCCTCCCATCCGGGTTGGCTGGCAAGAAATTGCAGGCTTGAGCCAATGATTTTAATCTTTGCCGGGATTTGCATCTGTTGTTCCAACCACTGCCATTGAGCATTGCCGAGCATGGTCTGACTTTCATCAGCAATGGGAAGGTAAGGACCAAGACCCGCGAGATCCCGTTCTTTGGCATGACGTTTCGTGGTGACGGTTCTAAGGTTATCCCGGTTATAGCGTAAGTCGGGCAGGATGATATGTACGCGTCGGTCTTCTGGTCCATATAGACGGGATGTGTAAATGCCGTCATCGGGGCGGCGGCGAGGACTATCCTCCGGCTCGTTCCAGAAATCAAAAAATAGGGCTTTCGAGGGGTCTCGGAAAGGATAGTGTTTGCCCGCGTCATTTTCACCAAAATCATGGTCATCCCAAATGGCCATCACGTCGCTTTCTTGTCTGATCCGGGCGTAATTTTTAGCCTGTTTGTCATATTTGGCTTTTAGGATGGTCATGTCTCGGGTATCGCCATAAATATTGTCGCCCAGAAAAATGAAAAGCTCGGGCTGGCGTTCTAGGATTTTATCCCATATGGGTTGGGGCTTATCCTGATGGCAGCAGGACCCAAAAACAATACGAGAGAGGGTTTTAGTACGAATGTCAGGTATGGCATGCGGCAGGGGTTCTGTGCGGGCTGTTTGACTGGAAAATGTGGCCAGTCCGGCCAGACTTACGCCTGTGCCTAAGTGAAATTGCCGTCGGGTAATTTTGTGCATAACGGGGCTCCTCATATAAAAAAAGGGGAAGTCGTACAGGCGACTTCCCACGGGTTTGTCATATAATAATCAAGTCTAGAAAATAGAGGTCTAGAAATTAACGGTGACCGTGGCCATAACTTGACGTCCGGTCCCGATGAAATAACCTCCGGGTGTTCCGCTGCCAAGGTAGCGTTTGTCGGTCAGATTATTAACATTCAGGCTCAGATCAATGTCGCTAATACCCTGCATTTCCATGGTGTAGCCAACCCACATATCAACAACAGTATAGGAGGGCAGGCGGTCCGCATTGGCGAAGTCACCCCAACGTTTACCCACATGTTTGGCAGAAATGCCGCCGCGCATGCCATCATTGTAATAGCTCAAAGTTCCGACCAGAAGGAATTCTGATGATAGGGCCACTTTATTGTCTTTGACGATGTTGTTGATGGTTTCTGTATAGACAGAGTCGTTGATGGTCATAGACGAAAAGATATTCCAGTTGTCCATGAAGTCCGCAGATATACTAGCTTCAATCCCTTTGGATTCAATGCCGCCAACATTAAGATAAACCGTGTCGCCTTCTTCAAGGTAGTCAACGCCGCTGACAGCATCGCCAGAAGAAATGCCGGTCACACGGTTTTTGAATTTGATGTAATAGGCGGTTAGATTGGCATGTAGCCAGTCATTGCTATACCGAAAACCAACGTCAAAGTTATCTGCGCTTTCACCTTCCAAGGCATTGATTGCCGCCAGAATGGAACTATTGTCCGTATTGGCAGCGTTGCTGGCGCTATCTTCGATCACATTGTCTTTGATGGCGGCGAAGTTTTGGGAAAAACCGGCAAAGACTTCCATATCATCGGTGACGTGGTACAGCGCACCGGCAGTGAACAGGATCTTAGAGTCTGAATCTTTCTTGAATTGATCCTGAATGCCAAAATTATCACTACGGGTCAGGTCAACCATAAATTTGCGGATGCCGCCGGTCAATATCAGATCACCAATTTCAAAGGTATCTTCCGCATAGAGCATGAGTGTATTGGTGATGAAATTCCGATCATATACACGCCAATAGGCCGCGCTATCAAATTCATGAGAGCTTCTGGAGTCAATAATTTTATGCCAGTCACGCCCTTCATCCCGGTCCGCACGTTCCCACCACAGGCCAGCCCGTAGTATGTTGTTCTCGCCAACTTCGGCGGCAATATCCGCTGTCAGACCAATACGCTTTTTATTGTAATGTGTATGGCGGTAGGAGCCGACCGGATTTGCCCCGACTTCGTAACAGGCGGGGTTATTGGCTGCGCCGCCGCCGCCATA
>JAESRB010000047.1 GCA_016764855.1 Emcibacter sp.
GGCGCGATCGTCGTGGCGGCTTGTTTCTTCGAGGGCGATCCCGAGCAGCACGTCGTCCTCGAGTGCGAACCCGGCGGCCGCAAGAATATTGTCCGCGCCGTAGAAGAGTTCGCGATGCTCGCGCAGGCGGCGTAGCAGCCCGTCAGCTAGGGCCTGCGGATAGCGCTTTCGCACTTCGTACAACAGGTGCATCTCGCCATCGCGCTTACGGTCGATCTCCATTTCGGCGATAATTCCAGTAACCTCGGCGTCGCGTTCTTCTCCACCTGGCGGCGCGTGGACAAGCATGCGCAAGCGCTGAAAGTGCGACATGCCAGCAGCGCTGCACCTTTCGCGCGCCCGTAGGAGTTCCTGCTGGATGGCATCGACCGTGATGTCGTCGAGGTGACCCTTCTCGGCGAGGATATCGTAAGTCGCGTCGCCCGCGTCGGCGAGCAAGTCGACGATGTGGCGATCCGCCCGCCGAAATGAAAGCGCGTCGACTACCATCGCTTTCACATCCGGGTCGCTGTCGTCTTTCGCAATTGCGGTCGCTAGATCTAGGCCGTCGACTGCGCTGTGCGAGGCAATTTCATGCAGCACGTTCTTTCGGGTTTCCGGAGGCAACGCCGCGATCCGGGCAGGGGCGTCGCTGCCGAGCACCGATGGCCGGAAGTGCCTTGCTGCTCGTAGGGCGTGTAGGTGCACCTGATCGTTCGCGTGCGAAACAAGCGGCCAAAGAAGATCGCCGAATTCCGGCCTGCCGGACGCGATCATGAAACGCACTGCTCGATCCACCTTCCCGGGGGCGTGCCACTTTTCGATGAGGCTGCGAATCTCGGCTCCGATCGGTGCCCAAACGTCGTCGGTGGCGCGGGAGATCATTTCACCCGCAAGGATGGGGTCGACCTCAAAGGCAGCGAGAATGGCGGCGCTGCATGCGGCCTTATGCGCGGTGTCGCCGCGCGCGCTCCTTTCGACGGCGAACAGGACTGCTTCTTCCCACGGGCGCTGATCGAGCACGTCGGCCTTCAGTTTCTCGCGTAGTGCCGGATCTCTGACGGCCTGTAGCATCAGTCGTTCGACGTAGTGTGAGGCGTACCATTCCTGAAATTGCTGGTGCTGGAACGAATAGCCCGGCGTGTCACCGGCGCGCGTCAGAACGTGATTGCTGACAAGCGTGTCGAGCAGCGTGTCAGGCTGTGTGGTGATGGTCATCTGCCCATCGGCCATCAGGATCCGCGCGGTCTCGGCAACCGCTTTGCGCGCGTTGCTGTCCGTAATCGCCGTATTAGCCGTTGTGGTGGCGAACACGGCGAGATTGTTCAAATAGTCCTGCTGGAAGCCGAGGGCCACGGCATGAAGCGCCGCCGCACGGCGGGCTTCCTGCTCGTGCGCGGCAACGAAGCGCCGTAGCACTTCTTCCTTTGTGGTCGGAAAAGGCGCGCCATCTGGCAGCGACAGCAGTGCCGTGAGATAGAGAGGGATGGTGACGAGTTCGCGGACACCGGCTGTCCGCCACGCCTGATCGACGAGCTGTGCGCCAGCCTCGCCACGCATGGCGCGCGCAATCTCAATTTGCTGCTCGTCGTCAAGCGGCAGCAAATCGACCCGTGTCCCGCTGAAAGGAATGTCGAGGGCCTGCCTGCGCGTGGAAATGACAAGACCGAGTTCTGGCAATTCAGTCTTGAGGGCCGTGATTTGCACGCGCGCGCGTTCGCGTGCGGCGGCATCCAGTTCGTTCCAACCGTCAAGAAGCAGCACGACGCCAGGCTTCGTCGCGACGGCGCGGAAGTCCTGCTCCGAAATTTCGCTGAACGCGGGGCGTTTCAGGATGGATACCAGCAGTGTGTTGGCTTCGGTGGCCCAATCGCCTAGCGGAACAATAAGTGGCGTGCAGTTGCCGATCTCCATTACTCCTTCAGCAACCTGGAAGAGTGTCGTCGTCTTTCCCATACCGGGCGCCGAGACAAGAATAAGATCGTCAAGCGTGGTTACGGCGTTGGCAAGCGCGCGCGTGCTCAACGCTTCATCTACATGCTTCACTTTCAATGTCAGCGTGAGCGAAACGTTTGTGCCCGGCCATTTGGGCGTACGGCGGAACACGGCGAGATCGTCAGCGGCAGCCTTTTGCAAGCGAGCGCTGATTTCCCCAATTGTTGGGGGCATGGACGGGCCGAAGGCTACCTTGTCGAATATGCTGCGCCACATGTCCTCCGAGTGTTTCTTCTTCCAGTCTTGCAAGAACTCCTCGGTGAAAATGGGATCAGCCGCATCAATCGCTTTGGCACAGTCTTGGCAAAGCCAAATTCCGTTCGTATTTGATTTTCGTTGTTCGGGGCTCATATCAGCGCGATATCGGCGTGCGCCAGGTCCTGGCGCAGCGGCGCAGATATGCGCGGCAACTCCAATGTTCACTTCCCTTGCGCCGTCGCTCGTCGGCGCAGATGTCAACTTTCTGCAACTAGGATTATTGCAATGATACCGTGCGAGTTTCGCAAGACGGTTTTTGGTCGCTTGGGAAAAGTCGTCTCTGTTATTGTTCTTTGCCATTGATGACTTTCTCAAATTCTTCTGGAAACGCTAAGACAAGTTCTCTTCAACTGAAATGTCGCCAATCTCGGCAGACATCAAAAGCATAGATAAATATCCCACCGTCTCAACGAGTTCCCCGGAGTTTCCGCCAATTGCGGCTTGTGATTCCGCAGCAAAATCCACATCTGCGGTACGCAGGTGCTGAATAGACTCAAACACAGCGGCTTGCAGGTCATCATCAAAGTCTCGAAGTCGCCTGGTCAACTCATCATACTTCCCGGCAAAGTCTTTTTCTAAGTTTCGGCGGACAGCGATTTCTTCTTCCGGTCTCGTCTCAGTTCCAAGACCTTGTTGATCCATTGCGCCAAGTTCGCTCGCAAGGCTCACCACTTCCCCGAACAAGCTAGCTAGGACGGTAGGGGTTAGTGGCAATCCGATTTCCGTAGCCCAAGTCTTTGCACCTTCAGGGTCAGGCAGTAGTGTTTGATATCCGGACCTTGCCAATGTCGGAAGCGCAATACCCTCAATGCTAGGCATGATTGTAAGGTGGATCGACGAGTCCACTAACAACCGCACGTGTTCCGCCTGCTCTGCGATCGCCATCACCGCGCCTTCAAGTTCTGGCGCAGGCAAGAGCGCGAGAACGTCTGCCGGCGGCCACGGCAAAATACCTTTGGCGTTAACGCGAAGATAGAACTCTGCGGCGACGCCGGATTCCACTGTCGAACGTTCAATTTCTGCCTTACGCTGATTTAATCGAGTTTCCCCTGCCGTTTTGGCAGAGAGGGATACTAACCGCACTGCGTTGCCAACTCGCGCGCCTTTTCCGCGCGCCGCCCAAGTTGCCGCTGGCGCTTCCTTTCTTTCATGGGCTTCCCCGGCTAAAGTGCGCAACGTCTCCAAGAGCGTCTTGAGCCGCGTAAGCATTGGCGGAGGTCCATCACCAATAAGCTGCCAAGGCTCTTCAGCAATAGCAATGTCGACGTCTGTAATGAGATCACTCAACCAGGCAATGTATGCGCCTGCTTGCTCAGGTAGCATCGCGAACCTCTTGATGACATTGACGCTTGTGCTGTGCAAAAGGTTCTGGAATTTGGTGACGGCGGTGTTTGCATCGCTGCTACCGGCACCCGAAGCTTCCAATGAGGAGACAGCTGGAGGTGTTAGCGCTTCAATTTCCTCATTGAGTGAATTGAACTTTACGGCGAGTTTGCCTAGTACGTCCTTCCCCCGAAAATGGGCGTCGAAAACCTTCTCCAAGATGGGCACAAGGCTTTCAAGTATTGTCACACCTCTTACAAGGTAGTCGCTGTAGCTTGGAACGGCGACGCGGCGGGAAATCAGATCATTCCACCGCCGGTTCCATTGCGGAACAGAGGGTGGTGGGAGGTTTTCTCTAGGTATCCGCTTTGTCGCGAGCGGCAACTGGGCAAGGCCTGCTAATTCGCCGCTTGCCGTGATTGCGTTTGATACCGCGAAGTCAGCCGACGGGCACAGAGCCAAAATCAGCTCACATAGGCTCACGACAGCGTCATGAGGATTTTCCTGTACGGAGCCTGCGACATACCAAAAATTGCAACAAACGACCACACCATCATCCGCATCTTCGATTGTAACGGGACCGGCCCAAGCCGTCTCAGATTGAACACGAGCGAACACGGCCTCTTGTCCAACCTCGGTGACCCAGTGGATAGCGATCTCACGATCTAGGGCAGAGAGCGTGCCCATCACCGACTCTAAAAGTTGTAGATCAATGTTTAGAAGGTTAGCTGGAACCTGAGTTAGACTAGTCCGTATTGTTTCAGGCAAGGGCATTCCGATCAAAGCCGCGAGGATTTCATCCAAGCTTGCTAGATCTGCCGTTTCGATCAAAGATGACAAGGCAGAAGGCGACATATGCTCCATTAGCAGGCGACGGGGGTCATCCTTAGGCGAACCGTTGATTTGCGAAAGCCGAGCGGCTGCGGACTGAACTTCTGGAATGATGTCGAGACTACTCAAATCGATACCGACGATCCCGAACATTGCTGCGGTTCCGACTTGCGTTCGCGGGAGTGCACGGGCTTCTGGGGTGTCTAGCCATTCGTCCACACCGGAGGAAACGCGCCCGGAACCTAGACCCCGCAGTGTCGCAGCCAATGCCAGAGCGTCCTGATCATCTTCAATGCGGATGATCAGGCTATTAAGCACTGTTGTAACCGTCAGGCATCCTACCGAAAGAGTGTTGGAGATCAAGGGCTCTAGATCTGTGGCTGGTACGCTTGCAACCGTCCGTTCGAAACTTGTTTCTAGGGTAGGCAACGTTGTCTTATGCGTCAGTCGCAGTAGTTCTTCAGATCGAAGCTGGTGCAAGCCGGTGACCGCTCCTGGAGTTGGAGAGCGAACCAGGTGTTCCTGGATGAGGCGATGTAGTGCACATGACAGATCTGCCTCATTGACCGAGAGAGCTCGTGCCAATCGTGACGCGTCTATTTCCGCATTCGCAGCACCTGCCCAGGCACCAGATCTCAGAATATCGAGTTCGAGAGAACGTTTCGGATCGGAGATCCTGACGGCGACTTGATCGGCGAGGAGCTCGCGCATTCTTTGTCCGCGCGTTAGAATATGGACATACTCGAGAAGGAGACCTTCGCTCATCTTCCATGGCTCGCGCCAGCCCGCCCAGTTCGACTTTCCGGCTTCGTGCAGCTCTTGCCAGAGCCGCTCTGCGAGCTCATCGTCGGGATCAGTACGTACTTCGACTGCACGGGCACGCTCGACAATTAGAGCCGTGTCTTCTTCCCTGACCGACCCGAGTAGGACTACGCCGGGCACAGACATCGCTTCTTTAAGCAATGCACCCCAGCTTTCCGGCCCGTTCCGGCCTATGTCGTCCATGACGAAGCCTAATGGGCTGTCTTCGGAGGCGCGGAACGTCCGGATCAACTGGCGCAGAGATGGAATATCTGCCGTGCTCAGACGACGGATACGAAACCACCTCACTGTATGCCGTAACGTATTGGCGGTTTCCCACATCAGAGCGGATTTTCCAGACCCTGATGGCCCGATGATCAAAGCGGCTCGGCGTTCTTCAATGCCTTCTAACAATAACGATCTTTTTTCCGGCCGTTCAGAGACGAGCCCCGCAGCAATGTGGCCAGGTTCTACATCAACCCCCAGATAGAAATTCGGATCGTTGAGTGGGGTGAGGAAATCAACCGGTTCGCAGACACCTTCCCTGAGGGCGTGTTCGATAGCGTCAACGTCGATTGTTGCCAGGACAGCGTGAATTGATGATTCGGTGTCAGATAACGAAAGGCCACGATAGATCTCCGGCACCAACCGCCCATTCGCATCAGCCAAGGTACCTACGCGAACAAGCAATTTGCTCATTTGGGCAGTACGTACGAAGAAACCTGAACAAGTAGAGAAGGATTAGCACTCATGGAACATTACATAAGTATA
>JAESRB010000048.1 GCA_016764855.1 Emcibacter sp.
GATAGACCAATTCTACGAAGGGGAATGATTTTCATTCCCCTTTTTCATATTTACAGATATAGTCACGCAACGAAGAATGACATATTTGAAACAACCGGCAACGCTGGTTGTATGTGGCCAGTTTTCGGGCACAGCCTGTGGGGGCATGGAATGCTCAAACAGGTATAACTATTTGATAATTATAGACTGTTTGATATGAGATTTCTCGACCAATGCAAGATATACCTAAAATCCGGTGGCGGTGGTGACGGCTGCTTAAGTTTTCGCCGTGAAAAATGCGTTGAACATGGTGGCCCGGACGGCGGCAATGGCGGTCGTGGCGGTCATGTGTTGATTGAGGCCATCGGTGGCCTGAATACCCTAATTGATTTCCGGTATCGTCAGCATTTCAAAGCGAATCGCGGTGGTCACGGCATGGGCCGAAACCGCACAGGGGCCAAGGGTGCAGACAGCTACCTTCAGGTGCCGGTTGGAACACAGATTTTTGATGAAAATTACGGTGTTGTGCTGGCCGATTTGACCGTAGAAGGTCAAGTGGTCATGATGCTGGAAGGCGGTCATCCGGGAACGGGGAATGCGGCGTTCAAATCCTCTGTAAATCAGGCCCCTCGGCGGACAACGCCCGGTGGCCCGGCAGAAGAAATGTGGGTCTGGTTACGTCTGAAACTTATGGCCGACGCAGGACTTGTCGGTTTGCCCAATGCGGGAAAATCAACCTTCCTGTCTGCGGTCAGTCGGGCCAAGCCCAAAATCGCCGATTATCCTTTCACCACTCTGAAGCCTCAATTGGGGGTTGTTTATGTGGATCAGCGGGAATTCGTTGTGGCGGATATTCCGGGTCTGATCGCCGGTGCCCATGAGGGTCACGGACTTGGCGACCGGTTTTTGGGTCATATTGAACGGTGCAATACCATTTTGCATATGATTGATGCCACGGGCGAAGATGTGGTTGCGGCTTATAAAACCATACGGAATGAATTGAAATCCTATGGTGGCGGATTGTCTGACAAACCGGAAGTTATCGGGCTGAACAAATGTGATGCGCTGGATGATGAGCTGATTCAAATGTTGTCAGCGGAACTTGCCGAAGTGACGGACGCGGTGATTGTTCCCATTTCTGCGGTGACCCGTTTCGGAATAGATGATATGTTGCGGACATTGCTGGAAAATATCGATCACGCTAATGAAATTGAAAAAAGTCAGGTCGTTAAGGCTAAAGTCGATGTGGATGATGAAGAAAATCAGGGTGGGGGTTGGTCCCCCCTATAGGATATTCTGTAACGTATCTTGTAACGCATAATGAAAAGTTATGGTCCAGAGCCATAACCGGGGCTATATTATGACCGGGAACACAGACAATATCATCACCCGCAACAGCGGTGGTTGGAAGCGTGTCGTCATTAAAATCGGCAGTGCTTTGTTGATTGACAAGGACAGCGGCCAGCTTCGGGTGGATTGGCTGGAGGGCATAGCCCGTGATGTGGTGTTCCTGCGTCAACGCGGTTATCAGGTGATATTGGTTTCTTCCGGTTCCATTGGCCTTGGCCGCAAAATCTTAAATCTATCCATGAGCAAAAAGCTGGAAGAGAATCAGGCCGCCGCCGCTGTGGGGCAGATTGAATTGGCCGCGGCCTATCGTACCATATTGGGTAAACACGATATTACGACGGCGCAAATCCTGCTCACTTACGGCGATACGGAAGAACGGCGGCGGTATCTTAATGCCCGCAATACCATTAACCGTCTGTTGGAGCTGAATGTGGTTCCCATGATCAATGAGAATGATACGGTGGCCACGGATGAGGTTCGCTACGGCGATAATGATCGTCTGGCCGCTCGCGTGGCCAGCATGTGTGAGGCCGATTGCTTGTTCCTGCTTTCTGACATAGACGGCCTGTATACCGCTGACCCCAAGCATGATTCGGGTGCGGAATTTATTCACGAGGTTAAGGATATCACGCCCGCTATTGTGGCCATGGCCGGGGAGCCGGTATCCACAGGTTTTGGCTCTGGCGGTATGATCACGAAAATTGCGGCGGCAAAAATTGCGGTGGCCAGTGGCTGTAATATGGTCATTAGCAACGGGACGGATTCTTCCCCGGTGCAGGCTTATTTTCAACAGGGAAAAGGCACTTGGTTTCAGGCGTCGGGAAATCCTTTGGCGGCCAAGAAGAAATGGATCGGGGCCAGCTTGCAAGTGGCGGGGGTCTTGGTCATTGATGATGGCGCGTTAAGGGCCTTGAAAGCGGGAAAAAGCTTACTGCCCGCAGGTGTGGTCCGGGTCGAAGGAGCATTTGACCGGGGAGATACCATTCGTATCGTTGACGGTGGCGGTGCCATTGTCGGGCAGGGGCTTATTGCCTATAATGCAGGGGACGCCGCCAAATTGATAGGCCATAGAAGCCATGAAATTGAACAGATACTGGGCTATAGCGGGCGGGAAGAAATCATCCACCGCAACGATCTGGTCATAAACTGAAAGTAGATCACCATGACACAAGAACAAACAATAAAAGACATGATGCAGGCCATGGGAAAGGCGGCAAAAGCCGCGTCCGAGACATTGGCCATGGCGACCACGGAACAAAAAAATACCGTCTTGATCGCGGCGGCTGAATTCCTGCGGACGGATAAAGATAAAATTTTGTCGGCAAATGCAACGGATATGGAAAACGCCAAGGCGCGGGGCCTTGCGGCGGCCATGCTGGATCGTTTGTTGTTGGATGAAGATAGAATTGAAAGCATTGCGCTTTCTCTGGAGACTATTGCCGAATTGCCGGACCCTGTTGGGGATGTGATGGCAAAATGGGACCGGCCCAATGGTTTGAATATTTCACGGGTCAGAGTACCCCTGGGCGTGATTGGTATTATTTATGAATCCCGGCCCAATGTGACGGCGGATGCCGGAGCGTTATGTTTGAAATCGGGCAATGCCACCATTTTACGGGGTGGCAGTGAAAGCGTTCTGTCCAATCGGGCGATACATGCGTGTCTGGTCCGGGGATTGACCGAAGCGGGACTGCCAACGGATGCTATTCAATTGATTCCGACGCAGGACCGGGCGGCGGTAGGGGAATTGCTGGCCTTGGTAGGCTATGTGGATATCATTGTTCCGCGCGGCGGAAAATCCCTGATTGAGCGGGTGCAGAATGATAGCCGGGTGCCTGTCATGGCCCATCTTGACGGCATTTGTCATGTGTATGTGAACGAACAGGCGGATTTGGCGAAAGCCGTTGCCATCACGGTGAATGCCAAAATGCGCCGAACGGGCATTTGCGGTGCGGCGGAAACATTGTTGATTGATGAGCGTATTTTGCAGAGTCATTTGCCGGCCATTGTCGCGGCCTTGAAAGAAGCCGGATGTGAATTGCGCGGGGACGCCGCAGTGCGCGATGTGGATAACAGCATTGTGCCAGCCACGGACGCAGATTGGGATACGGAATATCTGGAAGCCATTCTATCGATCAAGGCGGTGACGGGCGTAGCAGCAGCCATTGCTCATATTGCGGCTCATGGGTCGCATCATACGGATTGTATCATCACGGAAAACCTGGAAGCAGCGGCTAAATTCCTGACCGAGGTGGATAGTGCGATTGTGGTGCATAATGCCTCAACCCAATATGCCGATGGCGGTGAATTTGGTATGGGCGCGGAAATTGGCATTTCCACAGGAAAAATGCATGCCCGGGGTCCGGTCGGGTTGGAACAGCTCACCAGTTATAAATATCAGGTAAGGGGCAATGGCCAAATCAGACCCTAATATATTTCCGGCGGGAGACTGGCGTGGAAAAAAGATCGGCCTGTTGGGCGGGTCTTTTAATCCGGCCCATGGGGCGCATCTGGAACTTACACTGGCAGCATTAGATAAATTGCAGTTGGACGCGGTCTGGTGGCTTGTCTCTCCGCAAAACCCGTTAAAGTCCCGCGATGATATGGCGGACCTGCAGGACCGGATGGAGAGCGCAACGGCGGTGGCCACAGACAGCCGAATTTATGTCACCAATCTGGAAAATGACCTGAAAACATGTTATACTGCGGAAACGCTGGCCCGCATGACAAGTCTGTTGCCGGACGCGCATTTTGTCTGGTTGATGGGCGCGGATAATCTGGCACAATTTTCGGCGTGGAAAGACTGGAAGAAAATTGCGGAAACAGTAGTATTTGCGATTTTTGATCGTCCGGGCTATTCTGAAGCCGCATTGGCAAGTGAGGCGGCGGAGGTTTTTCGGGATTGTGAGATTCCTGTTCGACTGGCCGCAGATCTTGCCACCCGAACACCCCCGGCATGGACATTCATCCGGGAGATAAAAAACCCGTTGTCATCAACTGAGATACGACGGAAAAACTTTAATAACCAAGAGGTTAAGAATAAATTGCCTAGTAACAATATATCAGAAGACGACGTATCCTCTTCTGCAGAGCCGCACAGTAGCAAGACGTTGCTGGAAGTTATCATCACATCTTTGGAAGATGATAAAGCGGAAGAAATTATTTCCATAGACCTTAAAGGAAAAACCAGCATCGCCGATTCGATGGTGATTGCGTCTGGTCGTTCCACACGTCAGGTTGCGGCAATAGCCACTCATCTGGTGACAAATCTTAAGAAATCCGGTTATGGTAATTCCACAATCGAAGGCCTTGAGAAATCCGATTGGGTTCTGATTGATGCCGGTGATGCGATCATCCATATTTTCCGGCCAGAAGTGCGCAGCTTCTATAATCTGGAAAAAATGTGGAATATGGAAATATCTCCCGATGACTTTACCCCGGACAAGATGTTGAGCCGTTAATGTAAAGTCCATGCATCTTACCATCATTGCAGTTGGCCGTATGAAAAAAGGCCCGGAGAGCCAGCAGATAGAAACCTATCTGAAACGCTGTCCGTGGCCGGTCAAAATCATAGAGGTCGAAGAAAAGCGTCCGATCAAGGGCGCGGAGTGGAATGCCCAGGCTGTTATAGATAAACGCGCCGAATAGATTCTGCTTGATGTTCCTCATACTTGCA
>JAESRB010000049.1 GCA_016764855.1 Emcibacter sp.
AAGGCTTTCAAAGCATTTCGTTTGTAAATATTCAGCATTTCTTCTGCTTCTTTCATTGCTTGTCTGGTCTCATCCATGGGTTTGCCATCGAACAGGGACGTTTTCTTTCGAGGCGAGGAAGAGGCCGAGGGCGAAGGCTCATCCTGCTTCTTAATCACTTTCGGGAGAGGACGAAACGGCGAGTCAAAGGGATCAATCTCCATCGTATCCACAAGAGAGAATTCATCCTCCGCATGATATACCGCCCGTTCAACCACATTCTTCAGTTCCCGTATATTGCCCGGCCAATCATGCTGCATCAGCGCTTCAATCATATCATCGCCAAAGCCGGGAAAGCTTGACCATTCCCTTTCCTGTGCCACCCGTTGCGCAAATTGAAACGCCAACAACAGAATATCATCCCGCCGATGACGCAACGGCGGCAACGTGATCACATCAAGAGCCAACCGATCAAGCAGGTCATGGCGAAA
Organism: Emcibacter sp.; assembly: GCA_016764855.1. Lineage (GTDB taxonomy): Bacteria > Pseudomonadota > Alphaproteobacteria > Sphingomonadales > Emcibacteraceae > Paremcibacter. Next base: position 471 of record JAESRB010000049.1, read on the forward strand.
CTCCCCCCGGTCCGCCGCAGAGGGCAGGTCAATATTGGTCGCCCCGATAATCCTGACATCGGTTTGTAATGTTCTATTGCTGCCAATACGCTGGAAAGTGCCATATTCCGTTACGCGCAACAGCTTTTCCTGTGCCGACAGGGATGTGGTGGCAATTTCGTCCAGAAATAACGTTCCTTTATCTGCCTCCTCAAAACGGCCAATACGCCTTGCGGTGGCACCGGTGAAAGATCCTGCTTCATGGCCGAATAATTCTGATTCCAGCAAATTCTCCGGCAGCGCCGCACAATTAACCTGAATAAAACCGCGCTCCCACCGGGGTGAGAGAAAATGCAGTCGGGCCGCAATCAGCTCCTTGCCTGTACCGCGCTCACCAATGACCAAAACCGGGCGATCATGCTTTGCCGCCCGCGAACATTGGTCAATAATTTCCAGAAAAGCGGGACTTTCCCCGATGAGTGTCTGATCCTGTGGAGATTTCAAGCGCATAGCGTCAGTCTTTCGGAATTTTCACTAATTAATAGTGTAACGCACCAATATCATATTGGCAAGAAAAAGACCTATATGTCAATAATACTATATATAACAATTGGTTAGAATAAAAATATAAAATGGCACGCTTCCTGCAATGTATAGCGTGAGTACCACGAGAGGGGTGCAATTTTAGAAACGGAGAAACAACATGGGCATTTTTACCCGCCTCACCGACATTGTGAATTCAAACATCAATCATATTCTGGACAAGGCCGAAGACCCTGCCAAGCTGATCCGCCTTATGGTCCAGGAAATGGAAGATACCCTTGTGGAAGTCCGTTCCTCTACGGCGCGTGTCATTGCAGACCGCAAAGAACTTGACCGCAACCTTCTCCGCCTGCAAAATGCACAGGACGAATGGTATACGAAGGCAGAGCTTGCCCTGAACAAAGACCGGGAAGATCTGGCCAATGCGGCCTTGATTGAACGGGCGAAACTTGCAGAAATGGCCGCAAGCCTTGAAGAAGACCGGCAGCCTCTAGCCGATGCCATGAAAAAATATGAGAGCGATATCTCTAGCCTTGAAGCTAAAATCAAGGAAGCCAAACAGAAACAGCGGTCCTTGATAGAACGGCAGAAAACAGCCACAAGTCAACTTAAAGTCCGTCAAAAACTCTATGATAACCGGATTGAGGATGTCATGGTCCGCTTTACACAGATGGAAAAACGTGTTGATGATACGGAAAGCCGTGTTGAGGCTGCGGATATGGGCCGGGAAAAGAACCTGTTCGAAGAATTTGCAGACCTTGAATCACAGCAACAGGTATCGGATGATCTGGCCCTACTGAAAGCCAAACTTGCCAAGAGTAAAGCGACTTCTTCTAAAACAACGGAGCCTAAAACAACGGACTCTAAAGCAACTGGCAAAAAATAATTCCCGCCCCCTTGTTTTTCGGGGGCGGAACCAAACTCAAGAAAGGTTCACACAATGGAAGTTCTCGGCATCCTCTTTATGACCATCGTTGCCCCCCTGGTGATTATCTTCCATTATGTCACCAAATGGAAGCAATCCAAAACGCTGACATCGGAAGATGAAAAAATCCTCACCGAGATGTGGGATAGTGCGGAAAGAATCGAAAGTCGTCTCAAGAATATCGAACGCATTCTTGACGCAGACTCTCCAGACTGGAGGACAAAGTGATGAACAGACCCCATAATGAACCACCAAGATATAACAAGCTGTATCTGGATAAGACAAAAGGTAAGATTTGCGGCGTTTGTGCCGGAATAGCAGATTATAGCGGCATCGACACCACCATCATTCGGGTCGTCGCCATCCTTGGCTTACTGTCCCCGGCCAGCGGAATTATCATTATCACCTATATCCTCCTCTGCTGGTTACTGGACACAAAACCATCCGACCTGTTTGAAAGCAAGGAAGAAGACGACTTTTGGAAAGGTGTCCGCACCCAGCCCAAAAATACAATCCGTGATGTCCGCCACAAATTTCGGGAAATTGAACGCCGCCTGCGGGCCGCCGAGGCCCATGTGACCTCAAAGGAATATAATCTTCATAAAGAATTTGAAGATCTCAAGAGAAATTAGCCGCAGGATCAGATGATAGGAGCAAGACAATGAGCAATTATAGAAACACCAACAGCAAAAAATTATACAAAAACAGCCGTAGAGGTAAAATATCCGGTGTTTTTTCAGGGCTAGGTGACTATTTAAACATCAATCCCCTGATCCTCAGAATCGCAGGCATCGCCGCCGTATTGATCACCGGACCGATTGTGATTTTAGGGTATTTGCTGGTTAGCCTGCTCTTGGATGATAGTGGCAGCAGCCTTTACGGAAAATAATGTGAAAATATAAAATATAAGGAGAGTGGGTATGCATGTTTTTGAAATGGTCGTCCTAGTCGTTGCGATCAGTGTATTAGGTGGAATAATCATGAAATATTTTGAACGTCGTCATCCCCAATTGTCCGATGATTTACTTGATAAGATAAAAAAAAGCTTCGAGTTTGATCTGGATTATTGCACCCAAAAAGATTTATCCGTCTTTTTGGATAAATTCCAGACCATGGAAGATCGCATTCAAGTATTAGAGCGTATTGCCACAGACAAAGGCAGCTCGCTGGCCTCTGAAATCGATAATTTAAAATAAAATCCCCGATCAGCGCAGAAGGACAGGCTATGACAGGCTCCACAACAAAAATTATAGTAACCCCAGCCAATGATAATCCGGCGCTCGGAACCCTCACGGTCGGCGACAAAAGTTTTCCCTGTGCACTGGGCAAAAACGGTATTACCCCCGCGAAAATCGAAGGCGACCTAAAAACGCCAAAAGGGGAATTCCCCCTACGGACGGTTTTTTATCGCTATGATAAGTTGTCTAAGCCGATTTATAGTCAGGTTCCCATGATGGCGCTCCTGAAAGAAGACGGCTGGTGCGATGATCCAGAAGACCTTGCCTATAACCAGTCCGTAATGCTTCCTTATCATGCCAGTGCGGAACATCTGTGGCGGGATGATGACCTTTATGATGTGATTATCATTTTAGGTCATAACGATGACCCCGTTGAGAAAGGCCGGGGAAGCGCAATTTTCCTACATGTTGCCAAAGAAATGAATGGCGGAAAAACCTTTGAAGGAACAGAAGGATGTATTGCTTTGAAAAAACAGGATCTATTGGAAATACTGCCCATATTATCGCCTGAGACAACTTTACAAGTAACGTCTCACTAATCTATTGCCTCAATATTCCACGTTGAGACCCCTCATCTTTCAGTTTGAAAAATGATCAAACTGTTTGATATCTTCTAACTTCCGGTGTTCCTGACATTCAGGAACACCATTTTTTATGCAATTTTATGCAAAAGAATTATTTTCTTACTGCTTGCGACGGCGTAAGGCAAGAAAACCCATAAACCCAAGACCCAATAGGCCGAGCATAGAAGGCTCTGGGACATCCGCCCGGGGAGAACGCCGTGTCAGCACCCGAATATAATCTCCCGGATCATTAGCGCTGAAATCAATATTCACACGATAGGCAAACGTCGCATCAATCCATACAGAATCAACCGCTTCCAGACCGCGTAAACTGGGGCTTAAATAGGTAACACCCGTATTCGCCAGAAAATCACTGGCCGCAAGCTCTGCTGTTTGCGTGATGATACCATATATATCCGCATCAAAATCCACCCAACCTGTCGTGGAGGTAGATGAAGCCGGATCAAAATAGATATAATGGCTCGCCACCACATCACCGTTAACCGGGTCTGTCCCGATATTTACCGTGATGGTTGACGTAATGTGGATATTTTGATCTTCATTAAAGGCAAAAAGATTTGGGCTTTGCTGATTATTTTCCCCCACAGTATAACCGCCAGGAATAGGATCAACCAATACAAACACACCGCTAGAGCTGCTGCCACCAATAACGGTCGCAAAAGCAGAGGTAGGCATTAAAATAAAGGCTAAAATTGCTGAAAAGAAATATTTATTTGTCATAGTAAATTCTCCTTACAAAATTATCCTTTGATTTCATGCAATGACTATGCCATTTAAACTATTTCTATAATGTGCAGCATGTTAGGAGAAAATCGATAAAATAAGAAAATCAAAACTGTAAAGTCTGCCTTACAGTTTTACGCCAAAGCAATATTATTTCAATCGATCAGGACCGCTCACCAAATATAGCTGTCCCCACCCGGACAGAGGTCGCACCGCACTGAATAGCGCATTGATAATCCCCGCTCATCCCCATGGATAATTTATCCAGTCCGTTACGAACCGCAATATCTTTCAACAACGTAAAGTAAGGGGTCGGGTCCCTATCTGCCGGTGGAATGCACATCAACCCCTCCACCAAAAGATCCAACTCTTCCCGACAGAGTTTAATAAAGTCATCAACCTCATCCGGGTCAATGCCTGCTTTCTGATCTTCTCGTCCCACATTCACCTGAATATAACAGGCGCAGGATTTATTCTCTTCCCGGCTGATCCGGGCGATAGCACGGGCTAATTTGGGTCGGTCAACCGTTTCTATAACATCAAATAGCTGAACCGCCAGACGCACCTTATTACTTTGCAGCGGCCCGATCAGATGTAATTTTACCTGATCATAGCGGGTGCGTAATTCTGGCCATTTCCCGGCGGCTTCTTGCACTTTATTTTCGCCGAACACCCGCTGACCCTGCGCTAATATAGGAATAATTTCATCGGAGGGTTTGGTTTTTGACACCGCCACCAATGTAATATCCTCCTCTTCACGTCCGGCATTTATCGTCGCGGTCTGGATATTTTTTCTGACGGTTTCAAGATGACTGGTCAAGGGGCATTTCCTGTATTATGGTGCGGGTCATGACATTAACAGACATAGCACAGCGCCTCAATCAGGATTACAGATCACGTTGTAAATATTCAGGAAATCTGCCCCCGGCGTTTTTTATCACGGACCAGAAAGCCGTCCCCCAGCCGGAGAAAATAATTGCCCGGCTGCCTGATAATACTGCTGTAATCTTCCGGGATTATGACCATCCAACACGCGAAACCCTGGGCCACGATCTGGTCCGTGCCTGCCATGCGCGTGACCTATTGTTTCTGGTCGCCGGGGACAGGGCATTGGCCGAAGCTCTCGGGGCGGACGGCATCCATTTACCGGAAGCCCTGACACAACACGCAACAGAAATTCGGGCCATGCATCCCAACTGGCTGATCACGGTAGCTTGCCACAGCCTGTCCGCCCTCAAACAGGTGGAGAGTTTATCCATTGATGCCGCATTGGTGTCCCCTGTCTTCCCAACTCTGAGCCACCCGGAAACGCTGTCCGGCACAGTGCCAACCCTTGGCGTCACCGGCGTCGAAGCATACGTTACCGCAACCTCTCTACCGCTCTATGCTCTGGGCGGCATCACACAGGAAAATGCGCCACAGTTAAAGGACACTGGATTGGCGGGACTGGCGGCAATTCGTGGTTTTGGGGGAGAAAACACAGCTTAGTATATTGGGGAGTACGTTTGATTGAGAATATTCACACTGGAATTCGCCGCTTTGAAAAAGCTTAGAAATTCACATTTGTACCCAGAAAGAAGACCTGACTGCTTCTGAGGGATTCCAGTTCACTTTCCTGACCATAAGAATAATAAGTAAACCGGCCCGTGAAACGGATATTGGAATAGAGTTGATAAGCCGCTCCGATTTCGAGCGCATAAACCGTATTGTAGAATTCTTCACTAGAGGCAAAAAGCCGGTCATGTTCCCGCTTATATTCGCCGAATTTTACATCGGCCCCCCACTTGCGGCCCGAATAACCCAGACCAACATCAAAACCACTGAACCCTGAATCATACAGCATGTGTTCCCGACTGAAGGACGCATCCAGCTTAAATCCGCCATAGCCCATACCCACGGACAGATTATAGGCCTGACGCTTATTGATCTGATCATATTCTGACCCGTCAAAAAGCGGCGACATAACAGACGAAGGCTCAAAAATAAATTGTGACCCAATGGTAATCCCCAGCGCGCCAGAGTTCCCGGCAGCATTCCCATAAGAACCCGCCTCCCCATAAGAAAACGTTACCTGATGGCCAATGGTCGTCGCGCCCAACCCGGCAAAGCCAGAAAACGAGTCAGAAAAATCTCCCGAACGCCCCATATTAAAAATTGGTGCCGGCTTAGTACTGAAAGATTGTTTAACTATGATTTTTTTGCCCGGCGACACACTACCCAGACTGCTGCTAGGTTCGGTCAGCGTGATATACTGATCCGCATTTTCCTTGGCCGGTTTCTCCAATAGAACAGCTTCGGGTACCACGTCCTTTTTTTCCGATCTACGGCTAAAAAAAGAGAAGAACGACGATGTCAGGCTACGCTTTGCCTGCACCACATCATTCTTGGCATCCTCCGGCGACGTGACTGGTTCCGCATAGGCAACCACCCCCATGGTATAAATACCAATGGTGCAAATTAATGCTATGCTGCCTTTCAGGCTTATCACGACGAATCCTCATATTTTTATACGGATAGGGGCTGAAAATTCAATAATGCTCAAACGGCCCATCCTTTATTCTATCCAGTGAATGTAAAGAATCATCTGGATATCGCGAAGTATATAATATTAAACAAAAAAGATCAATCTGGTTTCCGCATCACAGCAGATAACCACAAAAACACCATAGAGAGGCTTCCGTCACCACAAAGCTGGACAGATGCCCCAATAATAACACTTTTATGTAAGAAATTCTTGTTTGCCCCCCCACAACCGGATAAACAGCTATAGGGTAATGAAATAAATAATGAAACACGCCCAAAATAAAACACAGAAATAACCGCTAAAACAAGTCCTGAAGTAAACAGTGAAATAAGCAGTGAAATAAGCAGTGAAACAGAATGGAATATGCATGACCGTATATGAAATAAAAAAGAATATGACAGCAACGTCGGTAAAAGCCATAGCTTTGGGGTTTGCCCTTACATTGGGCGGCTGCGGAATATTTGGCGGAAATGATGCCGTCAGCAATATTGAAGCGGCGGAAGAAGTTTACCAAATCGGCGTTAATGCTTATCTTTGGCGGGCATCACTAGATACATTGTCCTTCATGCCTATGAAGAGTGCGGACCATAATGGCGGCGTTATCCTGACCGAATGGAAAGTCAATCCTGGCGACAACACCGAACGGACCAAAGTGGATATTATCATTCTGGGTCGGAAATTGACGGCGGATTCCCTGCAAGTAACAGTTCATCGCCAAATGAATAGTGGCAATGGCTGGATGGATGAAGCCCCCCGTCCGGGTGCCTCTATTCAAATCAGCAAGGCCATTTTGATGCAGGCCCGGCTTCTGCGGCGGAATAATGCGCCGATAAGATAATTTTTCCCCCGGGAAAGGCCCCAGAAAGAAAATTAAAAGACATCACGACCCTCCCTTTTGGGCCCTACGCCCCTTATGGGCCACAAGACCCTTATGGGAAAGTCTGAACTTGCGGACAATTGTTACGTTTTCAAGCTGTTTATATAAAGAAGATCAGGAATAAAGAAATGACGCGCTATAACGCCGGAATCACCGAGGCAAAATGGCAAAAAATCTGGGCCGATAAAGAAACCTTCACGGCCACAGAAGACCATTCCCGGCCAAAATATTATGTTCTGGAAATGTTTCCCTATCCTTCGGGTAAAATTCACATGGGCCATGTGCGGAACTATACTCAGGGTGACGTGGTCGCACGCTACCATCGGGCAAAAGGTTTTAACGTGCTTCATCCCATGGGCTGGGACGCTTTTGGTATGCCGGCGGAAAATGCCGCTATGGAACATAATGTTCACCCGGCAAAATGGACCTATGAAAATATCGCCCATATGCGCGGCCAATTGAAACAGATGGGGCTCAGCATTGACTGGTCCCGGGAATTTGCCACGTGCGATCCAGAATATTATGGCCAAGAACAGAAAATGTTTCTGGATTTCCTGAAAAAAGATCTGGTTTACCGGAAAGAATCATGGGTCAACTGGGACCCGGTGGACAATACGGTTTTGGCCAATGAGCAGGTTGTTGATGGCTGTGGCTGGCGGTCCGGTGCGCCCGTTGAACGCCGCCGCCTGACCCAATGGTTCCTGAAAATTACGGATTATGCCGAAGACTTGAATGCTTCATTGGATGACCTTCCAAGATGGCCCGAAAAAGTGCGGACCATGCAGAAAAACTGGATCGGCCGTTCCGAAGGCCTGCGCCTGTCTTTTGACATCGAGGGTCATGACGCGCTGGAAGTATATACCACCCGCCCGGATACTATTTTTGGGGCCTGTGGCATGGCTATCGCGGCGGATCACCCTCTGGCCGAGAAATTGGCACAGGATAATCCTGCTTTACAGGATTTCATCATTGAATGCCGTACCGGAGCCACCACCGAAGAAGCCATGGAGAAAATGGAGAAGAAGGGCTTTGATACGGGAATTTCCGCTGCGTCTCCCTTTGAAGACCGTCAACTGCCCATCTTTGTCGCCAATTTCGTTCTGATGGACTATGGCACAGGCGCTATATTTATGTCTGCCGCCCATGACCAGCGTGATCTGGACTTTGCCCGCAAATATAATCTTGATGCACGGACCGTCATCCGGCCAGAAGGCGAAGATGATAACTTCGCCGTTCAGGATGAGGCCTATACTGGCCCCGGCAGCCTGTTTAATTCAAGCTTTCTGGATGGCATGACCATAACAGACGCCAAGGCAGACGTTATCCGCCGGGCCGAAGAAGGCAAATTTGGCAAAAAGACGATAAATTTCCGTCTACGTGACTGGGGCATTTCCCGTCAACGCTATTGGGGCTGCCCCATACCGATCGTTCATTGTGACGATTGCGGAATTGTTCCGGTTCCGAAATCAGATTTGCCTGTGAAATTGCCGGATGATGTCAGCTTTGACAAACCCGGAAATCCGCTGGAACATCATGCCACATGGAAAGATATCGATTGCCCGAAATGCGGAAAAGCCGCTCGGCGCGAAACCGATACCTTTGATACCTTCATTGATTCGTCTTGGTATTTTGCCCGTTTATGTTCGCCAAAATCG
>JAESRB010000050.1 GCA_016764855.1 Emcibacter sp.
GTACCGCGACTTTATAATTACATTCGACCGGGCGCGCGTTATTTTCACTCTTTACGTCTTTTGGACCGGGTGAAGGAAATTGACCCGACCATATTTACCAAATCAGGTATCATGGTTGGTCTTGGCGAAAGCGAAGCAGAAGTGTTGCAGGTTATGAATGACATGCGGTCCGCTGATATTGATTTCATTACCATTGGCCAATATCTACAGCCCACGCGGAAACATGTGGAAGTAGCAGATTTCATTACGCCGGAACAATTCGATAAATATGCGGTAAAGGCCAAGTCAAAAGGCTTTCTGCATGTGGCGTCCTCTCCGTTAACTCGGTCATCTTTTCATGCGGGGGATGATTTTGACAGCCTGAAAGAAGCGCGTAAAAGGAAGTTGGAGAAGCAAAATGCAAAAATGGACGCTCCTATCGATATTGCGGAAATGGCAAAATTAAACCCACTGAATGAAGATTAAGTGTCTGCAAAATGCCAAAGTTTACCGAAGTAAGAGATTTTCCCTATAGCAAAGACCAAATGTATGAAATGGTCGCTGATGTGGACAAATATGCCGATTTCCTGCCGTGGTGTCAGGGGGTTAGAGTCTATAAACGCAAGGAAGAAAGCCTTTATGCTGACTTGATTATTGGCTTTAAGATGTTCCGGGAGCGCTTTACGTCCCATGTGACCTTTACCGATGACCGGATTGAAGTTGAATATATCAAAGGCCCGTTAAAATACCTCCACAATCACTGGCAATTCACCGAAAAAGAAGATGGCGGTTGCCGGGTAGACTTTTTGGTGGATTTTGAATTCAGAAACAAGATTTTTGAAAAAATGATTGGCGGCTTTTTCACCGAGGGAGTAAGTCACATGATCGGGGCTTTTGAGAAACGGGCCGATGAACTGTATAAGAAATAGGTGATTTTCATCATTTATATCTTTAAAGGTCTATAATCTAATTTTTTTTTCTTATCTCATTGCCTGTTGAAATAATTTTAGCGCTGCAATCACCGTCTTTTCTCTCACCTTATCCCGGCCAATATCACCAAAGAGATGTTTCTCATGTAATATTGGACCGTTGCGGTTAGCGCAGGCCATATGAACGAGGCCAACGGGCTTTTCTGTGCTGCCGCCGTCTGGTCCGGCTATTCCAGTTACGGATACGGTAATTGTTGCCGATGATTTTTCCAGTGCGCCTTCTGCCATGGCGATGGCGGTTTCCTTGGTTACGGCCCCACCGATACGCAGCGTTTCTGCGGTAACGTTGAGAGCCTCCATCTTAGCGCGATTGGTATAGGTTATAAATCCCCGGTCAACCACATCTGATGATCCTGCAATTTCGGTCAAGGCACCCATAATCAGACCACCGGTACAGGATTCTGCAGTGGCAAGATGGACGCCTTTGTCTCGTGCTATTTGCAATGTTTCCGTTGCGAGTTTTATAATGTCAGGTGAGAACATAAAGATAAAATCCTATCACAGTCAGGGCCGCGAAAAATCCGGCGATAACATCATCCATCATCACGCCATAAGCATCATGACGTTGGTCAAATATTTTGATCGGCCAAGGTTTGTAAATATCAAAAACACGAAAAGCTACAAAGGCCAGAACAAAAGGTCCGGGACTTAACGGCGTAATGGTCATCATGGCGGCAATAGGTAGGCAGGAAATCCATTGTCCGACAACTTCATCAATGACAATCTCGCCGGGATCGGTTTTGCCAGTTTCTTTCATATAGACATCTGACGCCCAAAGTCCGGCGACAAATATTATAACGATGGCAATGGACAAACCGATCGGGCCAAAACGTTCAATAAGCAACCAGGCAAAGGGCAGGGCCGCCAAGGACCCCATTGTGCCGGGAGCCTTTGCCGCGAATCCGGAATAGAACCATGTTGCAAGCAGAAGAGCGGGATGAACCGGAGATTTTGACCATTTATCAACAAACATATTTTATTCTCTTTAAAAGTTATAATCTTAGGTGTGTTTATTCTGGCAACCGCACGGTAACGATGGCTTGGGCTGCTATGCCTTCTCCTCGCCCGGTAAAGCCAAGTTTTTCCGTAGTGGTGGCCTTAATGCTGACTCTGTCTGGGGTAAGATCAAGAATATCCGCTATATTATCTCGCATAGCTTGAACATGGGGGCTGATCTTTGGGGCTTCGCAAATGATAGTCAGGTCAATATTAGAAACGATGCCTTTCTTCTCCGTAAGTAGCATGGCCGCATGTTTCAGGAATATATCCGAACTCACACCTTTCCATTTTGCCTCACTGGGGGGGAAGTGCGTTCCAATGTCACCGGCGCCGATAGCACCTAGTAAGGCATCAGTCAGGGCATGAAGGGCAACATCTGCGTCTGAATGACCTTTCAGTTTTTGGTCATGGGCAATGGGTATGCCACCAAGAATGACCTTATCCCCAGATTCAAAGGCATGGACGTCAAATCCAGTTCCGGTACGAATATCGGTGAGTGTTTCCTTGATCATATATTCTGCCTTTTTCAGATCTTCTGCGGTGGTGATTTTGAAATTATTTTCATCGCCCGGAAGGGTCAATACCTGAATGCCACAAGCCTCTGCAATGGCTGAATCATCCGTGAATTCTTTACCTTCCATTCTCTTATGTGCCATGAAGATCAGTTTAAACCGAAAGGCTTGCGGTGTCTGGGCGCGGGCGAACTGATTACGGTCCATGGTTTCTTCGATTTTACCATCAGTGACCCGCTTCACGGTATCAACAACGGGTATGGTGGGAATGACAGCTCCATGCTGAACCGCTTTTACAATAATATTTTCAATTTGTTTCGGTGAAATAAATGGGCGCGCAGCGTCATGTATCAAAACAATATCAGGCTCGTGACTAGCCAGACTCTGCAAACCTTTCATCACAGATTCCTGTCGCGTGTCTCCGCCATTCACCGGAGGCTGAATGGTTAAGCCTTGGGTTGCCTTAAGGTAAAGTTCCTTATCATCTTGGTGAATGACAGTTTGAATGAGCTCAACATAGGGTACTTGCAAGAAGCTGTTGATGGTATGATGCAGAACTGTTTTCCCTGCGAGCGGGATATATTGCTTTGGGAGATCTGCACCAACTCGGTGTCCTCTTCCCGCAGCAACGATTAATACGGCAACCTTCATGATATTTGTTCCATTATTTATGGGCCAAAACTATCATTTCATTATGGTAAAGTCTGTATTTTTCTTATTCTAAATCCTCTTTGACCTTAAAAGTATTTTCCTGTATGGTTCACCCTGATTTTGATTAATTATTGATCAATAGTGTAACAATGCTTAAATATTAAACACATGATGCAAAATATGAAAATAAATATCGGGCCGATCGCGCTTGAGGACCCTGTATTGCTTAGCCCTATGGCGGGCGTTACTGACCTTCCTTTTCGAAGGTTGGTAAAAAGCTTCGGTGCAGGACTTGTCACATCGGAAATGATCGCGAGTCAAGCCATGATCCGGGATCATGAACGTACTCACAAAATGGCTTATGCGGAAAGTGATGAATATTTAATGTCCGTGCAATTGGCAGGATGTGACCCTGAGATGATGGCTACGGCCGCAAAAATGAATGCGGATAAGGGCGCACAGATTATTGACATCAATATGGGGTGTCCTGCGAAAAAGATTGTGAACGGTTATGCCGGGTCCGCGTTAATGCAGGATTTATCCGAAGCGCGGAAAATTCTGGTTGCGGTTGTTGAGGCAGTCCAGATTCCTGTCACTTTAAAAATGCGGACGGGCTGGGATATTACCAATCGTAATGCCCCGGAATTAGCCCATATTGCAGAGGAAGTTGGTATAAAAATGGTAACCGTCCATGGACGGACCCGTAACCAAATGTATAAGGGCAAAGCTGACTGGAGCTTTATTCGGCAGGTTAAGGATGCTGTGTCGCTTCCCGTGATTGCCAACGGAGATATCATTACATGTGAGGATGCCAAGGAAGCCTTGCGTCAATCAGGTGCAGATGGTGTAATGATTGGCCGGGGGGTTTATGGTAAACCGTGGTTCCTATCACAGGTAATTCACTATTTGAAAACTGGAGAGACATTACCTGATCCAAGTTTAGCAGACTTAAAAGATATCGTGTTAAATCATTATCAGGCCATGATCGATCATTATGGTGAGGCATCGGGCAAGAAAATCGCTCGGAAACATATCTCTTGGTATACTAAGGGATTGCGGGAAAGTTCGGCCTTCCGTCAGGAAGTTAATCGCATGGATAATGCTCAGCAAGTTCGGCAAAAAATCCACGATTTCTTTGATCCGTTGATTCAGGAGATTGCCGCTTGAGTTCGCAAGTTGCCATTAACCAAGACCTGATACTCAATTCCCTACCAGACAGCATTGTTACGCTGAACGGGGAAAATAAGATTACCTACGTTAATAATGCGGCGGAGCAATTGTTCTTCTCTGGCGCAAAGTTGCTTCTTAATCGTAAGCTGGAATCTATTGTGCCACACGATAGCCCTTTGGTGGCGATTGTGAACCAATCCCGGCAGAATAAAACCATAACCTCTGAATATGATGTTGTTTTGAGTAATCCGCGACACGGTGTAAAACGTGTGGATATTCATGTTTCTCCCTTGATAGAAGGGGACGGAGATATGGTAATACAGTTACAGGAAAGAAGTATCGCCCAAAAGATCAGCCAACAGCTAAGTCATCGCGGTGCGGCCCGGTCCGTGGCGGGAATGGCTTCTGTTCTGGCTCATGAAATCAAAAACCCCCTCTCTGGCATTCGCGGCTCGGCACAGCTTTTGGAGCAGGGAATTGACGAGAGAGATCGGGACTTAACCCAGCTTATAGTCCATGAGACGGACCGCATATGTGCGCTTGTTGATCGGATGGAGGTATTTTCCAATAATAAACCGATCATCCCCGAAGAAATAAATATCCACTCCGTGTTGGAGCATGTGCGTAAACTGGCTCAGAATGGTTTTGGTCAACATGTGACATTTCAGGAAAGATATGATCCATCTATACCATCCGCACGGGGTGACAAGGATCAGTTAATTCAGGTTTTTCTGAATTTGATCAAAAATGCGGTGGAGGCAATATCACAAAAAGGCGGCAAGGTGACACTGACGACGGCTTACCGTCATGGGGTCAGGGTCGCCGTAGCAGGATCAAAAGAGCGTATGCATTTGCCGCTGGAAATTTGTGTTATTGATAATGGAGGCGGCATAGCAGATGATCTTAAACCTCATTTGTTCGACCCTTTTGTGACAACCAAAGCAACGGGGACAGGGCTTGGGCTGGCTCTTGTGGCAAAGATCATTGGGGATCACGGTGGTATCATTGAATGTGATACGACCAGTGAAAATACTATCTTCAGGGTATTATTACCAAGCTTTAGTCAATATAAATAAAGAGCAGGGAAAATGACCGATAAAACACTGCTTATAGCAGATGATGACAAAGCCATTCGTATGGTGTTGTCCAAAACATTCGAAAGAGAAGGCTATCAGGTAAGGCTGACGGGGAATGCGGCAACGCTGTGGCGTTGGGTGTCCAATGGGGAAGGCGACCTTGTGATTACTGATGTGGTCATGCCCGATGAAAATGGCCTTGATCTGTTGCCTAGAATCAAGAAAATCAGACCTGACCTGCCTGTGATTGTTATGTCAGCGCAAAATACGTTGTTGACTGCGGTTAAGGCGACGGAACGTGGGGCCTATGAATATCTGCCCAAACCGTTTGACCTTAATGAATTGAAATCCGTTGTTGTTAAGGCGTTGGCGGCCAAGCCGAATACGGCCATGATTGCAAAGGCCCAAGATGATATTGAGGACCTGCCTTTGATTGGTCGTTCCGTGGCAATGCAGAATGTGTACCGGGTAATGGCGCGCCTGATGATGACCGACTTGACTGTGACCATAACCGGAGAGTCAGGAACCGGAAAAGAGCTTGTGGCCAGAGCCTTACATGATTTTGGCAAACGCAAAAACAGGCCTTTTGTGGCTTTGAATATGGCAGCTATTCCCCGTGAATTGATCGAAAGTGAATTATTTGGTCATGAAAAAGGCGCCTTCACCGGAGCGGAAAGCAGAACGACAGGGCGCTTTGAACAGGCTCAGGGCGGAACATTGTTTCTGGATGAGATTGGCGACATGCCATTGGAGGCGCAAACACGATTGCTCAGAGTATTGCAGGAAGGCGAATATACCACGGTTGGTGGAAAAAAAGCCATCAAGACAAATGTCAGAATTATCTGTGCTACTCACCGTGATCTAAAATCCCTTATTAGTCAGGGTTTATTCCGGGAAGACCTTTTTTACCGCCTTAATGTTGTGCCTCTTAGAATACCTCCGCTTCGTGAAAGACTTGAAGATATTCATGACCTTATGCGTCAATTTCTGAATAATTATGCCCTTGAAAACGGACAGGTGCCAAAACTTGTTGAGACGGATGCGTTGGATTATCTCAAACAACATAACTGGCCGGGTAATGTCAGGGAGTTGGAGAATTTATGCCTGCGTATTGCGGCTCTTTATGTGGAAGATACGGTTACGCTGGATATTGCTCGCTCTGAAATGGTGCCGTTAGTAGCAGGAGATCAGACGCGGGAAAATGGCATTCCGGTGAATGAAACATTACAGGAATCTATTAATCGGCATTTGAAGAAGTATTTTGACGCTCACCTTCCTCATGATTTACCTCCATCGGGTTTATATTCACGTTTGTTGCGTGAATTTGAAAAGCCTTTGATTGAGAATACGTTGGCAGCCACAAGAGGTAATCAAATTAAGGCGGCGGAATTATTAGGGGTTAACCGTAATACTCTGCGTAAGAAAATTCGGGATCTAGATATTGATGTTCGTAAAGGATAAGCAACGAACTTGATTAGAGTGATTCAACTGTTGCATAATTGCAACTATATGATACTCTCACAGTTCGGTGTTTATTTTTCTGGGTGTACTTATCCATATGAACAAAAAAAGATCAAAGCCCCTTCTTAAACTCACAACATGGGCAAGAAGAGTGAATCTTGCTAGGAAGTCGGCATATGGTATGGCGATTGCGGCGGTCTTATCCGTGCTTGCGACATTTGCCACCTTCTCTAATGTGGGGCCTTTTTTACCCACATCGACGACGTTGTTTGTTTTACTGACTATTAACCTGACAATATTGCTCATCTTAGGCGCAATGGTTGCCCAACAGATTGTGCAGCTTCGGGCCGCAAGTGCGGGCAGTTCCCGATTGCACCGTCGTATTGTTGCGTTGTTCAGTATTGTTGCCATTACACCGACCATTATTGTAGCTGTGGTTTCGGGCCTGTTTTTTGAATTTAGTATGCAAAGCTGGTTCAGCGATAAAGTGCGTACGGCCCTCGACAGTTCTCAAGCCGTGGCAGAAGCCTATATAGAAGAGCATAAAAAAGCCATTCAGGCAGATGTTCTGGGTGTGGCTAGGGATTTGAACTCTCAAGCCTTTGCTTTATCGCAGAATGTGCCTCTTCTGGAGCAGGCCTTGTCTGTGCAAGCTCAGTTTCTGGCATTGTCAGAAGCGATTGTTTTTGACCGTAATGGACGCGTAAAAGCGCGTGCGAAAACCACATTGAGCTTAATTGGTGATTCCTTTCCTCTTGCTGCATTGGATATGGCGGCCAAAGGCAATATTGTCCCGATCATCGGCGGTGAAAATGATAACCGCGTGCGGGTGCTTGTGGCCTTGGATGGTTTTTTAGGGCATTTCTTGTATATCAGTCGCTTTGTTGACCCCAAAGCGCTAGCTCTGGTTAAAAACACAACAGATGCACGGTCAGATTACATGGCAGCACTTAGGGACCAGGGCCGTTATAGAATATGGTTTAACCTGACCTTTATTATTATTGCATTTTTGATTCTTTTTGCCGCTGTGTGGCTGGGTATCGGCTTTGCTCGGAAACTTATGGAGCCTATTACAAATTTGGTGGATGCCTCTGAAAAAGTTGGTATGGGCGACTTTACTGCCCGCGCGCCTATTCACAAGGGGTATGACGACTTAGGAGGCTTGACTAGAGCTTTTAATAAAATGACATGGCAGTTGGACCAGCAACAGAAAGACATTCAACGGGCGAATAATACGCTTGAAGAAAGACACCGTTTTATGGCGGCAGTGTTGTCGGGTGTTTCAGCAGGGATTATGGGGCTTGATCCAAACGGGAAAGTGACTTTACCCAATAAGTCGGCCGCCAACATGCTGAACCTTGAAATTGACCATATTCCGGGCTTGAAAATTCAAGATATCATGCCAGAGGTTAAAGATCTTTTTAACAAAATTAAATCCACAGAAAGCAGGTCTGTACAGGACCAGATTGTCATTGAGCGAGATGATATAAACCTTAATCTGATGGTGAGAATTACAGCGGAAAGCAAGGACAGAGAAATTCAAGGGTTTGTCATTGCCTTTGATGATATTACAGAGCAGGTTGCGGCCCAGAGAAACGCCGCATGGTCAGATATTGCCCGGCGTATTGCCCATGAGATAAAAAACCCGTTAACGCCAATTCAGCTTGCAGCGGAGCGATTAAAACGTAAATATTTGAAAGAAATAAAAACTGATCCTGAGGTATTTACCCAATGTACAGATACGATCGTTCGACAAGTGGGCGCTTTAAGGCGTATGGTCGATGAGTTTTCTTCTTTTGCCCGTATGCCAGCCCCTGAAATTAAAATGGAAAACCTGACCGAAATAACCAAAGAAGCTTATTTTCTTCAGGAAGTGGCTAATCAAAATATCAAATTTGAGTTGAATTGTATTGCTGAAACTCTGAGCATTGAATGTGATGCTGGTCAGATTGGTCGAGCCTTAATTAATTTGATGAAAAATGCAGCAGAATCCATTGCTGCGGTACAGGCTACGTCCCAAAGTGAGGGAGAGGCTTATGAAGGAAAAATAACCGTTTCAATTGTGGATAACAACAGAGAAACAAAAATTCAGATTATGGATAATGGCATGGGCTTGCCAGAACATCTGATGGATAAACTCATTGAGCCTTATATTACAACCCGGACCAAAGGTACGGGACTCGGGCTTGCGATTGTGAAAAAAATAATGACGGATCACGGGGGAGATTTACATCTGGAAAATAATCCAGATATGGGGGCAATGGTGACGCTTGTATTTTATAAGAATATGCAGTCTCGGAAAGAAGTCGCCGATAACAGTGTAAGGATGGTTTATGGCTCTTGATATTTTAATCGTAGATGATGAAGCGGATATTCGAGATTTAATTTCCGGTATTCTGGATGACGAAGGATATGAAACCCGCACGGCAAAAGACAGTGATAGTGCTTTGGCTGAGATAGAATCGCGGCGTCCGTCTTTAATTATTCTGGATATATGGCTTCAGGGCAGCCGCCTTGATGGGCTTGAGCTTCTTGATGTTATTAAAAAGGCGCATATAGATCTTCCGGTCGTTATTATCAGTGGCCATGGTAATATTGAAACGGCTGTCTCTGCTATTAAATTGGGGGCTTATGATTTTATCAGCAAGCCCTTTGAGACGGATAAGCTGCTTATTCTGGTGGAGCGCGCGACAGAGGTTGAGAAACTTCGCCGGGAAAATACGGAACTCAAGGAAAAAATGGGGTTTGATGTGGGGCTGACTGGCTCATCTCCAGCCATCAATATGGTGCGTAATACAATTGACAAGGTTGCTCCCAGCGGAAGCCGGGTTTTAATTTCCGGACCACCAGGTTCTGGCAAGGAAGTTGTCGCTCGTCTGATTCATAAACAATCCAATCGATCGAAAGGGGCATTTGTTGTTATAAATGCCGCCAGTATTTCCTCAGAAAATATGGAAAATGAATTATTCGGTATCGAAGACCGTGGCAACATTACAAAAACCGGCGTTTTTGAGCAAGCTCATGGGGGGACGTTGTTCATCGATGAGGTTGCCGACATGCCGCAACAGACACAGGCAAAAATACTCCGTATTTTAACAGATCAGACATTTGAGCGGGTAGGGGGCAATAAAAAGGTACTGGTCAATGTAAGGGTCATCAGCGCGACCAGTCGTGACCTTAGAGAACAGATAAATAATAATCTGTTTCGCGAAGATTTATTTCACCGGTTGAGTGTTGTTCCCGTTCATGTGCCGCCGCTCATCCAACGACGGGAAGATATTCCGGCTTTGGTGCATCAGATCATGAACCAGTTGGCCGTTGCAACGGGTGTTCTGCCTAAGCATATGGATGCGGATGCAATGGTCGCCATGCAGGGGCACGAATGGCCGGGTAATGTGCGCCAATTACGTAATGTGTTAGAGCGATTACTGATTATGTCAGCGGATAATGAAACAATCAGTATTGACATGTTACCCTCAGAAATAATATCAGATACATCTGTGGTGCGGCCGAGTATAAATAATGATATTATGTCTTTGCCGCTTCGGGATGCCCGGGAGAAATTTGAACGGGAATATTTGAAGGTGCAAGTAAGCCGTTTTAACGGAAATATATCGCGGACTGCGGAATATGTAGGGATGGAGCGCTCTGCATTGCACAGGAAGTTAAAAAGCTTGGGCCTAACGGGGTGAGGTAGAAAATGAAAGTTATTATCTGTGGGGCCGGGCAGGTCGGTTTTAATATTGCACGACATCTTGCAAGTGAACAACATGATGTGACTGTTATCGACAGGTCGCCTGAGTTGATTGCAAAAATCCAGAGCTCTTTGGATGTTCAGGCGGTTGTAGGTTATGCATCTCACCCGGATTTGCTGGAACGTGCAGGGGCAAGGGATGCGGATATGATTATCGCGGTAACCCTGTTTGATGAGGTGAATATGGTTGCCTGTCAGGTGGCACATTCCCTTTTTGGCGTACCTTGACGATTTCTAAGCCTTGTTTAACACGACGTTCATTGAGTCTATCGAGTTGTTTCTTTTCATTGCTTTCGCGCTCATCAACACGCTCGCTCTCGAC
>JAESRB010000051.1 GCA_016764855.1 Emcibacter sp.
GTTATGACGCAGACCGTCAACTTTTGATGAAACAGACATTAGAGCGGATTTTAAATCTGTCTGGTTTGTCGGAAAATACCTATGAGATTGTATCTAAAAGTTTGAAGTAAGCAGTTAAGAATATCAACTTTTGTTCTTTTTGGTATTTTCCATTTTGTTTTTCATGCTTGCTTGAAAATTCCGAATGAGCTGCGGTATGGTTTTCTGCATTATTACCTGTAACTGCCCCATCATTTGAGGCATGAGCGCAATGGCTTTCCGCCCGGCGCTGGTTTTATTATAGGCTAGAATAACCTTTAATTCCTCTAGGGTGAAGTTATCCGTCATGAAGGATGCGGTGAAAGAAACGACCTCAAGCTTTAACGGGGTCATTTCTTCCGAGCTTCTTTCAGGGTAGCCTTTGCAACGGTGGTAGCGGTTTGATCCATCAATGAGCTTATATGAATGACGTCCATCATCTCTATGATGATTGGCTGTTTTTCAGAAGGTTTTTCCGCCCATGCAGGGAATGTAAAGCAGCAGAAAATCACATAAATCAATAGTCTCATTGTCATACCCTTCTATTATTACCTTAGAAATGCAGCAACAGACTCACAATCGGGCCGGAGCTGCCAATGCTGTTACCGGAAAACTTTACGCGATACTCAAGGTTCAGGTCAATATAACTCCTGAAGGCTTCATATTTTGTATCATTGAAATAATAGCGCATATTAATACCCGGGCCGGATTCTATCAGGCTTGATGATCGAAAACTGTCCTTTTGCCAAGTCATATGTGTGGTTATACGCGGTTGCAGGATAAGGCTCTCTGTCATTTTAATATTATAACCCCCGGTAAATTGAGCCGTCAGGAAGATGTCGGGGTCAAGAGGGTCGATGAACGCGGCATCTAGATAAAGACTATAGCTCCACCAATTTGTTTTATCTTGCTGGTAATCCGTGCCGTAGTCCAGTGAATAACTCGCCCGTAGCATCCAGTCATTACGAGCGAAAATGCCGACTTTAACCAGACGTTCTACGGACAGAACCAGGTTGTGATCTGATAAAGGTTTCAGGCGCAGCCCAAGTCCGGCCTGATAACTATCCGGGTTGAGCTGTAGTCGGTCCTGCTCCATGCCGGACAAGAACCGGGCGTAGATTTGTACTATGCGGCCATTCCTGAGGCTAATATTTCCCGGCTGGTAACTCACCTCCATACCGGCTTGAGATTTGGTCAGATCGGCGCCCAATTGTTGAGTATTAGAGGATTCATCCCGAAAAATAACATAGCCGTTGACGTTAAAATTATTTTCCAACTGTTCCACCTCTCGTCTCAGGGAGAAAGGGGCCGTAGCAGGAGAAAAATGGTCGATGGCTTTCTTGAAATTCTCTACGGCTTTGGCATTTTGCCCGGCTATCTTGTGGGCATAGGCCAGTTGCAGCCGAATGTCCTGATGATCGCCGGAAAGTATCAAGGCGTGTTCAAAATGACGGATTGCCTTCTGATAGTTTCCGACTTGGTAGGCCTCATAGCCCAATTTGGCGTCATAGCGCCAGCCTGTTTCAGGCGGACTGTGGGGGGATGATTTCTCAGTTGTTAAAATTGGAGAGGATGGGTTTTCAGGAGAAATATATTGAGGGGGAGCGGTACCTTTGCCGGGCGCGGGCAGGACCATAGATTTCGGCATAACAGTGGTATAATTTTTGGCGGGTAATGCTGATATTATTGCCGCAATATTAAGGGAGACATCTGGCGTCGCGACGGCAAATTGTGTCATTGCCGCAATTACGGAAATTTCCGGTTGGGGGAGCGATGACGTGGAGGTCGTTTCTTGCGGTATTTTTTGTTTTGGTGAAAGGAATAAGGGGGCCGGTTTTATTTTTGTAATACCCCGGCGCGTCATGTCGATATATGGATATTCCCTGAAATAGGTCATTTCGCTTTGGGCATAATCCGTATTTATAAACAGTAGAAGCAGGGCGGTCGCACCGCTAAAACTCGCCAAAATCAGTAACAGGAACTTAACTCTGCTGCTCATAAAGAGCTTTCTGTTTTTTTATATCACTGGCAACGGGAGAACCTTGATAGGGAGATAATGGCTCCATATCGGGGAACATATGGTCTGTCTTATCCCAGACAAGAGGCTTGTCAAAAAGCAAATGCTCACTGTAAAGATATATGGCTCTTATGCAGGCCATAAAATTCAGCACATTGCCCCATAATTGCCGGGGAAGGGACATGAGCCCTGTTAAAAAACCGTATATTTGATAGGTGAAATAAAACCTGTGGAGAATGCGGCTGCTCAAAAAGAAAAGATTGGCCCAAAGAATATATTCTAGCGCCTCGCCAGAGCGCACTAACGGTGGGTAATGGTATCCCTCCGGGATCAGCCATTCCACGAACCAGACAAGCAGGATATTCAGCATGACAAAATAAGCGGCAATGGATAAAAGCGCGGTAGAGATGCTCTTCCTGTCACGGAAAAGGGCATATTTAAGAGGCAGAGGCCCGTGCCATTTCTGATTACGCCAGCCTTGAAAGGCAATGCCCATTAACCAGCGGCTTTTTTGCCGGACAACAGCGTCGACGGTATTGGGAAAAAACTCTCTGGTCGCTATGATGTCTTGCGGACCAGCGTAGAAGCGGGCAAAAATCAATCGGAGGTTCCCCTTCTTCAATCGGAGGGCAAGATCATAATCCTCGGTCAGATTTCCCGTGTCAAAGGGGAGCTCGCTGTGATTATTACTGATCAAGGACATGGCTCTTCGACTGATTGCAGTACCAACCCCCGCGGAGGGGACGTGTCCGGTCAAGCTTTCGCGAACGACCATTTCCTTGATATGGTTCTCGGCGAATTCATCCTGATAATGGCCGCCGGTGAGGTCATACCATGGTCGTTCCAGGGGAATTACGGGGATCTGTACCATATCTTTGCGCGGGATCAGGTGATTATATAGTTTCAGTTCAAGGGGGTGAACGATGTCTTCCGCATCATGAAGGATATAGCCTGTAAATTCAAAGGGGCTGTTATTTTCGAAATGGCGTATATCCGCATATATCTGGTTCAGGCAATCAGCCTTGCTGGTCGGGCCGGGATTGGGCAGCAGGCTGATATGCAGGTTTGTATATTGAGGCTGTATTTTCTCAATTTCTGAAATGGTATCGGGATCATTGGGGTAGCATCCAACAAAAATATGGTAATTGCGATAATTATAGCTGGATAACGTATTTTTCAACATGGCGGCAATAACCGAGGATTCTTGCCATGCAGGGATCAAGATGGCAAAATATTGCTCTTCTTTCGCCAGAATATCTTTGGCTTGAAAGGGACGGTATTTCCGGTAAATGAAGAATTTTCGCCTGATCTTATAAATGATATAATAGACATCAACAAAGGCGTCATCAATGTTGCTCAGCAAAATTAACACTGCTGTTAGCAGGAACAGAATTTTCAGGAAAAACAGATAACTTGTAAACAAATCTACTATTACACTACCCCCTGACTTGCAATCAACACCGATTGCAAGCCAATACTCTACTTCGTAACTTTCGGGCTAGTATATATGATCTATATCAAATTAGCTAGTTTATTGGAAAGACTGCGATTTTATGGGAGGTTATTAGGTATTCGGGTATATTTTTTCATTTGTATTTTCAAATATATAAAAAGATATCTCGCCTTGCGTATGAGGTTATTTATAATGTAAAAAAAAGGCGCCTGAAATGGGCGCCCTCTAGCAAATATTATTAGTGGATATCAAATTTATATCATTAACGGTTCAGAATAGATGATAATATTCATACTTTTTTGCGGCGTCTATATGCTGTAAAGGCCCAACCTAATCCAAATAATGCAAGCATAGGCGGTGCTGAAATATTGACAATATAAAGTGTCATTTCATCTGTTGCTGTAAGAGGCGCGCCATCATTTGTCAAAGTAATATTGTCATAGTCAAATGGATTGCCGTGGTATGTGATGAGTAATTCAAAGACATAAGTTCCCAAATCAGGAAAGTTAGTTCCTGCAAAGGGGAATAGGCCCGCGTTATTTGCAATTACGTTATCTAATATAAGGTCGTCATCGCCGTCGCTGCCAATACCAATAGTACCGCCGCCATCAATATGCATGACCCAATCGATGTCAAAAGGGTCATCAAAGACATCAGCGCCTAATATATCCTCTATGTCGCAAAGTGAGATTGAGGATAATGTTGATGAACATCCATCCAGTGTAAAATCATTACCAAGAGATATTGTCTGATCATCACCTGTTTTTGCAGTTAAATTGTCA
>JAESRB010000052.1 GCA_016764855.1 Emcibacter sp.
GAATCTGGCCTGATTACTTATATGAGAACAGACGGCGTCTCCATTGCTCAGGAAGCCATTGTCGGCTGCCGTGATGTCATTTCAACGGAATATGGCAAGTCTTATGTGCCACCGCAGCCCCGGCAGTACAAAGCCAAGGCCAAGAATGCGCAGGAGGCCCATGAAGCCGTCCGCCCAACCGACTTGAAACGTTTGCCAAAACATATTGCCAACAGATTGGACGAAGATCAAAGACGCCTTTACGAGTTGATCTGGAAACGGACTATTGCCAGCCAAATGGCGGAAGCCAATTTTGAACGGACAACGGCTGATATTTTATCCGAAGATAAAAAGACCGGCCTCCGTGCCACAGGTTCCGTACAGATATTTGATGGTTTCCTCCGGCTTTATTTGGAAGGCCGTGACGATGTTGAAACAGATGAGAATGACAAACGCCTGCCCAAATTAACGGCTGGCGAAGATGTTAATCAGGAAAAAGTCACTCCTAATCAGCATTTCACCCAACCACCACCCCGCTTTACCGAGGCTTCTCTTGTGAAAAAGATGGAAGAACTTGGTATCGGTCGTCCATCCACATACGCTTCTGTGCTTACCGTTCTGCGTGATCGTAATTATGTGGTCATGGACCAGAAACGTTTTGTTCCCGAGGATAAAGGCCGTCTGGTAACGTCCTTCCTGCAAAATTACTTTGCCAAATATGTGGAATATGACTTTACCGCCAATATGGAAGGCCTGTTGGACCAAGTTTCCAATGGTGAGATTCCGTGGAAAAAAGTTCTCGCCGATTTCTGGAGCGAATTTCACAAGGCCATTGAAGGCACTAAAGACCTGCGCGTATCCGAAGTATTGGAACGGCTTAATCAGGTGCTGGCACCATTTATTTTCCCGGAAAAGGAAGATGGCTCTAACGCACGGGCCTGTCCTAAATGTGATGATGGGATTCTTAGTCTGAAAACCAGCCGTTACGGTGCTTTTATCGGATGCTCTCATTACCCGGAGTGTAATTATACCCGGAAAATGAATAACGGCGAAGGTGAAGAGGACAATGGTACGCGCGTTTTGGGCGTTGATCCTGAAACAAACATGGAAGTAACGGTCCGTACAGGCCGTTTTGGTCCCTACGTACAGTTGGGCGAACCTGTTGAAAAAGAAAAACCAAAACGCAGTTCCGTACCAAAAGGCATGGACGCGGCATCTGTTGATTTGGAAAAAGGCCTACAGCTTCTGGCCCTGCCCCGTACGGTTGGCACCCATCCCGAAGATGGCAAAGAAATTAAAACCGCCATTGGCCGCTATGGTCCTTATGTTGCTCATAGTGGTGTTTTTGCCAGCCTGAAAGATCCGGAAGAAGTATTTACTCTGGGCATTAACCGGGCTGTTGATCTTTTGGCCGACGCAAAGAAGAAAAAAGGTGGCTCTGCGGAACCCTTAAAAGAATTGGGCAATCACCCGGATGACGGGGAACCAATTAAGGTTTTTGAAGGCCGCTATGGTCCTTACGTTAAACATAAGCGCACCAATGCCACCATTCCAATAGACAAAGACCCTAAATCCATTACATTGGCAGAAGCGGTAGAATTGATTAAGGCCCGTGCGGCCAAAGGTAAGAAGAAGCCTGCTGCCAAGAAAAAGGCGGCTCCGAAGAAAAAAGCAGCCCCAAAAAAAACTGCTACAAAAAAGGCGGCCCCCAAAAAAAAGGCCGCCCCTAAAAAGAAAGCTGAAAGTTAGCAATGGCCCCGAAAGACACGCCCCCTTTTCCGACAAAAGATGACATTTTAGCCTATATAAAAGAAAATCAGGGGAAGCTTTCAAAACGAGACATTTCACGAGCCTTTCATATTCGCGGCGATCAACGTATTGCCTTGAAAAAAATCCTTCGGGAAATGGCAGAAGACGGCCTTTTGGACAAGGGACATAAAGGCCACCTCCATGCCGGCGGAGAACTGCCGCCAGTCTGTGTTGTTGAAGTTACCGGCCTCGATAAAATGGGCGACCTCATGGCGAAGCCCGTTAATTTAAAGGGGCAAAAAGAAGGCGTAACACCTCCCCCTATAACTATTCTTGCCGAAGACAAGAGAGGCAATCTTTCCGTTCGGGACCATGCCCTGGTCCGCGTAACCCGTAACAGGGACGGCAAACAAATCTCTTATATTGCGAAGGTCATCCGAAAGCTTGAAAGAACAACCACATTGGTCATGGGGGTCTTTCGTCAGGAGGATGACAATATTGCGCATGTCTATCCCACCGACAAAAAGAATCGCAATCAATATCTAATCGCCAAATGTGACTGGAATGGCGCCAAAGAAGATGAACTTGTTCTGGTTGATGCCAAGACAAGCAAAAGCGACCGGCGGCATATGGGACCGAAACGCGGCATCGTAAAAGAATGCCTTGGTACGCTAGACGATCCGAAATCCATTAGCCTCATCGCTGTACATACTCACGGAATATTAACCGAATTTTCGGAACAGGCATTAGCGGAGGCTGAAAAATCTATCCCGCCGACCCTTGGCAACCGGACAGACCTGCGTCATATTCCACTGATTACCGTTGATCCGGCCGATGCCCGTGACCATGATGATGCCATTTGGGCCGAACAGGATACGGACGTAAAAAACGAAGGCGGATGGCATGTGATCATCGCCATAGCCGATGTCGCCCATTATGTTACCCCCGGTTCCGGGCTGGAACAGGACGCCTGGAAACGCGGAAACTCAACCTATTTCCCGGACAGAGTCGTACCTATGCTGCCCGAGGCCCTCTCTAATGGGCTATGTTCTCTAAAACAAGGCGAGGACCGCTATACCCTTGCTGTGCATATTTGGTTCGACAAACGCGGCAAGAAAATTCGCCACCAATTTGTCCGGGGCCTGATGCGCTCCGCTGCGGGTTTGTCTTATGAAGAGTTCCAGAGCGCCCATGAGGGACAGGTAAGCGAGCGAGCGGCCCCTTTGCTGGATACGGCCATAGAACCACTGTATGGGGCCTATGAGTGTCTTAAAAAAGGACGGGAGTATCGGGAACCACTTGACCTAGTAATGCCAGAGCGGAAAATCCAACTGGATGATGAAGGAAATGTCACCGGTATATACCCCAGACAAGCCCTTGATGCGCATAAGCTGGTTGAAGAATTTATGATTCAGGCCAATGTGGCCGCCGCAGAAGAATTGGAAATGAAAGGCTGGCCCTGTATTTACCGGGTTCATGAGCAGCCAAGTGAGGAAAAACTCAGTAATTTACGGGAATTCCTGGCCAGCCTTGGTTACAATTTCGCTAAAGGAATGGTTCAGCAGCCTAAATTATTCAATAATATCTTACGCAAAGTAGAAGACAGCCCCCATTCGGAGGTCGTCAATATCATTATCCTGAGAACCCAGTCGCAAGCTATTTACAGCACGGACAATCAAGGCCATTTTGGTCTATCCCTTGCCCGTTATGCTCATTTCACCTCTCCCATACGTCGATATGCCGATTTGATGGTACACCGATCCTTAATCGGGGCTTTAGGGCTAGGTAAGGATGGTTTGGCCAAACTGGACCGTGAAAAGCTTGTGGAAACAGCCGATCACATCAGTAAGACAGAACGTATTTCCATGATTGCGGAAAGAGAATCCACAGACCGCTATGTGGCCGCCTATATGGCGCAGCATGTGGGAGAGGAATTCTCCGCCAGAATCGCCGGAGTAAGTCGCGCTGGGCTATTTGTTGCCTTTAACCAAACAGGGGGCGATGGCTTCATTCCTATCTCTTCTATGGTTGGTGATTATTTCCGCCATGACAAAGAGTTACATATGCTGGAAGGCGAATATACCGGCATCATATATCAACTGGGTGCTGGGGTAACGGTACGCCTGAAAGAGGCTAATCCTATGACTGGCGGCCTGCTTTGTGAGCTGATTGATCCAGAGTTAATCTCAAAGTCCAAAGGTAAAAAGTCCAAATCAAAAGGCCATAGACGGGGTGGTCCGTCACGTAAAAGAACCAGAAAACAAAAAAGATAGAAATATCCCTGATTTTTCGCGGCTTTTACTTGACTTAAATACCAATAACTGTATTTTCCCCTCACGTATTTTGGAATTTAAAACATTGGAGCCAGCGCTATGGCGAAATCTACAGTTGTAAAAATTAAACTCGTCAGCACGGCTGGTACCGGTTACTATTATGTAACAAAAAAGAACCCACGGAATATTACAGAAAAAATGGTTTTCCGTAAATATGATCCGGTTGTGCGTAAGCATGTTGAGTTCAAGGAACATAAAATTAAATAATTTTATTTCCATTGATAAGATTTTAACGGCCTGTTTCTTTTTGATTCAGGCCGTTTTCTTTTGGTTGGATTTGATAAACTATAACACCGAATATAGCCGCTATTCTATACTACAGACCTGATTACGACCATTTTCCTTCGCCCGATATAAGGCCCGATCGGCGGCGACCAACAATTTACTGCTGGACAGGTTTTTATCCCCTGCTATGGCGATACCAATACTAACTGTTACTGGAATCGGTTCCACAGACCCGGAAATCTCAAACAATTCATTGGCAATAGACATACGGAGCCTCTCAGCAACGAAATGAGCATATTCCAAGTT
This sequence comes from Emcibacter sp., assembly GCA_016764855.1. Taxonomy (GTDB): domain Bacteria; phylum Pseudomonadota; class Alphaproteobacteria; order Sphingomonadales; family Emcibacteraceae; genus Paremcibacter. The sequence goes on from JAESRB010000052.1 coordinate 4,593, forward strand.
GGTCTCTGGCATCACAATAACAAATTCTTCCCCACCAAAACGGGCGGCTAAATCAATATTGCGAATATCATTGCTGATCCGTCGTGCAAATTCATAGAGCACTTCATCGCCTGAAGCATGCCCATAGGTATCATTTACCAATTTGAACTTATCCAGATCCATCATGAGCAAAGACACTTTTTTGCGCTTGTCATTTTGACTGGACATCAAGTTATCAAGATGGGTCGCAAGAAAATGCCTGTTATATAACCCCGTAACCGCATCTGTCATCGCCATTTCAATACTTTTCTGCATATTACGGCGCAAACGATTGGCATATCTCTTCTGCCGGATCTGAGACTTTGCCCTTGCGGCAAGTTCGTTCTTATCTATGGGACGGGTAATATAGTCACTAACCCCCAACTCCATTGCCCGTACCATTTGTTTTGTATCACCTTCATCCACAAGAACAAGGATCGGTATCCGCCGCGTTCCCTCTGATGAACGCAATTGAGAACAAATACGCAAACCATCAACTTTATTCAAGCTAAGACTAATGATAAAGAGATCATATTTTTCCAGCTTTTCCGTCGTCAACTCACCGGCCTCGACATCATCAATATCCACTGCTGCCAAGTCGCCCATATAATTAATGATTCTATCAGCAACTCTGGGATAATCTTCAATCAATAACACTCTGGCATTGGACAGGCTTATATTCCGGCTAAGATCAGAGCCAATACTAATGCCAAAGTCCTGCCCTGTTGTTTCGCGCATGCGCAGTTCGTCCATCAACACCTTCAAACGAACAAGAGAACGCACCCTGGCAAATAAAGGTAAATCCAACACAGGCTTCGTCAGGAAATCATCTGCCCCGGCCTCAATACCGGCAACGCGGTCCTTTGGCTGATCAAGGGCAGTAACCATTATCACGGGGATATGAGCTGATTTTGAATTAGCCCTTATACGCCGGCAAACCTCAAAACCATCCATGCCTGGCATCATCACATCCAACAACACGATATCCGGGCTCTCCTTGTCAATGATTTCCAAGGCATCTTCACCATTCATTGCTGTCAAGACTTCAAAATACTCACTTTCAAGCTTTGCTTCCAATAGCTTGACGTTCTGTATCACGTCATCAACAACGAGCACACGTGCTGTCATATTCTCAATTTACCCTACGAATTTTTTAACAGTTTCAATAAAATTTCCAACTGAAATTGGTTTGGCTATGTAAGCTTCGCACCCGCCTGCCCGGATCTTCTCCTCATCGCCCTTCATGGCGAAAGCAGTAACCGCGATAATAGGGATAGAGCGCAAATCCTCATCTTCCTTAATCCATTTGGTTACTTCAAGCCCGGAAACTTCGGGCAATTGAATATCCATTAAAATAAGGTCAGGTTTTTCTTCCCTTGCCAAGGCAAGAGCCCTCATACCTTCCTGCGTCTGAACCGTATCATATCCATGCGCATTCAAAAGATCGCAAAATAACTTCATGTTTAATTCGTTGTCTTCAACGACGAGTATTTTCTTCCGCATTTATTTTTCCTGATCATAGCCCATGTGATTTACAAACCTTGGCTTGACTTACATTTATATCCTACAATTACATTACGCCGCCAATTTATAAGAATCTTATGAAAAAGCTGTTAACAGAATACTGCTGGTGTATAAATAAATTCAAATTTCTTACAAATAATATTGGTATCTCCCATGAACTACAATCAAGCAGAAATTTTGGGTCTTCAGGCACTTTCCCATATGGCCGCCCACGAGGAAATTTTAATCGCATACTTAAGTCTTTCTGGCATTACTCCAGATGAATTAAGGAGTTCAGCTTCAGACCCGGCCACATTAGGAAGCATTCTGGATTATTTCCTTCAAAATGAAAAAAGATTAATCACATTTTGTGAAACGGAAAATATAGCCCCGGATCAATTGAAAAAGGCTCGACTTCTGCTTCCTGGTGGCGAAACGGTACCATATAATACATAAAAATTTAAGAGTTTACATGCCAAAATGAAATATGCTATCGAGCAATTAAAATTATTATCTTTCAACAATTCACGACCTATCATTATTTCAGATGCGGATGAGGTGATTCTGCATTTTGCACATATATTATCGGACTATCTGCACACTCAAGGCATGTACGTCAATTTTACCAGCTATGCCCTTGAAGGCAATATCAAATATCTGAAAAATGACGAACCGGTAAATAGCGATCTATTTAAAGAACTCATTGATGATTATTTTGACCACTATGTGGAAAAACAACCTCTGGTCAAAAATGTCCATAAACATCTGAAAAATCTGTCCGAATTTTGTGACATTGTTATACTTACCAATATCCCACATGATTATGCGGATCGTCGGCGTAAGCTATTAAGGGATCAAGGTCTTAACTATCCCATGATCTCCAGCAGCGGTCCCAAAGGACCGGTCATGAAGGCCATTCGCAAACTTACCTCGGAAAAATTGATCTTCATTGATGACATTTCCCATCATCATGAATCCGTCGCCCGCTATGTACCTGATACCTTCCGAATTCAATATATTGCTAATACTCAATTGAGTGATATTGAAGAAAAGTCAAAACACTGTCATCATAGGTGCCGGGACTGGTCACACATTGAACAGGTCATTCGGGAATATCTGAAAATTTGACATAAAATGATCCGCGAAGAATTCGACAATTATTGCAGTAGCCTCACTTCTGTTACCCACGTTGTACAATGGGGCGGTGCCTCTGTCTGGAAAGTCGGCGGCAAAATTTTTGCCATATGTTCTCATTGGGGGACTGGGGAACAACAAAAAATCAGCTTTAAATGCTCAGACCTCAGCTACCATATCCTCTGTGAATTGCCAGACATTACCCCGGCGCCCTATCTCGCCCGTGCTAAATGGGTACAAATCAAAACCGCAGACGCCATGAATGATGATGATATTCAAGACTATATCAAAACCGCTTACCAGATCATCTGTCGAAAGCTTACCCGTGCCAAGCGGAAAGAGCTGAACCTATAAAATCGACTTCTTTAATTTTATCAACCTCCTATGGTTAATCCCCGTTAACCATACAAAGGGGATTTTTTACCTGACTGGCCGGGTAATTTTTACCGATCAAACTTATCAAAAATATTATTATTCAATTAAATCAAATGGTTATGAATTGGCACGATGCTTGCTAAGTTATCAACAGGTTTAGTAGCGCATAAGGATGACCATGAATCATTTTACCATTCCCTTGAAAACAGATGAAGCCGTTCCAACACATGAAATCAACAAATTGACTAATGAGTTGCTCATGAATTTTCAAGTTTCTGGCAAAAACCTCTCCACAAAAAATTGGGCTATACTTGCGGAGATACTGGATTTTGTTGTCGAAGCAGAACAGACAATCGCAGAGCAGCATGCCCGCATTGAAAAACTCGAAGTCATGACATCTACGGACTCCCTGACAGGACTGTTAAATCGTAGAGGCATAATGCAGGAGTTGGCCCATGCTGTCGCCACAGCGGAACGTCATGGTGAGCCAGCCATATTTGTCTATATTGATCTGGATGGCTTTAAAAAGGTCAATGATCGCTTTGGTCACGCAGCCGGTGATGCCAAATTAAAATTTGTCGCAACGCATTTGCTCTCTGCCATACGACAGACCGATTATGCTGCCCGCCTTGGCGGAGATGAATTTGCCTTGCTGCTAAGGCATTCCGACTTAAAGGGTGGCAAACATCGCACCCACTTCATCCAACAACAGTTAAATTTTTCCAAATTCAGATATAAAGATCACATGATTCCAGTTCGAGCAAGCTTTGGTATAGCCGAAATCTGCGCTGGCATACATTTGGATGACATTATAAGAATTGCCGATAATCAAATGTATCACAACAAATCAATTCGGTCCCGACGTTAGTCTATTTCCTTTTCTTCTTTTATGAGGGAGTGTATCCTGCCAAGCAGAATCCCCATAACAGGAAAAATACGAATATGACGAATACCTACGAACAAAACCTTGAAAAACTTGGCATCACGCTCCCCAATGCGGTCGCCCCTGTTGCTAATTATGTCCCCTTCGTACAGACGGGCAACCTCCTGTCTATATCCGGTCAGATTCCTGTGGATGGGCAAGGAAAATTCCCTTACCTGGGTAAAGTCGGCGTTGAAGTGAACGAAGAAGACGCCGTAAAAGCCGCCCGCCTTTGTGCCATCAATATCATCAGTCAGGCCAAGGCTGCCTGCGGCGGTGACCTTAGCCGTATTGTCCGCATTGTAAAATTGGGCGCTTTTGTAAATTGTGTTGACGGTTTTGCCGGCCAACCCACCATTGTCAACGGTGCATCCGACCTGATGGTCGCGGTTTTTGGCGATGCAGGCAGACATTCTAGGTCCGCAGTAGGAACCAATGCTCTCCCCCTTAATGTTCCTGTGGAAATTGATGCACTTATAGAGATCTCTTAAAGTGTCTCATAAAATTTTGACAGATACCCCCTTTGCCCACCGGGGCCTTCATGGCCCCCTCACGGGGCATGTGGAAAACTCTTTGTCTGCATTTCGCGCTGCCAATATGCAGGGACATGGGATTGAGCTTGATATCCTGCTCAGTCAGGACAATAAGGCTATAATATTCCATGATATGTCCCTTGAGAGATTGACAGGACAGACAGGCAAACTGCAAGATTTTACGGCTCATCAGCTATCAAATTTCAAATTAACAGGGTCAGAAGATAATATTCCGACCCTGGAAAAATTATTAACAGTAACTGACCAGGATTGCCCCCTGCTTATGGAGATTAAGGGCGACCAGCAACAGCCTATCCAAATTGCCGAGGCCGTCTACCATGACATACAGGATTACACCGGCCCCGTTGCCATTATGTCATTTTATCCAGACATCATCCTCTGGTTTCAACAAAACGCCCCTCATATTCTGCGTGGACTTGTCGCCACCAGCATAAACAACGGCGAAATGCCGGATGATTATTTTGTCCTTAAAACACAAAAGTCTCTGATAAAATCTCTGGACGTGGATTTTATTGCCTATGATATTAAAGCTCTGCCCAATGAGATTACAGAATACTGCCGGGCAACGAGCATTACCGTGCTTACATGGACGGTACGTACAGAGGAACTGAGACAAAAAGCCACACAATATGCCAACAATAGTATCTATGAAAACTTGAGCCTGTAAGCTATGAACATGTACCATCCCCGGATAATTACCAGCCTGTCTGAAATTTCAGAACAGGATTGGAACAGCTGTTGTTTTAACGATATAACCTGCCACAATCCATTTCTGTCCCATCAGTTCCTCAGCGCTCTGGAGAATAGCGGCTCTGCTACAGCAGAAACGGGATGGCTGGCCCAACATATTACCCTCTGGAAAGACAAGGAAATTGTCGGCATTATGCCGCTTTACCTGAAAAATCATTCTCACGGCGAATATGTGTTTGATCACGCCTGGGCCAATGCCCTGCATAATACGGGTGGTCAATATTATCCCAAATTGCAATCCTCCATACCTTTCACGCCTGTAACAGGGGCTAAACTCTTGGTCCGTCCCGGCGAAGAAAATCAACCGGACATACAAAAGAACTTACTCACCGCAGCTCTATCTTTGACTAAGACCCTTGGCGTGTCCTCACTACATGTGACATTTGCTGAAAAAGAGGAATGGGAGCTAATGGCCGAATGCGGCTTCCTTAAACGGCTGGATCAGCAATTCCACTGGCTAAATGAGGGATATAGATCTTTTGAGGATTTTTTGACGGCCCTCTCCTCCCGCAAGCGGAAAAATATTCGTAAAGAAAGAAAACAAGCACTCATTAATGATATTGAAATTGAACATCTCTCCGGCAAAGATATAACCGAAGATCACTGGGATCATTATTTCTCTTTTTATCTGGATACAAGCAATCGAAAATGGGGCCAAGCCTATTTAAACAGAGAGTTTTTCTCTCTTCTTAGCGAAAAATTATCGGATCGTATTCTGTTGATCATGTGCAAACGGAATAATAAATATATTGCGGGTGCTATGAACCTGATCAGTGACGACACTCTCTACGGTCGATATTGGGGCGCTATCGAGGATCACCGATATCTTCATTTTGAAGTCTGCTATTATCAGGCCATAGATTACGCTATCAAACATGGCCTTAAAAAGGTAGAAGCCGGGGCACAGGGCGACCATAAGCTCGCCCGGGGCTACCTGCCCACGTCAACCCATAGTGCTCATTGGATCACTAACCCCTCCTTCAGAGACGCCATAGCCAATTTTTTAACCCATGAGAGGGAGGCCATCCTTCAGAATAAGGAAGTCTTGACCAGTTTCGCCCCTTTCAAGAAAAGAGATATCTGACTTATTTCTTTTCTGCTACGGGTTTCTTTTTATATTCGATAAATTTACCCAAGCCACAGGACGGTCCCTGTATCCCACCGGATGAATCAAAAACGGTGATAATATCCACATTACAAAGTCGATTATTATACAGCTTATAACTGAAGGCTTTTTCAAATCCCAAACGTGAACACCTGTGTTTCAAACTGTTCAGATACGCCTTCTTTCCATTCATAATGAAAAGAATATTGTAATCATCAATCACTTTGCTTCTTTTGATAGTATTTGTCCGGATACAATTTTCTATTTTTCCGGTCTTTTCATATTTCTCCAGAGCCTTAGTCAATTTTTCCTGATTTTTACCGCCAGCCATTGCCGCAACCGGGATCAGATTCAGACACAGTATAAATATTAGTATTTTTCCTAACATCAGTCTTTTCCTTAAATGAAGTTTTTCCACCAAAACTGATTATACTATGCCCTATCTGAATCCCAAATGAACGAAAAATGACGGTTTATTTAACAAATTCCTTTGGCTTATGAGAGCTTTCATCGGTAATTTTCCGTGTGGCTGAGGAATCAGGCTCAATATCGAAGATCAATTTATCCTCTTTCAAGCGGACCAGAACCTCACCACCATTGACCAGCTTGCCAAACAGAAGCTCATTTGCCAGAGGTTTCTTAATATATTCCTGGATCGTCCGGGCAAGCGGCCGCGCCCCATAGAGCCGATCATATCCTTTTTCCGAAAGCCAGGTTTTGGCCGCAGGCGTCAGGCTGATATGCACATTGCGCTCTTCCAACTGCATTTCCAGTTCCAGCACGAATTTCTCAACCACTTGTCCCATAACCCCCATAGACAGGCTTTTAAAGGGCACAGTGGCATCAAGCCGGTTCCTGAATTCAGGTGTGAACAGCTTTTTAATGGCTTCTTCATCCTCACCCTCACGACCACTGGCCCCAAAGCCAATAGCTTCTTTGCTCATCTCCATCGCCCCGGCGTTAGTGGTCATCACCAGAATAACATTACGGAAATCGATTTTCTTGCCATTACTATCAGTCAACCGACCATGATCCATAACCTGCAACAGGATATTATAGATATCTGGGTGAGCTTTTTCGATCTCATCCAGCAAGATGACACAATGAGGTGACTGATCCACAGCATCAGTGAGCAGTCCCCCCTGATCATAGCCTACATAACCGGGAGGCGCTCCGATCAGACGAGATACGGAATGCCGCTCCATATATTCGGACATATCAAACCGATGTAATTCCAATCCCAACAGGCTCGCCATTTGTTTGGTAACTTCCGTTTTACCAACGCCAGTAGGTCCACAGAATAAATAACTTCCGATTGGCTTATCATCTTGTCTCAAACCGGCTCTGGACAGCTTTATGGCATCTGTCAGAACCTCAATGGCCTTATCCTGTCCATATATGACCCGTTTCAAATCCGTATTAATACTGGCGAGAACGGCAGTATCATCCTTGGAAACGGACTTTGCCGGAATACGGGCAATTTTAGACACCACGACCTCCACATCCTCAATAGAGATATCAGTTTTGCGTTTCTCCGGCGGTAAGAGCATCTGCGATGCCCCGACTTCGTCAATAACATCAATAGATTTATCAGGTTGTTTCCGGTCTGTAATATGACGGGATGACAGATCCACGGCAGCATCAATAACATCGTCGCTATATTTCACGCCATGATGTTCTTCAAAATATTTACGAAGGCCTTTCAGAATTTCTTTGGTCTCTGGAATCGTTGGTTCCTTGATATCAATCTTCTGAAACCTTCTCAGCAAGGCGCGGTCTTTTTCAAAATGTGACCGATATTCCTTATATGTGGTCGAACCAATACAACGGATGGCCCCAGACGACAATGCAGGTTTTAACATGTTGGAGGCATCCATAGCCCCGCCGCTGGTGGCACCAGCCCCAATGATTGTATGAATTTCATCAATGAACAGAATGGCACCATCATGCTCTTCAATCTCGGAAATAACCGCCTTCAAACGTTCCTCAAAATCCCCCCTATACCGGGTTCCAGCAAGCAGCGTTCCCATATCAAGGCTAAAAATAGTCGCATTTTGGAGAACTTCCGGGACTTTCTTCTCCACAATATGACGGGCCAAGCCCTCGGCAATCGCGGTTTTCCCTACGCCGGGATCCCCCACGTAAAGGGGGTTATTTTTCGAACGGCGGCATAAAATCTGGATCGTCCGCTCAACTTCATGTTTACGGCCGATCAATCTGTCGATCTTGCCCGCACGCGCTTTTTCATTCAGATCAACACAATATTTTTCCAGTGCGGTTTCTTCTTTTTCCTGTTCTTCGAAATCTTCCTCTGCACCAATGGGGCTTTCTTCCTCACTGATTTTACCGGACGACTTGGCCAAGCCATGGGAAACATAGCTTACCGCATCCAATCTGGTCATATCATATTGCTGCAGGAAATAGACCGCATGACTTTCCCGTTCTGAGAACAGCGCAATAAGTACATTGGCCCCCGTCACTTCCTCCCGGCCAGAGCTTTGCACATGTAAAATTGATCGCTGGATAACGCGCTGAAAACCAGATGTAGGACTTGCCTCACCGCCCTGCTCCGTTTTAATATTCTCCAGTTCTACATCCAGGTAAGCCTTTATTTCGGCTCGAAGCTGGCGCACATTGACATCACATGCCCTGAGTACCGATACCGCATCCTTATCATCCAGTAGACCAAATAATAAATGCTCTAAGGTCGCAAATTCATGCTTGCGAAGATTAGCTTCGCCGACAGCACGGTGAAGGGTATGTTCGAGATTAGGGGAAAATGTTGGCATAAGTGATTACTCCTTTTCCAAAGTACACTGAAGCGGATGTTCGTTACGTCTTGCATTATCGGTCACTTGCATGACCTTGGTTTCTGCTATTTCAAAACTATAGACACCGCATATTCCGACCCCCTTCTGATGCACGTTCAGCATGACCTGCACAGCCTCATCTTCTGTTTTCTGAAAATAAGTCAGAAGAACATGAACGACGAAATCCATTGGGGTGTAATCGTCATTCAACATCAGAACTTTATACATGGACGGCTTTTTAGTCTTAGGGCGTGTTTTGGTTAAAACACCTGTTTTCCCATAGTCATCGTCGTCCTTTTGATTTTCACTCATTTACCTGCCATTACTATTGTTGACCCTGTTATTTATATTAAATAGAAAGTCCCAAGCAGATTTAAAGGCACAAACGATAATTCAGGTTAAAAATTATCCTTCTTGGCATTCTTTTCCAGCTCAATGCTGTTTTTGCTGCATGCTCATCGTATATTCTGCGACTATTTTATCCCATGTCTCCTAATGTAACGTTAAAACATCAAAATTTCCAGTTGGAATAGATGATCAACACACAAGTCCATAAAAAAAGCCCGACATAAAGCCGGGCCCAGATACTCTTGACAGTATGAATAAAGCTGTAGGGTTAAGCCTTAGCCAACCTGAGAAAGGTTATATTTGGCTGCAACTTCCTCGTAGCGCGCTTTTAATGGCTCAACAACCTGTGTTCCATTCTTTGCAACGACATCACTTACCCGTGTTGATTCACTTACGATTTCCTCGTAACGCGCTTTAAAAATACTTGCCTGAAGCTTAAAAAACTCAGTCGGAGTTTTAGCAGCAAATAATTCTTTCATATCTGACATATTCTTTTCAACGGCCTTTTTAGAATTTTCAAGAAATTCAGCATTAACAGTCTTAGCCACTTTCGCAACGACTTCACCAGAAGCAACCAGCGCTTCATAATTCGCCTTACTGAATTCCGTAACATCCCCAAGATTACTTGTGGCTTTTTTAACGGCCTTCTCAGCAGTTTCTTGTGCAGACTTAACTGTTTTTTCAACAGTTTTCTGCGCTGTCTTTACAGTTTTTTCTGCAGTGTCCTGTGCTTTCTTAACAGCTTTCTGAACGTTTTCCTGCGCAACCTTCACAGTGTCCTGTGCAGTTTTCTGTGCAGCCTTAACCGTTTCCTGAACAGTTTCCTGTGCAGCCTTGAATGTTTTGTCTTCTGTAGCTTTTTTCGCAGTCGCCATGACATATCCTTTTCATAATCACATTCTATAACAAATTGTGCAACGCAACATAATACTCTACCCCTTATATAAGCTTACGTTTATGGAATGTCAAATATTTTTTGTGCAGTGCAACAAAAACTTCACAAAGTGCGTATTAGCACGTCACAACAGGATATCCCGCGCTTGATTAAGCTTGGATGCGAAATAGTCCGATCCCCCTGATCAGGATGCAATTTAAGCATCATTTTGTGATGGGATTCCTTAATTTCGGACGGATCGGGAGTGCCCGATAATCCAAGAATATCAAGGGCTTCGTCCCTGGTCATAGATGTGCGGTTAAAACCGGCATCTTTAAAGGATTTTTTACGCTGATCAAAACCATTATCCCGTCCCTTCTCTGCTCCGGGAATCAAAATCTTCCAAAGACTGCCCTGCGCCGACATAAAAGATAACAATCCCAATATACCGCTGACGGCAATATTACCCCGGACCAAAATCAAAAATGCCAACAGCCCAAGAATCAAGGCAAAGCCATAGCGAAATATTTTATTCAATTTATCGGACTTCGACTGTGTCATAAAACGTGAAATCACATAAAGCAAAAACACAAAACCAACTAATATCAAGATAAATGGCATTTTCTACTCCTATTCCGCCGCAGCAACCGCCGCTTTATCCCAACCGGGTAGCTGCAAATCATCCATAAGCCGTCTGATCTCTTGACGAGCCGCCACATGAGACATGGTCATCTTCTCATTACCGTTATTTTTAAAATCCACAAGTGTCAAACCTTTTGGAAATAATTCACGGTAAATCACCCGCTCCCCAAAACCGGGGACATAGCGAAAGGCAACCCTTTTTTGTAATTGGGTCAAAACATCATGCACCCGGCGTTTATTTTTCGCATCAAGGGCAGATGTACGGTTCCTCATCACAATCCAATCGATAGTGCCACGGTCTTTCATGGCCCGACGTTTACGGGCTTCCCAGACCATCTCGCTATATAGGCTAAGCTTTTCCACCTTATAGGTATCCGGGTTAACCACAGCCAGCAGGTCAACATCAACGAAACTGTCATTAAGCGGGGTAATCAATGTATCCGCAGAGATATGGGCAAGCCTGGACAAATAGCTATCGCTTCCGGGACAATCAATAAGTATATAATCATATTTGCCCATTAAACCATCAATCAGATTTGAGAAATTTACCTCATCCTGCTGTTCCAATTCTACTGTCGTGCCGCCCTCTACACGCTCCAGAATATGAACGTCTGGCATTGTTAATTTCAAATTATGCTGATCCGCATAAGCCTGACGGTTTTCAATATAACGGGCAAGCGACTTCTGCCGCGCATCCAGATCAATGATAACCACCCGGTAATTCCGCTCCAGCAGGCTGATCACAATATGCATAGCGGATGTGGACTTGCCTGATCCGCCCTTTTCATTGCCAACCACAATAATATGCGTTTTTCCGGCATTACTTTTACCGGCAACATTTTGCGTTGTCCCTTGACCCATTATGGCTTCCTTATTTCCTGAAAATGGATGTTTGCAAATCTAATCTCTGGTTTTTTCACGCACATCTTATTATAACACTGTCTATTCTTATTGAACTTAATTAATTGGCCCGACGCCAAGATCAATCATACGAATGACCAATATGCACCCACGGGACAATCATAACGCAATCAAAGACACTATTCTAATCTTCATTGCAACAGTGTTTTTAATTGGCGGCCCGATTCAACTAGCCAACTGGCAAATACTAAAGAGCAAACAATATCACTCCCCCATAGAGTTGGTCAAGAATATCTCATTACCCGAAGGGGTCTATGCCTTAAAAATACTGGCGGCCTATGGGTTTGACATAAATAAAATCAGACAAAATAAATCGACGGTCCCTGAAATTTATTTTGCCACTATGCCCCGTGAACTGACACGCATAAAAAATACCCGCATAAAAAAAGAATTATTTTTCTCCACACTTCTCCCCCCGATTTTAAAGGTAAATGAGACTATTCGAGAGGACCGAAAAAGACTCAAAAAAATCATCCTAAAAATCACAATTAGTGCGGATGTAACAGAACCTGAATATTTTTGGTTAACCAAAAAAATGGTGCAATATAAGGTTAAAATTCGAGATATTCAGGACTTTGTTACACGCACAGAAGATACTCTCGACGAATTGCTCATCAGAATGAATATTATTCCCCCTGAACTGGCTCTTGCGCAGGCTGCACAGGAAAGTGGTTGGGGCACCTCACGGTTTGCGCAGCAAGGCAACGCCCTATACGGTCAATGGACTTGGGGAAATGGATGCGGCATGGTCCCTGCTGAACGGGCACAAGGCAAAACACACCGCATGAAATGCTTTAAGTATGTCATAGAAGCCGTTGAAAGTTATATGATAAACTTGAACACGCACAAAGCATATACCGCACTACGCATGGAAAGGCGTGCCTTTAGAGATGATCAAATCATTGACGTTATTCCTTTAGTAGAAACACTGACCCACTATTCAGAAGAGGGTCAGGAATATGTAGAAAAGATCAAAAATATAATTCGGGTTAATAAATTGACAGACTTCAATGTCGCCCGATTGGAAAACAGCCAATAACAGGATCAAATATGACAACATCCTCTGTCCAAATTCTTCGCTCAAAAAAAGAACTTCGCGCTCAGGTTCGGGAATGGCATATGGACGGATTAACTGTCGGTATGGTGCCTACTATGGGGGCACTTCATCACGGCCATTTATCTCTGATTACTGAAATACAAAAGCATGTGGACAAAGTGGTTGTCAGTATTTTCGTTAACCCCAAACAATTTGGCCCCAATGAGGATTTCAATAAATATCCCAGATCGGAAGCTGCTGATATTGAGAAACTGGAGCAGGTGAATACGGACCTGCTCTATACCCCAGCAGTCAGCGAAATCTACCCCGAAGGCTTCCTGACCAATGTATCTGTCTCTAAAATCACCGAAGGACTGTGCGCCGCCAACCGCCCCGGACATTTCGACGGGGTAACAACAGTCGTCACGAAGCTTTTACTGCAATGCCTGCCCGATGTTGCAATATTTGGCGAAAAAGACTTTCAGCAATATGCAGTTTTGAAACAGCTGGCCAAAGACCTCGATATTCCCACTGAGATCATATACGGCACATTAATCCGAGATAACGATGGCCTAGCAACTTCGTCACGTAATGTCTATATGAGCGCGGAAGAGCGACAAATTGCACTGGAAATACCCAACACTCTAAACCGCATAATTAATGAGATCGAAGGCGGTAGCCTGACCATTGAAGAAGCCCTGAAAAATGGCACTCAACGTCTGTTGGACGCTGGCTTTAAAGAGGTTCAATATCTGGAGATCCGCCAGTCTGACACTCTGGAGTCCCTGCACCAAACTACGGCAGGCCCCTCACCTATTTCAGCCCGGATTTTTGTCGCAGCCGTCATTGGCAAAACACGCTTGATCGATAATATGCCCCTCAAGATATCCCTTTAAGGCTCTATCCAGAACGATCTATAACAAACCCATTTCCCGCAGCTTTGCCGAAAGCTCGCGGGGCATATTATCCACATGCTGCCCCTCTGCGATATCCCGCGGCACGTCCCCTGCGTCCAAATATCTCCAGCCCTGATGCGGGCGTCTAGGCTGCCCTTCTGTGCGAACAAGCTTTGTATCAAGTATAAATTTACATTTTACACCGGTGTCCGTTTCCACTTGGTCCAGAGCTATAATCAGCTGACGAACCTGTATGAACCCCTTAATGATCCAATATATTGAGCCATTATCCAGAATTTCTTCTGCTCGGCGCGGACGAGAACGGGTGATATGATAATTATAAGGCCTGCCATCCGGTAACATCTGCTCCCGGCCCTTTCGGACTTCTATCAAATGTTCAACACTGTCAATGCCAACACATAGTTTTAAGATATGAACCGTCATAGCACTCTTACATAAGGAAAATTGACGCCAGACCAAGAAAAGCGAAGAAACCGATCACGTCCGTTATCGTTGTCACAAAGATACTGCTGGCCAAGGCCGGATC
>JAESRB010000053.1 GCA_016764855.1 Emcibacter sp.
AACCTTTACCGGTGGACCGTCTCAATATGAGGTCAATATTCGTAATCTTCGTGGTGAATAAATATGGTACAAAGCCGGCGTCAGTCTGATAGATCTTTCTCCCAGAAAGTTCGAGAACGGCTGAAAAAGGTAATAGAAAAAGCTAGTTACGCCAGTCGGTACCATGAACTGCGCTTGAAAGGCAAACATCCCCTGCGCCTTTTGGGAACGCCAAAAGACCCCTGGACCGGCACCGTGGCCGCCGGGGCGCATATCCTGTCCGGGCGTTTTTATTGTCAGGGGCAAATACTCCGAAACCCGGATCATGAAGACGGAAAATGGCAGGCGCAGGAAATTTGGCAGGCCGCTCACCTCAATTCTAATGCCACTCTAAACCCCTTGTGGCAACAGCATATACATGGCTTTGGCTGGTTGCGTGATCTGGACCGGGTGGTAGACCGTAAGGCCGCACGGCATCGGGCGATGGACCTTGTGGCGAGCTGGTTACAGATGTTCGACCAATGGGATGAGCAGGCCTGGCGGCCCGAGGTTATCGGCCAGCGTATCATAAACTGGATGGCCTATGCGCCGTTGATCATGGACAGCAATGATCTTGTCTATCGCAGCAAGCTGTTGAATTGCCTCGCCCGACAGGCCCGGCATCTTTATCATGTGGGGGATGAGGAATTGCGGGCCTTACCCCGAATGCAGGTCATTGGCGGGCTTATTCTGGCGGGTCTATACATCCCTTACGGTGAAAATTGGTTAAAAAAAGGTACTGGTTTATTGAACCGGGCGGTGAGCCAGGATATTTTTGCAGATGGCGGGGTAAGCAGTCGTAACCCAGAGGAACTCTATCGGATTTTACGGGATTTTCTGATGATCCGTCTGTCTTACCGTACGATGGGTCATGAAATTCCGGATAAACTGGATGCGGCTATTGGGCGCATGACAGCCATGTTGAAAAATCTGTTACAGGGGGATGGCCGCTTGTCGCTGTTCAATGGGGCCAGTGGACAGGATGCCAAAGATATTGCAGCAACCATTGCTCTTTCAGAAGAATTATATTCCGAACATCCCTCATCTAATGGGGAGAAAAGTGGTTTTAGACGACTTGAGCAGGGATCAACCATTCTTATTCAGGATACAGGTCCACCAGCAGATGTGGGGATGAGCCGTCATGGTCACGCGGGGACGTTATCCTTTGAAATGAGCGTTGGAAAACAAAGATTGATCGTTAATTGTGGCCGGGGCAATGCGCTGTCCGGCGGGGTTGAGGCGGATCTTCATATGTTGTCCCGTTCGACAGCAGCCCATTCAACGCTTGTTCTCAACGATAAAAATTCCAGCGAAATCCGGGAAGATGGTCTGATTGGCCGAGCGCCCTCTGTGGTGAATAGCAACTTGACTATAGAAAAGGGTCATAATCTTTTGGAGACGAGCCATGATGGGTATCTGGCACGTTTTGGTCTTATGCATCATCGGTCTATCTATATGAATGAAACCGGCTGTGATATCCGGGGCGAAGATATTCTAGAAGAGCAGGGTAATGCGCGGAAACGGGTGGAGGGGCCTGTGAATTTTGATGTGCGTTTTCATATTCACCCGGATATTACGTTAAGCCGTCAAGGGGGAGCCGATCGGCTGTTGTTGCGATTATCCGGGACGGAATTTTGGCAATTTCAATGTTCGGGCGGGGAATTATCACTGGAAGAAAGCCTGTATATGGGCGCAGGGGGACGGCGGCAAAATTGCCGTCAAATTGTGATCTCCGGCCCTGTGATAGAGGCCAAAACCGTGATAAAATGGTCACTGCGACGGATAGAAAGCCGGGATTGATTTATATTTCCATTTTTTGCTTGCGGGAACCGGGCTGATCCATTAGGTCGTAAACCTGTAAATTCATCTTATGGGACAGCGTTATGAGCGACAAAATTATGGCACCAATCAAACGGGCATTATTATCCGTATCCGACAAAACGGGTTTGGTTGAATTCGGGAAATTCCTGGCAGAGCAGGGCGTGGAAATTCTGTCCACTGGCGGTACGGCAAAGGCATTGGCCGATGCGGGCGTTCAGGTGACAGAAGTGTCTGATCATACGGGCTTTCCTGAAATGATGGATGGCCGGGTAAAGACATTGCACCCGACAATACACGGCGGTCTTTTGGCGTTGCGTGATAATGACGCCCATGTAAAATCACTGACTGACCATAAGATTGCCGAGATAGATCTGTTGGTGGTTAATCTTTACCCCTTTGAAGAAACTGTTGAAAAAGGTGCGGATTTTGATACCTGTATCGAGAATATCGATATTGGTGGTCCGGCGATGATCCGGTCCGCTTCCAAAAATCACCGTTTTGTTACCGTGGTTGTTGAAGCCGGGGACTATGAGGCGGTTAAAATCTCTATGCAGGAAAATAACGGTGCGACATCGCCGGAATTACGTCGTCGTTTGGCGGCCACGGCTTTTGCTCGGACCGGAGCTTATGATGCGGCAATTTCCGCATGGTTTGCGGCACAGCTTGGGGAAGCCTATCCTGACCGGATCAATATTACGGCCACCCGTCAACAGACATTGCGCTACGGTGAGAACCCTCATCAGGACGCGGCCTTTTACGTTAATCGTACGGAACGCGCAGGCATTGCCACAGCCAAACAAATTCAGGGTAAGGAATTAAGCTATAATAACCTGAATGATACGGATGCGGCCTTTGAATTGGTCAGCGAATTTGATGTGGCTTCCGGTCCGGCCGTGGCGATTATCAAACATGCTAATCCTTGTGGTGTGGCTCAAGGCGAAACCATGATAGAGGCCTATAAAAAAGCCTTTCTGTGTGACCAGACCAGTGCTTTTGGCGGTATCATTGCCCTGAACGGGACATTGGATGGGGCCACGGCAGAGGAAATTGTCAAGGTCTTTACCGAAGTTGTGATTGCGCCTGATGCGGATGAGAAAGCCTTGGAAATATTATCGGCTAAGAAAAACTTGCGTTTGCTGCTTACCGGTGGCCTTGCCGATCCACGGTCCGTGGGACAAACTATTAAATCAGTTGCAGGCGGTTATCTGCTACAGGGCCGGGATAATGGCAAGATAACATTGGCGGATTTGAAAGTGGTTACGGAACGTCAACCAACAGAACAGGAATTACAGGACCTGTTGTTTGCCTTTACAGTGTGTAAGCATGTGAAATCCAATGCCATTATTTATGTGAAAGATGGTGCGACCGTTGGTATCGGTGCCGGACAGATGAGCCGGGTGGATAGTGCTCGTGTTGCTGTTCGTAAAGCACAGGATGCCAGTGATGTTGCAGGTTTTACAGAGAATATGACCAAAGGGTCCGTAGTGGCATCCGATGCCTTCTTCCCCTTTGCAGATGGCTTGATCCACGCGGCAGAAGCGGGCGTAACAGCCGTTATTCAGCCCGGTGGTTCCATGCGTGATGATGAAGTAATCGCCGCCGCTAACGAACGTGGTCTTGCCATGGTCATGACCGGAATGCGCCACTTTAAACATTAAGTTTTTTGGCGGAGAGTTGGTGTTTAGGGGTTAGATTTTTTAGTTTAGCCTCAAGCGCCGGCGCTCCGCTCAGGCTAGCCTCGCATAAGCTCGGGCGGCCGCTTGGCCTTGCCTTCGCCTGGTCGGCTCCAGGTTTATTAGTTTAGCCTCAAGCGCCGGCGCTCCGCTCAGGCTTAGCCTCGTATTAACTCGGGCGGCCGCTTGGCCTTGCCTCCGCCTAGTCGGCTCCGGGTTTATTAGTTTAGCCTCAAGCGCCGGCGCTCCGCTCAGGCTCATCCTCGTATTAACTCGGGCGGCCTTTGGCCTTGTCTTCGCCTAGTCGGCTCCGGTTATTGAGGCCTTTCTGGGTAAACTAAGAAAAGAGATGCCGCTCCTCGACCCTCAGCCAGAGAATACTCCAATCCGAAGCCATCAAGGCTGAGGCAAGCGCAAGTGCGCGCCCGAGCTTATGCGAGGCTAGTCTGAGCGGCGCGCCGGCGCTTGAGGCCAAAAAACAAAAACACCAACTCTCCGTCCTAAACCACAATAAAATCCCTTTAATCTATAATCACATTCCGGATTTGCCGGGCGGCGAAGCCCAGTTTTGTGACGTTGATACGGCCTGAGGCTTGGAAATCATGGATAAGCTTTTGAATGCGGTTGGTGGAATGTTCCACTTTACCAAGCCATGCCTGCGCCGCGTCGATACTGTCCGCGCCATTTAAATCGGTTAAGGCCGTACGGGTAAGGTTTTTCTGCTGATCCAGAAGGTCGGCCAGCACACTGTTGGTGGCCAGACGGTCCCAGTGGTCAGAAGATTCCACCAATTCGGCTTCTGCTCGTAACCAGTCAAAGCCGATTTCATCACCTAGCAAGAAATAGGCCCGGGCAACATCGGTCACAGGGATATTCATATCCTTGCCCACCATAACAATGTCACAGGCGGCAATTTTCAGCTCCAAATTGGCAATATGGGTCGCCAGTTCATCGTCGACCTGCTGTTCGCAATACATGGCAATTTTGCATTTCAGGCTTTCTTCATTCTGATTATGAACCACAACCGGCATGTCGAATAATTCTTGAATACCGGGCCGGAATTGATTGATCACATCATCAAGGGGTCGGCTGGCGTCGGTATTATTCAGGAACCAGATGGTTTGGCGACGGGCAAAGGCCTCCACATCCATCAGCATCAACATCTGTATGGTGGCGGGCACTACATAGTCCAGATTTTCGATCTTTTCATAAAGGGCCGAAAGTCCAAAGACTTCATTGGCCAGAAGGGAAGCCCGGGCAATATCAGCGGCCATAGCACCGGTTTCTTCTTTGATGGCCTGAATACCACCCCGGTTGACAATTTCATTACACATTTCTTTGGCAATGATGTCGCGCTTTAGTTGATGTTTGCAAATATCTTCGACATATCTCTCCCGCAGTTGTTTCGGGAAGGCCCGGATCAGATATTTATTAAGATAAGGATCATCCAGAATATCGCTGGCCATCAGTTCATCATAAAGTCCCATTTTAGCATAGGCGACCAATACGGCAATTTCCGGTCGGGTTAGACCTAATTCTTCTTCGGTGCGTTCAATCAGCTCATCATCAGAAGGTAAGAATTCCAACTCCCGATCCAGATGTGCTGTTTTTTCTAAGTCACCTATGAAACGAATAAAACTGTCCAATTCCTGAATGCTGCTTGAGCGGGCGAGGCTGATGGCCTGTGTTTGCAGATAATTGTCGTTGAGGACAATTTTACCGACTTCATCGGTCATTTCTACTAACAGCATATCCCGTTGTTTTGGGGTCAGCTTGCCATCCTGTACCAGAGCGTTCAGCAGGATTTTGATATTCACTTCATTATCGGAACAATCCACACCAGCAGAGTTATCAACGGCGTCCGTATTGATCAGGCCACCGTTGAGGCAATATTCGATGCGACCCCGTTGAGTACAGGCAAGGTTACCACCCTCGGCGACGACCGTACAGTTCAGCTCTTTCCCGTTAATACGGATGGCATCATTGGCCCGGTCCCCAACCTGAGAATTATTCTCGCGGGAGGATTTGATATAGGTGCCAATGCCGCCAAACCAGAGTAGGTCAGTCCGTGATTTCAGGATAGCTTGCATGATTTCATTGGGGGTGGCGGTTTCTTGCGACGCAGGGAAGGCCAGAAGGTCTTTGATTTCCGTGCTTAAGGGGATGGATTTAGCTCTCCGGCTAAAAATTCCGCCGCCTCTGGACATCAGTTTGCTGTTATAATCCTGCCAGCTGGAGCGGGGCAGATCGAACAAACGCTGTCTTTCCTTAAAGCTTGTGGCCGGGTCTGGGTCTGGGTCGATAAAGATATCCCGGTGGTCAAAGGCTGCGACCAATTTGACAGCCTCGGAACAAAGAAGACCATTGCCGAAAACATCGCCGGACATATCGCCAATACCGGCAATGGTAATGGAATCTGTCTGGACATTAATGTCTTTTTCCCGAAAATGACGTTGGACGGAAACCCAGGCACCTTTGGCTGTGATGCCCATTTTCTTATGGTCATATCCGTTGGAGCCGCCAGAGGCAAAAGCATCATTTAGCCAGAAACCATAATCATGGGCCAAACCGTTGGCGATATCGGAAAATGTGGCTGTGCCTTTATCTGCGGCCACAACCAGATAGGCATCATCCCCATCCCGGCGTACGACATCCTTAGGCGGGATTACATCATTGTCTTTCAGATTGTCTGTGATGTCCAACAGGCCGGAGATAAAGGTTTTGTAACAGGCAATACCTTCTTCCAGTGTTTCTTCCCGGTTGGCGTTAGCGGGTATTTTCTTTGGTACAAAACCACCTTTCGCTCCTACGGGAACGATGACGGTATTCTTGACTTGTTGTGCTTTGACAAGGCCAAGGACTTCGGTGCGATAATCTTCGCGCCGATCGGACCAGCGCAAACCACCACGGGCCACAGGGCCGAAACGCAGGTGAACACCCTCGATCCGGGGGGAATAGACAAAAATTTCCGCAAAAGGCCGGGGTTTCGGGGCTTCCCGAACATTGCGGCTATTGATTTTGATGGAAACATAAGGTTTGTTGCTGCCATCTTCTTCATTTTGATAGAAATTGGTTCGCAGGGAACTTGTGATCACATTGAGGTAACTGCGCAGCATGCGATCCTGATCCAGACTATCCACTTTTTCCAGTTGGCTGCGGATATTTTTTTCTAACCGGACGTTTTCTTCGTCGCGGTTGATGCCTTCGGGCAGGGTCAGGGCAAAGTTCACTTCGAATAAATTGGCCAAATCCCGTGCGGTTTCCCAATATTGGGTCAAGGTATCCTGCATGTAGGTTTCGCTGTAGGACAGGCTGAGTTGACGCAGATACTTGCTGTAAATTCTCAGGATGAGAACCTGACGGTAGGTCAAGCCCGCCCGCAGGACTAATTTGTTAAAGCCGTCATTATCTATGCTTTCGATCCAGACCATACGCAGGGTATTTTCCAGGCGTTCTTTGATAATGGATAGATCAAAAGTACATTGGATCGGGTCTTCCAGATAAAAGTCATGGATAGTGTGGGTTGCGGGCTCGTCATTCTTTGTGATCAGGACAGAAAAGGCGTTTTCTTCGATAACACGCAGGCCAAGGTTTTCCAACATGGGAAGACAGTCGCTGAGCGCGATTGTCTGACCACTGGTATATATTTTCAACCGGATGGCATGATCGGGATCTTCGGCCCGGCGATAGAAGTTAAATTGGATATTCTGACTTTCGGGCAGTTTTTCCAGCTTTTCAATATCGGTCACACTAAAGCGCGGATCAAAATGTTCCCGGTAAGAGGTGGAAAATGACCGGTTGTATTTGCGGAACAGCGTGGTGCCGACCTCTTCGCCCCAGCGGTCGCTGAGAACTTCATGCAGATGATCATTCCAGCGTTGGGCGACTTCTGCCAGACGTTTGTTGATGCTGGCGGTATCGGGGGCGGGAACATTTCCGGGGGTGGTGCGGATGATAAAATGCCAGCGGGCGATTCTCTCGTTGCTCAATTGGGCGTAATGGGAGGATATTTCACCATTAAAGGCCTCGCACAGGATTCTTTCCACTTTGCCTCGAAGAGTGGAATCATACATATCCCGAGGGACATAAACCAAGGC
Source organism: Emcibacter sp. (assembly GCA_016764855.1). Lineage (GTDB taxonomy): Bacteria > Pseudomonadota > Alphaproteobacteria > Sphingomonadales > Emcibacteraceae > Paremcibacter. The sequence goes on from JAESRB010000053.1 coordinate 7,610, forward strand.
AGAGACATAACGTTCAAACCGGTCTTTACGTATGAATGCCTGACAGCGGGGCATGACTTTTAAATGGAGAATACCGATGGCGGTATCACGCAGATGTTCCTCGTCGATTTGGAATAATTCGTCTCTGGGCAGGGTTTCCAGAATATGCATCAGGGCACGGCCATCATGGCTGTTGGCAGTAAAGCCGGAGGCCTCAACAACATGGCGTACTTTCCGGTCCAGATAGGGCACGGTTTCTGCGCGTTGGTTATAGGATTGGGCGGTAAACAGGCCGATGAAACGGATCTCGCTGACCACGGCACCTTTTTTGTCATATTTCTTGAAACCGATATAATCCATATGAACAACACGGTGGACCAAAGATTTCACATTGGCCTTTGTGATCAATATGGCTTGGGGCTGTTCCATGAAATATTCTACTTCGGGCGAAGCTGGGACCAATCCTTTGGGGCCCTTTAATACAAAGACATTGGGGTCCCGGAGTATGCCATATCCTTCGCCGATTTTTTTGCTGTCTTTGGTGTTATGGAAATATTCCCGGTAGCCAAGGATGGTAAAATTATCATCTTTAAGCCACTTTAGGAATCTGATGGCTTCTTTGGTTTGTTTAGGGTCAACGGCTGTTTTCGGGACGGCGGCAAGGTTTTTGCTCACATCATCCATCTTGCCCAGCATGATTTTCCAATCATCAATGGCGGCTCGAATGAAGGATAATATATTATTTAATTTACTTTCCATGGCCGCGATTTGTTTCGGGTCCGTCATGGCGGTGATTTCAATATGCATGATGGACTCGGTGATTTTTTTATCACCTTTGGCGCTGTCTTTTGCCGGAATCTTTTTACCGTTTTTGTCGCGCACACAGGATATGATGGGATGAACCAGCATATGTAAATCATTGCCGTCTTCCAATAGGTTGGATGTGATGGAATCCAGCAGGAATGGCATATCATCGTTGGCAATTTGAATTATCGTGTGGGTGGCGGGCCAGCCATGTTCTTCCAATGTGGGATTGAAGACTTTTATTTTCCAGCTATTCGGGTCTCTTTGATCACAAAATTTCCACAGGGAAAAGGCCGCAGCATAAAGCTCGTCAATGGGACGATTGGATAACTCTTCAAGAGCAGCATATTGATACATGTCTCGAATGAACTGGATGAGTTCATCTGAATTATCAGACTTTAGGCGTTCAGCTGCGAAATCAGCAATGGCATCAATTCTGAGTTTCTTTTGTGTTTGAATAGTCACGTTTTTGTCCTCGTAGTCACTTTTTATGTCTTTAAATTATGTTCAGTTTGTTTTTTTATATTCTCAAGGGTCTGTTGCCATACGTTTCAGTATGGTGCCGATGATTTTTTCGTCTTTTTTGATTATTTTTATGATGTTGATTTGTGTGCCGTTTCGTTGTGCAAGCAAGAGGCATATGTCCTGATCGTCTTCCATGTCATTTTTGATATCTTCTGGTATATCAAATGAGGCTAGGCAGGGCATTTCTTTGATCTTGACTTGTGGGATAGCGGTGGCCTTAGGGGCGGCATCGCTATTTTTTTCCCGACTTTCCCTTTCTTCCCGGACACAGCCTTTGATGCCGCCTGGAAAATCTTCAAGAAAGTCTGGCAGGCTTTTGCCATTTTGGTTGTTTTTTCGGGCAAAGGATAACGCCGCAGCATATTCTGTCAGTCGGGTTTTGTCATAATCCCGACCAAAGCATAATTTCAAGGTTGGCGTGAAGGGGGCGCGTTTTTGGCTTTTCAACCCCTCCGTTGTCAAAAGTTCACGATAACTGTCCGGGCATGCAAGACAAAAGTCGTGAAAATCAAGAATAGCGCCCAAGGCTTCATATAAAGACCGGCGGGATCGTTGGTCCGTTGGCTTTTGTCCCTGCACCAAAGTGCGGCATCGGGCCAGGTGATCCAGAATGAGGGAGCCGTTTTCTGGGTTTTCAATGATTTCTTCGCGTTTTGCTGGTTCTTTTGGTTTTTGGTTTTTCGGGAGTTCCTGAGATTCTGCTATTTTTTGAGGTTCTTCAGGCTCCTGAAGTGCTGCTGCGGTCACATTTTCGGATACTTCCTCAAGCTCTTCTGTTTCTGGTATTTTCTCAAGCTGTTTATCAAGGTCTTTTGAGGATTCTTCAGAATGTTCTTCAGGAGGATCTTGGGGGAGGACTTCTGGGAGGGCAATGCCATCTTCTGTAGGGCGGTCTGCTTTGTCCTTGGCCTCTTCCTCACTAATCCAGCGAATGGCACCAAGAATGAAATTGATACTCTGGCCATCGTCGCTAAAGGGCAGAAGAATGCCACGATAGAAAATTTTCTTGTGTTCTTTATTTAGAAATTCCGCATCAAAAGATATGGGCGACTTATTGGCCAGAACCTCCATATAGTGATCGGTGATCCTGCTGAGTAGGGTTCGGCGGGGAATTTCGCTTATGCCTTTGAGGCTCAAGTCCATATCCAGGTCTTGACTCAGAAGTTGTCCTATAACCTGTAAAGTTGGCTCATCTTTGGTGTCCCGCAGATCAATCAGAACCATGTTATTCTTATAGGGGGCAATGTCGTCTGGGTTTAAGGATGTTAAAGAGGGAATGCCGCAGTCATCCGCTAACCCAAACCAATAATTATATAATTGGAAGGTTATTC
>JAESRB010000054.1 GCA_016764855.1 Emcibacter sp.
ATTGTTCATGTAGTTCTTGTTTATCAGTCATTTTCTTTATTTTTCCATATGGGCGTGCCAGAGGTGGGGAGATTGAGCTTATGCCATTTTTCCGTTACCCGGTCGATAATATCCTGATCCATGGCAATTTCCGTACCCCATTCCCGGTTGCTTTCACCGGGAAATTTATTGGTGGCATCCAGACCAATCTTACCGCCGAGCCCTGATACAGGTGACGCAAAATCCAGATAATCGATGGGCGTATTTTCAATCAGTGTCGTATCGCGAACTGGGTCCATGCGCGTTGACATGGCCCACATAACGTCTTTCCAGTCCCGGCAATTGATGTCGTCATCAACCACAATGATAAATTTGGTATACATGAATTGACGCAGGTAGGACCATGTTCCCATCATGATCCGCTTGGCATGTCCGGCATAGCCTTTCTTGATGGAGATGACCGCAATGCGGTAAGAGCATCCCTCCGGCGGTAACCAGAGATCGACAATTTCGGGGAATTGTTGTTGCAGCAGAGGAATGAAGACTTCGTTCAGGGCTTCTCCCAAGACAGAAGGCTCATCCGGCGGCCTGCCAGTATAAGTCGACAGATATATGGGGTCGCGGCGCATGGTGATGGCAGAGATCGTAAAGACCGGGAATTGTTCCACACTATTGTAATATCCGGTGTGGTCGCCGTAGGGGCCTTCGTCCCGGTAATCGTCCAGCGAGATATGGCCTTCTAATACGATTTCAGCAGTGGCAGGCACCTTGAGCGGAACTGTTTTACAGGCCACAAGCTCGGTTTTCTTGCCGCGCATTAATCCGGCGAATTGATATTCGGACAGCGTATCCGGCACGGGAGTCACAGCGGCCAATATGGTGGCGGGGTCTGCCCCAAGAACGACAGCAACAGGCAGAGGCTCTGATTTTTTCTGTTTCCAGCGGCGGAAATGCTGTGCGCCGCCCCGATGTTTTAACCACCGCATCAAGGTCTGTTTTTTGTTCAGTACCTGCATGCGGTATATGCCCAGATTGAAATCATCTTCCCGGGATGTGCTTGGCCCTTTGGTAACGACAAGGGGCCATGTGATCAGTGGTGCAGGTTCGCCAGGCCAGCAGCCTTGGACGGGAAGCAGGCCAAGGTCAATATCATCACCGGTGAGGACAACCTCATGGACCGGAGCCTTTTTAACGGTCTTGGGCCGGGCATTCATAGCTTGCTTCAGGATAGGCAGCATTTTTATAGCATCTTTAAAACCGGCCGGCGGTTCGGGTTGGCGGAGAAACGCCATGGTTTCTCCAAGGTCCCGCAGAGTGGACGGGGTCCTCCCCATGCCCCATGCCACCCGTTCAACGGTGCCAAAAAGGTTAACCAGAACGGGCATGTCGCTTTTCCGGCCATCGGCAGTGATGACATTTTCAAACAGGATTGCCGGCCCACCTTCAGCGAGGACGCGGGTTTGAATTTCGGTCATTTCAAGCTCGGTGCTGACAGGTTCCGTGACCCGTACCAGCCGTCCTTGCTTCTCCAGATGTGCAATGAAATCCCGGAGCGATGTATATTTTTGTATTTTATCAGCCATGCAATTCTTATAAGTGATTGTTGGCAAGAGAAAAAGTTATTTTCGTTTCCGGGATCATTTTAACGGCGATAGGTAAGGGGAGTGGGCCTTTGTTTTGGGCGAGGAATGGCATATGTATTTTTTGATTATCGAAGTTGGTTTCCAAATATGTCAATTAGATCATTACCCTTAACTAATATTTAATTCAATTCGTACTAAAAAAGACGAGTAGTATAGCCAAAAGATATAGGCTTTTTTTGTAATGAAATTCTGTTTGTAGGAGAGTCACATGAATTTTATAACCCTGTTTAATAGTTCCGTTAAATGGAAACTCATTTTACCCGCCCCAATATTAATGATTTTTGCCATAATTCTAGTGGGGACCTTTTTGCCCGGTTATATGGCTAATAATGTCAAGCTTGATAGTATTCGAAACGCGGAGCAGACCGTAAAGCAATTCAAGATGGTCAGAGCCTATTATACCAAGAATATAATTGCCAAAGTGCTTCAGGATGGAAACCTTCATCCGGCAATACACCATAAGGGTGACCAGAAAGCGATTCCTCTGCCCGCAACTATGATCCATGATTTGAGCGCCGACATGGCTCAGGAACGTACGACACTGGCGCTTTTTAGCGGCTTTCCCTTTCCAAATCGCAAGGACAGAGTGTTGGATGAGTTTCAGCAAACAGCCTGGGATTATCTTTCTTCGGGACAGGGAGAAATCTATACGGAAACACTGGAAAAAAATGGTACTTCAATTGTTAGAGTGGCCATCCCGGACCGTATGGTCGCACAGGCCTGCGTCAGTTGTCATAACTCCCATGCCCAGACCCCAAAGAATGACTGGAAATTGAATGATGTCAGGGGAATATTGGCGGTTGATGTCAATATTGATGAACAGTTGTCCGCCCAAGCGGTAACAACGCGCAATTTAATATTTTGTATGATTTTACTTGGCATTATTTTGTCCGCGATGACTTATTACGTCAGTAATAGCGTGACATCGCCGTTGTCATCCATGACCAAAACAATGAAAGACATGTCCGAGGGTAATTTGAATATTACGATTCCAGGTGTTGGCCGCAACGATGAGATCGGGGCGATGGCGGATGCGGTTAATGTGTTTAAAGCCAGTGGTATTCAACGGCTGAAATTGGAAAAAGAAGCTGAAGAATCCCGTGCTGCGTTGGTGGTAGCCGAAGAACGTAAGCAGCTCTCAGACAAAAATTATGAGATGAAGAAGCGGGAAGAAGTCCGGACGCGGGAAGAAGATGCCAAAAGAAAGAATTTGGCAGACCGTTTGGAGATGGCTCAGCGATTTGAAGACCGGGTTGGCAATGTTTTGTCTACGGTTTCCAGTGCGGCCACAGAATTAAACGCAACATCCAAATCTATGAGCGATTCTGCGGATGGTATGAAGCAGGAATCAATAGCCGCCGCAGCCGCAACCAATCAGGCCGGACAGAATGTTCAGCTTGTGGCCAGTGCGGCAGAAGAAATGACCGCATCGGTTCGGGAAATATCCGGCCAGATAAATAATGCTTCTGAGGTTTCAAGGAATGCTTTGGTATCTGTCGATAAGGCTTCGGCACAGGTGTCTCAGATGGCAGATAATTCGGAGAAGATCGGTAAAGTCATTTTGTTGATTAATGATATTGCGGAACAGACAAATCTTTTGGCGCTTAATGCGACTATCGAAGCCGCCCGCGCAGGAGAGGCGGGTAAAGGATTTGCCGTAGTTGCCTCCGAAGTGAAGAGCCTTGCCAATCAAACGGCAATGGCCACAGAAGAAATAAGAGAGCAGATCAACAAGATGCAGGAAACCACCAGCACTACGGTAGCCGTCGTTCAGGAAATTTCCGTTACTATTGGTGAAATGGATGAAATTTCCTCGTCTATTGCAGCGGCTATGGAACAGCAGGCCGCAGCTATGCAGGAAATCAGTCGCAATTCTCTGGAAGCGGCGACCGGTACGGAAACCGCAAGTGAAAGTGTCCGTAATGTAAGTCATCTGGCAGAAGAAACAGGGGCGGCGGCATCTGATGTGTTCAATGCATCCAGTGAATTATCGGAGCAGGCGTCCACATTAAAAGTGGCCGTTGATGAGTTCCTTATGGAAATTCGTGTAGGATAAAAAAATAGAATAAAATTTCAGATAGACTAAATTTTCAGGCCGCTCGTTCATATATTATTTGGACGGGCGGCCTGTTGTATTTTGTTTTTCATTCGACCAGGTTTTTGACAACCTTAAAACGTCGGTCAGGTATTTCCCCTTTTTATACAGAAAGTTATTGTCATAAGCCTTATGACATAAGCCTTATAAGCTTGTGATGTGGGTGAAAATATATGCCGGGGTAACCTATTATTAAGACCTTTTGTTATATAAGAATAGTAAGTGATTTCTAATATAAAGAACCCCAAAAAAAAGGGGCCAAGAAGTAATTTTTAACTGGGTATGAATTTGAAACAGGGACCATGGTATGGGCTATATAAATAATTTAAAAATTTCTGTAAAGTTACCGGCATTCATTGTAGTTTTTCTAATGATTGCTTGTAGTGCAGTTGGTGTGACGGCATATTTAGATGCCAAAGAAACGGTATTTACAGAAGTCGAAAGTAAGTTAACGGCTATTCTCGCCGCCAGAAAATCAGAGTTGGGCGGCTATATAATTTCTATCGAAGAGGATCTGTTGATTACAGCAAGTAGTCCGGCTACCCTAGCCGCGCTCAATGCCTTTCAGGAGGGCTGGGCCACCGTTGGTAATAACCCAGAAGAGATACTTCAACGGTTATATATTTCTGATAACCCTGAGGCATTGGGTCAAAAAGATAAATATTATGATGCTCAGGATGGTTCCCGTTATAATGCTGCTCATGTGAAGTTTCATCCCTGGTTTCATCAATTACAACAGAAACGCGGGTATTATGATGTTTTCTTGTTCGATATTCAGGGAAATCTGGTTTATTCCGTTTTCAAAGAAAATGATTATGCCACAAATATGAATGTGGGAGAATGGCGTGAGACGGATTTGGCTCATGTGTTCAAAAATGCGGTAAATTTGACCAAAGGCGGCATTTCTTTCTATGATTTCAAACCCTATACGCCGAGCGCAGATGCTCCGGCAAGCTTTATGGCGACGCCAATTTTAGGAGAGAATGGCATCGTGAAAGGCGTTTTGGCTTTTCAGATGCCCATAGGAAAAATCAATGCGATCATGCAGAAGAATGAGGGCATGGGCGAAAGTGGAGAAAGCTATCTGGTGGGGGAGGATATGTTGATGCGATCCGATTCTCGTTTTTCCAAGGAGCCTACTATTCTGAAAACCAAAATTACCGGTGCGACAGTTATTGCCGGGCTGCAGGGAAAAAGCGGTATTCAAACCATTCAGGATTATCGCGATATTTCGGTGGTATCGGCCTATACGGGTTATAATATTCATGGCAGCCAATGGGCGATCATTGCGGAGATTGATACGGAAGAGGTTAATCGTTCCATTAACAGTATGCGGACGAATATGATTTTGGTGGGATTGGGAATTTTGGCTGTTTTGTCAGCTATTGCTTTATTCTTTACCAAAACATTGGTCCGTCCAATCAGCGATATGGTGGAGAGTATGGATATTTTGGCGTCCGGCAATCATGATATTGATATTCCCCATGCGGACCGTGGTGATGAGATTGGTGTCATGGCAGTGGCCGTGGAGCAATTCAAGCAAGGGGCCATTGAACGTTTGCGCCTTGAAAAAGAAACCAAAGAGGCCGAGTTGGTTCAGGTGAAACGGGAAGAAGAAGCAAAAGAGGCTATCGCCGCCCGTGAGAGAGAAGACGCTGAGCGGGAGAGGGTCGCAATAGCGGCACGGGAAGCGCGTGCGGATCGGATAAATACATTGATCAAGAATTTTGAACATAAGGTTACCGAAATGATGAAAGTCATGGCGGCCTCGTCAACGGAAATGAGCGCGACGGCCAAACAGCTGGTGGCAACCTCATCTGATACCAAGGATCGCTCTGCTGTTGTTGCAAGTGCTTCTGATGAAACAGCAAGTAACGTTAATATGGTGGCCGCTGCCGCAGAGGAGTTGACCAGTTCCGTTCAAGAAATCAGCAGGCAGGTGACAAAAGCCAGCGATATTTCACAAGAAGCCGTTGAGGAAGCCAGGCATAGTGAAACTGCAATTTCAGACTTGGCCAATGCGGCAGATAAAATTAATAATGTTATTGGAATAATTAGTGACATTGCAGAACAAACCAATCTTTTGGCGCTGAATGCTACAATTGAATCTGCCCGTGCGGGGGAGGCTGGAAAAGGCTTTGCAGTGGTTGCCACAGAGGTTAAGGCCCTTGCCGGTCAAACCAGCAGTGCGACAGAAGAAATTGCATCTCAGATTAAGGATATGCAAAATCTGACTCAAAAGGCGGTGAGTAGTATTCAGACGATTGTGAATGTGAACAATAAATCCAATGAGGTTACCATTAGCATTCAGGCTGCCGTTGAGGAGCAGAGTGCGGCAACCAATGAGATTTCTCATAATATACAGCAAGTTGCTACGGGCACCAATGAAGTATCCAGCAACATTAGCCGCGTGGCGGCGGGTGCCGATGAGACCGGTGCTGCCGGAGAGCAGGTGCTGTCTGTTGCAAATGAACTTGGCAAGATTTCCGAAAATCTGAAAGTGGATATTGAACAATTCCTTTCAGACGTACGGGCTGCTTGATCGTTCATTTGCAAGACGGATAGATCAGCTATATCTTAATTTTCTTCCTCGGGGGTATTCTTGGCACGTTCCAAGCCCTCGAGGATTTTTTGTTTGGCAACTTCCGGGCCTTCCCAGCCAGTAATTTTGACCCATTTGCCATCTTCCAAATCTTTGTAATGCTCAAAGAAATGCTCAATCTGTAACAACAGAATTTCAGGCAGATCGGTATAGGTATGGATATTTTTGTAAGTAGGATCGGTTTTTGTATCCGGCACAGCAAGGATTTTTTCATCGCCGCCTGCTTCGTCTTCCATCAGAAGAACACCGATCGGACGTGCGCGAATCACGCAGCCCGGAACCAAAGGTTCACCCACGACAACCATAACGTCACAGGGATCGCCATCATCGGACAGCGTATGAGGCATATAGCCATAATTTGTGGGATAGCGCATAGGGGTATGCAGAATTCGGTCGACCAGTAGCGCACCACTGCGTTTATGCATTTCATATTTGACGGCGGCGCCACCGGCGGGAACTTCGATGATGACGTTGATTTCTTCTGGCGGATTTAGGCCCGCACTGATTTTGTCTACTAAAGGCATATAAATAATCTCGCTTTACTAAATTCAATGTTATTCGCTGCGGCGCAATATAGCCAATATATCATATTTGTCAGTATGAATCTTGCTATCATTGGTCTTATGTTTTAACGTTTCGATTACTTTTTAAGAAGAAAATGGCCGGAAAGGCCCAGAAGAAGTTGAGAAGAAGTTGAGAAGAAGTTCTGAAAATATAAGACGAATATAAAAGATAAGGGAAGTTTTATTAATTTATAAATAGCATAGTCGAGGGAAAAAATTATGACGGATTTCGTGTTGTATCCCCCAATTTTAGGGGTGGTTGGACTGTTTGTAGCGTTAATTTTATATCGAGTTGTGGTGAGTTATCCAGAGGGTGACGGTAAGGTACGAAGGATCGGCGAGCAAATTCATGCGGGTGCCATGGTCTTTATGAACCGCGAATATAAAATGTTATTCCTTTTTAATATTGTGATCATCATTCCGCTTTATTATTTTCTTGGCTGGCAGACAGCGATTGCCTTTGCGGCGGGGACAGTGGCCTCGGGAGTCGCGGGTTATCTGGGGATGTTTGCCGCGACGAAAGCTAATGTAAGAACCACGACAGCCGCACATGAAAAGGGAGCTTCTGCTGCTTTGACCGTGGCTTTTTACGGTGGTTCTGTCATGGGTCTTTGTGTGGCATCTCTCGGTCTTTTGGGTCTTGGCTTGTTATATTATTATTTCGGGGAGACACATGCGGAAGCCATACATGGTTTTGGAATGGGCGCATCAACGGTGGCTCTTTTCTCCCGCGTGGGCGGCGGAATTTTCACGAAATCAGCCGATGTGGGGGCTGACCTTGTGGGTAAGCTGGAAGCAGGTATCCCCGAGGATGATCCTCGAAACCCCGGTGTGATTGCAGATAATGTGGGGGACAATGTGGGCGATGTAGCCGGAATGGGGTCAGACATTTTCGAATCATACTGTGGTTCCATGATCGCGACCATTGCGCTTGCCGCCACGTTGGATGTGGCCAATCAGGCCGATTTGATGTCTTTGCCTTTGATGTTGGCTTCTGTGGGATTAATCTGTTCCATCTTGGGTATATTGCTGGTGAAGATCATGTCCGGCAGTTCGCCGGAAAAGGCGTTGCGGACCGGAACCATCGGCGCAGCAGTATTGTTTATCATTGCTGCCTATTTTGTGATTAATTATTTTGGCATTGATATCCAAAAATGGTACGCGATTATTTGCGGTGCCGTGGGCGGAATTATCATTGGTTTGATCACGGAATATTATACGGCTGGCCCCCCTGTAAGACGCATTGCGGCTGCGGGTGAAACAGGGACGGCGACAGTGATGATTGCCGGGCTTGCCATCGGAATGCAGTCTGTTGTCGGGCCGGTATTGACCCTTTGTGTTATTATTTTTCTGTCGACGACCTTCGCTGGTTTATATGGTGTTGGTCTGGCCGCAATTGCCATGTTGGCAACGGTGGGCATTACCATGGCCATTGATGCCTATGGCCCGGTGGCAGATAATGCCGGGGGCATTGCGGAAATGGCGGGGCTTGGTAAAGAAACCCGTGAAATAACCGACAGTCTGGACGAATTGGGCAATACAACGGCTGCTATTGGTAAAGGTTTTGCCATCGGGGCGGCGGCCTTGGCGGCTTTGTCCATCATTGCGGCCTATGTGGCCACGGTGTCTGAAAATATTCCCGGCTTCAGTCTGGAATTGAGTGATCCAAAGGTATTGGTCGGCTTGTTCATTGGGGGGACGTTACCCTTTCTGATTGCGTCAATCACCATGACTGCGGTGGGTGATGCGGCCATGGAGATGATCGTTGAAATCCGTCGCCAGTTTAGGGAAATTCCCGGATTATTAGAGGGAACCGCAGAGCCAGATACGGAGAAATGCATTGATATCGCGACCACAGCGGCTTTGAAGAAAATGATCGTTCCGGGCGCTATTGCCATTGCGGCCCCGGTGGTCGTTGGTGTGGGCCTTGGGGCGCAGAGCCTTGGCGGGATGTTGGCAGGAGCTTTGCTGGGCTGTGTTCTGATGGCTTTGATGATGGCCAATGCGGGCGGTGCCTGGGATAATGCCAAGAAATACGTTGAAAAGGGAAATCATGGCGGTAAGGGCTCTGATGTCCATGCCGCAGTGGTTGTCGGGGATACGGTTGGCGACCCCTTTAAGGATACTTCCGGGCCGAGCATGAATATCCTGATCAATGTTATGGCGTTGGTTTCTTTGGTGATTGCACCCTTGTTGAGCTAACTTTAGATGATATTATTTGAGGGAAAGGAGCCTTGAAATAGGCTCCTTTTTCTATATGTAGCTTTAAATATAATGTCCGGCGATGATGCCGAGGAACATAATCAGTCCCAATATGTGATTGGCTTTGAACAGCCGCAAGCAGTTTGCGCTGTCATCCATGCGTAAGGATCGGATCTGCCACAGGCAATGCCCGGCCACGATCATCAGCCCCCCATAATATAGCGTGCCAATATCAGCTAAATACCCAGATCCGGCAAAGAGGGTCAGCATGGCAGCGTAAAAGAACAACAACCAGCGCGGCGTGTTTTCGGCCAGCCTGAGGGCCGTTGACTTTACCCCAATCAGCGCGTCATCCTCTTTATCCTGATGGGCATAGATAGTATCATAGCCCAAGGTCCAGAATAGGCCGCCCACATAGAGCAGCAGCGCCGCCCCGCTCAATTCCCCGGTAATGGCGGCCCAGCCCATCAAAGCCCCCCAGTTAAAGGTCAGCCCCAGAACAACCTGCGGCCAATAGGTGAAACGCTTCATAAAGGGATAGATGATGATGAGCCCGAGTGAGCCAACGCCGAGCCAGATGGTAAATTCGTTGAGCTGTAACAGAATGGCAAGCCCGATTAGGCACAAAGCGCCGAGAAAGATAAAGGCTTGGAGGACGCTGACCCGGCCACTGGGTAGAGGGCGGCCTTTGGTTCGCTCCACCAGTGCGTCATATTTTCGGTCCGCAAGATCATTGACCACGCATCCGGCCCCGCGCATGACAAAGGCTCCAATGGCAAACAGCAACATATAAGCGATCGCCGTGGTCCATCCAAACATTTGGCTCGTTATTGAACCCGTTATTTGTCCCGTCATGCGCACATGGCTGGCGAGGGCAATGGACCAGAGGCCGGGCCAAAGCAACAGCCAAGTCCCAATGGGCCGATCCGCCCGCATCAATTGCAGGTAGGGCCAGGCAAAATCCGGGGACAGTCGGTTGACCCATCCTTGGCTGACAGTATCCTTGGGGGCAATTTTGATTCTGTTTTCTGTTTTTGTCATTTGTCTTGTCTAGGATAAAAATCTATCATTGGCAAAAGGTAAAAAACAGAATGCAAAGAAGGATGCTATGTCTAATCATGTAAAAGCCCGCCTGTATGTGGAAAATGACCTGAGTGCGGATACGGAAATAGTGCTTGCGGGGCATCAGGGACTTCATTTGGTTAATGCTATGGGGCTCAAAGAAAAAGACCTGATCCTGCTGTTTAATGGCCGGGACGGAGAATGGCTGGCGGAGATCATTAAAGCCGGTAAGGATCGGGCGACGATACAGGTTCAAGAGATCATCGTGGAGCAGCGGGAAGAACCTGACCTGTGGTATTTATTTGCGCCCATCAAACGGGCGCGGTTGGATTATATGGTGCAAAAGGCCACAGAGCTGGGCGTGTCCCTGTTGCAGCCGGTGATGACGGAGCGGACTAAGCTGGACCGTTTGAAAGAAGATGAAATCCGCCTGACCGCCATTGAGGCCGCCGAGGAATGTGAACGTTTTACCGTGCCAACGGTTGAGCCGATGATCACGCTGGAAAATCTGTTGGCGAATTGGCCCGAAGACCGTCTGATGATGTTTTGCGATGAAGAAGGTCATGCGGAGCGCAATGTTTTCCCGGTGGGCCGCGCGATTCAAGAGGTTGGCGCATGGCAGGACCGCCCAAAGAAATGGGCCATATTGATTGGCCCGGAAGGTGGTTTTAGCCCAGAGGAGAGAGACTTGATCCGCAGCAAGGCCTACGTGGTTCCGGTGACGTTAGGCCCCCGAATTTTACAGGCTGATACCGCTGCGATCGTTGCCATTTCCCTTTGGCAGTCCTTTGCCGGGGACTGGCAGTAGGGATTTTATTTATGTCTGCTCAAGGCATATTTTCCGGGTAATCGTTTGGCGCCGCAGAGGAATTTTTTCTTGCGGTAGCTATATTGCCAATCGCGGGCGCTGGTTAGGTTGCGACAGAAGACAGCGATATGGTCCCGTTGTTCTTCCCCAATATTAAGACGTCTCAGATTGCTCAGGTATAACAGGGCATTTTTGAAGGTCACATCCTGTATTTTCAAACGGCCCAGATTAGCCTGAGACAGATTGGCATAGGTGAAATCCACTTGGGAAGCTTCACTACGGGTGAAATTCGTCTGGCTCAGGTCCGCACCGGAGAGATCAATATTTTCCATCAGGCTATCCCGAAAATCCGCCTGATGCAGCACGGCATTCTGCATTTTTAAGGCGGTGAAGGTGATGTGACGGAATGTGGCATTTTCAAAATGGGCAGCGGTGAAATCGCTCTCGTTGATTTTTGCCTGCTGAAAGAGACTGTGGCTCATGACCGCATAGGCAAAAAGGCTGGTGGTGATTTCCACATTGCGAAAGCTGGCCCGGTTGAGCAAAGCGCCCTCAAAATTGCTGTTGCTGATATAGGAACCGTCAAGCTTGACCCCGTTCAGAACGGCCCCTTCGAAATTCGTGCCGACCATACGGGTAACAGCAAGATTGGCATGGGACAGATTGACGCCGGAAAAATCCATATTGGACAGATCCGCATGGCACAGGTTAAGCCGCCGGGGATCATTGGGGTCTGGCAGCAAGACATCCGTGACCCATGCGCGATGCTCAAACAGCAATTCGGGCAAATCATCTGGCACCCAGCCCGGCGGGTTTGCACAGTCTGCTGCTCTTGCCGGAAAGGCCGTGACATAGAGTATGGTGCAAAACGTAGCTAAAATCCGACTAACCTGCCTCATAGTATTTTCCTGTTTTTCTTGATAGTGACCAATATATATCACTATTTTTTGATGTCGAGGGCCAATAAAAACATTGCTTAAGTCTTTTATCGGGAAAATTTACCCCTATACTATGACTCATGAATGATCCTGATAGACCGTCTCCGTGGGGCCCGCGTCCCAATGACAAGAAAAAAACCGATCGGCGCCCTCGTCCTTCAGATGAGGGCGAACCACCTGGAACAGGCAGGTCCGGTTTTCCGATCTTTCTGATTGCGGTGATTGCTTTTCTGTTTATTTTAATTCTGAGCGCATGGCTCATGCCTGACCATATGCGAGACGGCTTTGGTATGGGCGGCAACATGAGCGGCGTGTTTTACGATGGACTGCTGCTGGCCTTTGTCGGGGCCGGGCTGTGGGCGCATGTGAGTAGCTCGCCGGGGGTTGCGCTGCGTAATCTGGCCACATGGGTGATCATATTCGGCATTCTGGCTCTGGGCTATAGCATATGGACCGGCAGCGGTCGTCTGGGCGGGGAGTTGGATGTAGCGCGGGGCATTGATGAGGGCGATAGTATCAGTTTCCGGGCGGATATGAGCGGCCATTTCTTTGTCCGGGCAGAGGTCAATGGTGTGCCAGTGCTATTCATGGTGGATACCGGGGCGACGGATGTGGCACTGACCCGTGCGGATGCAGCGGATATCGGATTCCCGGTGGACCGCTTGAGCTACACAATGCCGTATCGGACGGCCAATGGCGTGGCATATGGCGCCAGAGTAAAATTATCGACCATTGAACTCGGTCCTATTATGGGAAAAAATATTGCAGGTTCGGTGCTGCCGGAAGGGTTAGAGCATTCTTTGCTGGGGATGAGTTTTCTGAATAGCCTTGCCGGATATAAAGTGGTGGGTGGTGTATTGACATTATATCCCTGAGACCCCACATAAATGCCTTCCAGAGAAAAAAATAATATAGCGAATAATCATATGCCAAAAAATAATTCATGTCCCATTGAAAGCAAACAGCAACTGATTGACTATATCGCGTCCGGCTCCAAGCCGGAAAGCGCGTGGTCTATCGGCACCGAACATGAAAAATTCGGTTTTTGTGTCAAAAGTCTGAAGCCTGTTCCTTATGAGGGAGAGCGCGGCATCCGTGCGATTCTCGTGGCGATGCAAGAACATGGCTGGACCCCGATGATGGAGGGCGATACCATCATTGGTCTGACCAAGGACGGACAATCGGTAACATTGGAACCGGGGGGGCAATTGGAGCTTTCCGGTGGCATGCGCAAGACATTGCATGAAACTTGCGGTGAAGTGGCCAGCCATTTGAAATTGGCCAAGGCGGTGAGTGAAGAACTGGGGATAGGGTTTTTGGGTACAGGATTTAACCCAAATACGGCGCGGGCCGATGTGCCGATCATGCCAAAGGGCCGTTACGGCATCATGCTGAACTATATGCCGAAAAAAGGTAACCTTGGTCTGGATATGATGCTGCGCACTTCGACGATTCAGGTTAATCTGGATTATTCGGATGAGGCGGATATGGTGAAAAAATTCAGAGTGTCTTTGGCGCTGCAACCTATTGCGACCGCGCTTTTTGCCGCTTCCCCTTTTACTGAGGGTAAACCCAATGGATATTTGAGCTACCGTAGTCATATTTGGACCGATACGGACCCGGACCGTTGCGGCATTCTACCCTTTGTCTTTGAGGAGGGAATGGGCTTTGAGGCCTATGTGGATCATGTGCTGGATGTGCCTATGTATTTCGTCTATCGGGATGGAAAATATATTGACGTGGCCGGACAGTCTTTCCGGGATTTCCTGCGTGGTGAACTGCCGGGGTATCCGGGACATAAACCGAAGTTGCAGGATTGGGAAGACCATATGAGTACGTTATTCCCCGAAGTGCGATTGAAGAAATTCCTTGAGGTACGTGGCGCAGACGGGGGGACCTGGAATAAAATTTGTGCCTTGCCAGCGCTATGGACCGGGTTGTTTTATGATCAGGCCAGTCTTGACGCGGCTTGGGATATGGTTAAGGACTGGACCCACGAAGACCATAAGTATCTGCGGGCGCAAGTCCCGTTGAAAGCCTTAGGGACGCCGTTCCGAAACGGAACTGTCCTTGATGTCGCGAAAGAAATGGTCGCCCTGTCGGCCCAAGGATTGAAACGTCGGGCCCAAGTGAACAGCACGGGCGAAGATGAACGGATCTTCCTTGAGCCTTTGATGGCCATTATGGAAAAGGGCCAAACGGTGGCGGAAGAAATGCTGGAAAAATATTATAAACCCGTCGATGAAGGTGGTTGGGGCGAGAATATTAACGGTATTTTCAAGGACTATGCTTTTTAAGGCCTTTATAGCTAGAAATTTTTACCGTTTTTTAGGTTTTTACGGGGGTTAGTCGTCAAGGACGTCTACCCCGTCAAGCATGTCGAATTTTTCCTGACAGTCAATGATGCTATGGGCCATGTCGCGCATCATTTTAAAATACAAGTCCGGTTCTGGGTCCTGATAAAGGCCCAGAGGGTCAACGATGCTAAAACCGGCATTGGTTCCGCTCATCACCACGGTGGCTATGCGGGGGTGCGCACCGGGCATGGCCAACACACAGCTCACGTTCTTTTCTTTGGCCAGTTGTTTAAGGGCCTTGATGTGTTTGATACTGGGTGTTTGATCGGATTTTAGGATGATGGCGCCAATGCTTTTCAAGCTAAAGGCTTTTTCGAAATATTGAAACGCATCATGATAGACGATCATGGGTTGTTGGCGTAGGGGGCGTAATTCTTCGCGGATTTCTTCTTCCATGCGATATAGCCGGGCAATGGTTTTCTGTGCATTTTGAATATAGATCAGGCTGCCAGAGGGGTCCAGATCGGAGAGCGTTGTCTCAATGATCCTTACCATTTGACGGGCATTGGCCGGGTCCAGCCAGATATGTAAATCCTTGGCATCATCTTTATTATGGGACTGTGGGGTATCGTCGTCCTGATACCAGATTTTACTGGTACGGTAAGGAATAAGGCGAATGCCTTCCTGTTTGGCGATGGCGATAGCTTCGAAATTTTTGTATTTTCGTTTAAATATTCTTTTCAGGAAAACTTCCATATCAGGATCAATATAAAAGACCACGTCTGAATCATGGATTTGCCTAATATTAGAGGGCTTGAGGTTGTAAATATGAGGATCAAGCCCACCCTTAACCAACAGATCAAGTGAGCCTCTATCGCCCATGACGCTGGCGACAAGGGAATATAAAGGTTTAATGGTGGCGATAACGTTCAATTCTTTTGCCTGAGCCTGAAGGCCCGGTGTTATTAAGACACCAAAGGCAAAAAATAAAATCAAGAGTTTTCGCGTTATTTTAAGCACTTTATCATTCCATATTATCGTAATAATATAACATATGTGGGGATCGCTGGGCTCATGTCAAGGAATATTGCTCGGGCTGATTTTTTGCCTTATTCATTCCCTATTTGTTATCTATCTGGTAAAGAGGTATTCTATTTTATGTAAATGGGTTGGCTCTGATAAGAAATATATGATATTGGGACAGGTATGATTTTGAGACAAAGTATATTAAAGGCAACTAAATTGCTAAAGCCACTGATGTTTTCTGTGCTTGTAGCCGGTGTTCTTACGGGATGTTCCGGTACAGATCGCCTGAAATATCAGGAAAGAAGCGTTACCGAACTTTATGATAACGCGCTTGGCTATCTCAACAGGGGCCAATATAAATTTTCTGCGGTGGCCTTTGATGAGGTGGAACGTCAGCATCCTTATTCTTCTTGGGCCAGACGGTCCCAGTTGATGTCGGCTTATTCCTATTTCAAGGCCCGCAAACTGGAAGAAGCGATTCTGGCTGCGGAACGTTTTGTCTCCCTTCATCCGGGCAATAAAGACGCGGCCTACGCTTATTATCTGATTGGGATTTGCCATTATATGCAGATAGCGGACGTGCGCCGGGATCAAAAAGAAACGGAGTTGGCTCTGGCCGCCCTTAGCGAAGTGGTACGCCGTTATCCTTTCTCAAAATATGCCACGGATGCCAAGTTGAAAATTGACCTGACGCGGGATCATTTGGCGGGTAAGGAAATGAAGATTGGCCGTTTTTATCAGAAAAAAGACGAATATTTCGCGGCCATCGGACGTTTCACCAATGTGATCAGAAAATATGAGACTACAAGTCATGTTCCTGAGGCTCTTCATCGTTTGACGGAAGTCTATCTGGAACTTGGTATATTGCCCGAAGCCTATAAAACGGCGGCGGTTCTGGGGGCTAATTACCCCAATACGGAATGGTATCAGTTCAGTTACGATCTTATGCAAAAATATAACGTGCAAAAACCTTAATAACCGGGGATTTATCGGTCCCAGATGCTCAATAGTCTGACAATAAACAATATCGTTCTTATCGACCGGCTTCATATAGACTTTGAAGACGGGCTATGTGTATTGAGCGGTGAAACAGGGGCCGGGAAATCTATCTTAATGGATAGTCTGGGGTTGGCTCTGGGCGGTCGCAGCGGGCGTGAACTTGTTCGGCATGGTACGGAACAAGCCAGTGTGATAGCTGATTTCCATTTGCCAGATAATCATTATATTGGAAAATTCCTCGAAGATCAGGGGCTGCCGTTTGAAGCGGGGCAGGTTATTCTGCGCCGCACCTTGAACAAGGATGGCCGCAGCCGGGCCTATGTCAATGATCAACCGGTAAGCGTTGGGTTCCTTCGGGAAATCGGTGATAAGCTTGTGGAAATTCATGGTCAGCATGATGATCGGGGCCTGTTGAATTCCGCAGGCCACCGGATGATATTGGATGATTATGGTCATTATACTGGCCTGTCTGATAAATTGCGGCGGTCCTATGATAATCTGGCCCGATTGCAGAAACAGCTTGCCGTAGAACAAGATAAGCTGGATCAGGTCAAGACGGATGAAGATTATATCCGCCATAATCTGGAGGAACTTGCCGAATTATCCCCAGTACCTGGCGAAGAAACACAATTAGCCGATGAGCGCAGCCGTATGATGCAGGGTGAGCAGATGTCCGATGGTTTGACGGGAATTTTGTCCAACCTTCTGGATAAAAACGGTGTTGACGCGGCGCTTCATTCCATCATTAGACGGCTCAGCCGGATGACGGGACAAGACAAAGGGCTTCTTGATCCGGTGGCTGATTCCCTTGATCAGGCGGCCAATGAAACGTCTGATGCCATCGCGGCACTGGAAGAAATTCTACGAAATCTGGAATTTAATCCCCATGAGCTGGAAAATACCGAAGAACGGCTTTTTGCGTTACGAGCAGCGGCCCGCAAACATAATTGTCTGGTGGATGATTTGGCAGGGATCTTAACGGATTTTGAGCAGAAGCTGCGCGCCCTTGAATTTGGGGATGAGGAAGTCCGGCGTTTGACGCAGGAAGTCACAGAAGCCGAAGTGGAATTTCATAAATTTGTGGGTAAATTGAGCGCAGCTCGTATCAAGGCGGCGCAGGAATTAGACAAGCTGGTCAATGGGGAACTGCCCCCGCTCAAGATGGAAAAAGCCCGCTTCCGTACAGCCTTAAAACCGCTTGAACCTGCAGAATGGGGTGCCGGCGGTGGCGAACGTGTTGAATTTCAGATCTCCACCAATCCGGGCGCGCCCTTTGGTGGTCTGATTAAGGTGGCGTCAGGCGGGGAACTGTCCCGTTTTGTCTTGGCCTTGAAAGTTGTTCTGGCTCGCAAAACCACTGTCCCCACTTTGGTTTTTGATGAAATTGACCGGGGTGTTGGTGGTGCAGTGGCCGATGCGGTGGGCGAACGGTTGAAACGTCTGGCGACAGAAGCTCAGATTTGGTCATTACCCATTCTCCGCAAGTGGCGGCCCGTGCAGCCAATCATTGGTTGATCAAAAAGGCTGAAAAAGTAAAGGGTGGTGATGTCTTTACTAATATTATCTCTTTGGATAAAGAAGACAGACAAGAAGAAATCGCGCGTATGTTGGCGGGTGCCCAAATTACCGATGAGGCCCGCGCGGCGGCGGCGAGCTTGATGCGGGGATAACCATGAGTGAGTATCGTTTCATAACCGTAAAAAAATTAAATGAAACACAGGCCTCCGGGGAATTAATCCGGTTAGCCCGTGAAATTGCACGCCATGATGCACTTTATCATGGCAAGGATGCCCCGGAAATTTCCGATGCGGATTATGATTCCCTGCGAAAGCGCAATGAGGAAATAGAGGCTCGTTTTCCAGCCCTTGTCCGCCCAGACAGCCCGACGGGTAAGGTGGGCAGTGCGCCGTCCAGTGGGTTCGTTAAAGTTTCCCATGCAAAACCCATGTTGTCTTTGGATAATGCCTTTAACGGGGATGATGTGCATGAATTTGTCGGGCGTGTGAAGCGTTTTTTAAATCTGTCAGATCAAGACGACCTGGCTTTAATGGCAGAGCCCAAGATTGATGGCCTGTCTGCTTCTCTGCGCTATGAAAAGGGTATATTGGTACAGGGGTTGACCCGGGGTGATGGTAAGGTGGGGGAGAATATCACGGTAAACCTGAAGACCATTGAGGATATTCCAAAAAAACTGGTCAGCCATGACCTTTTGGCCGTACTGCCAGATGTGGTGGAAATTCGGGGCGAGGTCTATATGGCGAAAGAAGATTTCTTCGCCTTGAATGAGCATCAGGAAAAGGCTGGAAAACCCCCTTTTGCCAATCCCCGAAATGCAGCAGCGGGATCACTGCGTCAATTGGACAGCAGGATTACAGCGGACCGCAGACTGCGCTTTTTTGCCTATGGCTGGGGCGAGACTTCGGAGGGCTTTGGCGATACGCAACAGGCTTGTTTTCGACAAATGCAGGAATGGGGCTTTATCATTAATGACTTGGCTGTCGTCTGTGACGGGGCGCAGGCTGCCATTGACCATTACCAGAAGATCGGGGAAAAGCGTGAAACGCTGTCCTATGATATTGATGGCGTGGTCTATAAAGTTAACCGATTGGATTTGCAGGACCGTTTGGGCATGGTGGCGCGGGCGCCGCGTTGGGCCATTGCCCATAAATTCCCGGCAGAGAAAGCGCGAACCAAGTTGCTGTCCGTTGATTATCAGGTGGGCCGCACCGGCGTGATCACGCCGGTAGCCCGGTTAGAGCCGGTGACAGTCGGCGGAGTGGTGGTCTCCAATGCCACGTTACATAATGCGGATGAGATCGCGCGGCTTGGCCTTAAAATCGGGGATGAGGTTATCATTCAGCGGGCCGGTGACGTTATCCCGCAAGTAGTGGAAGTGGCGAAAACCACAGAGGACAGCCAGCCGATCATTTTCCCGGAAACCTGTCCGTCCTGTGATAGTCATTTGGAACGGGAAGAGGGTGAGGTAGCCTGGCGGTGTTCCGGTGGCTTGATCTGTCCGGCACAACGGGTGGAGCGGCTGCGGCATTTTGTTGCGCGGAATGCTTTTGATATTGATGGTCTGGGCAAAAAACAGATCGAATTTTTCTTTAACGAAGGCATGATCGAAAGTCCGGCAGATATTTTTACCCTTGAGGGCAAAGATGCCGAGGGGCTGACCCGGCTTAAAAATCGTGATGGTTGGGGTGATCTGTCGGTAAAAAACCTGTGGGCTGCTATTGAAGCCAAGCGTGTCATGGGCATGGACCGTTTTCTGTTTGCCTTGGGAATCCATCATATTGGGCAGCAGAACGCTCGGTTGTTATGTTTGAACTACCTGAATATAAAAAGCTTTATGGCGGCGGTTCACGCAGCGCAGGATGCCGAAAGTGATGCTTATGAGGAATTGCTTAACATTGATGGGGTCGGGCCTAAAGTCGCTGATACATTGATCAGTTTCTTTGCAGAACCCCATAACAGGCAAGTTTTGGATCATTTGCTGGCACAGGTGACCGTGGTGGATTTTGTCGCACCGGATATGGGAGCATCGCCCGTTGCGGGCAAGGTCGTTGTCTTTACGGGTAGTCTGGAAAAAATGACCCGTCAGGAGGCAAAAGCCTCCGCAGAGAAGCTAGGGGCCAAGGTGTCCGGTTCTGTTTCCAAGAAGACTGATATTGTGATTGCTGGCCCCGGTGCCGGCTCAAAATTAAAAAAAGCCATCGACCTTGGTGTTAAAACGATGACCGAGGACGAATGGCTTGATTTGATAGGGACCACATAGCAGAGGCTCATTGGTTGAGGTCTCTGCTATATGTTGTCACTGTATTTATACGGGAATTCTGATGCCCGCAGATTCCAATATGGGCAGAACATTTTCCGCAAAATAGGGGAGTTCCTCGGCATAATTAACAAAGGATAATGTGGTTCCTGCAAATCCGGCATTGTAAAGTTTGATCAAGCCTTCAGCGACAACTTCTGGCGTGCCGACAAGGGGGACGCCGCCATGCCCACCCGCGAAACGGCCTCTCAGGTCTTGTAATGCTTCTGGGGGAAAGGACTGGGCATGTTGGAACATTAAATTGATAATATTGTCAACGGCGGCCCAATCGGCATTATCACGGGCGTAATATTGGTGGAAATCATCGGCTTCTTTTTGTGTGGGACGGCAGACGATATAGGAAAACGTCAACATATCAATGTCGCGACCTTTTGCTTCGGCTTGTTTTTTCAGGTCAATAATTTCTTGTTTGGATGTTTCATGTTCAATCATAGAGGTAAACAGGAAATCTGCATTTGAAGTGGCAAATTCGCGGCCTTGGGGAGAACCAGCAGCGTTAAATATGGGCACTGATTCTCGTACTGGTCTTGGGTCGCCGTAGGTATCTTTTAAGGTGAAATATTTGCCGTTCCAGTCAAAGGGAGCCTTTTCTGTCCAGAGTTTAGAGACGATATCAAACCATTCCTGACCGTAACCATAGCGGGTCTCATGATCATCGGGTAAGTCCAGACCAAAGGCCTCATATTCAGGTTTGTTCCAGCCACAAACCACGTTTAGCCCGGCCCGGCCACCAGACATCTGGTCAATGGTGGCAATTTGCTTGGCGACAACACCGGGGTGATTGAAGGTGGTGTGAATGGTGGCAAAAATATTGATTTTTTCAGTTTTAGCCAAAAGCCCCGTCGCCCAAGTCATGGTTTCAAGAACGCTGCCGTGGAAATTGGTTTCGCCGCCGTAGCCAACCCACCGTGCGATGGGCAAAAGGAAGTCAAGACCAACCCGGTCAGCTATCTGGGCCATTTTGATGTTATTGTCCCAATTGTTGACCCAGCGTTCCGGTATCTGTGTCACGGCCATGCCGCTGGAGCAATTGGCCGAAAATAAACCAAGACGGAACTTATTGCGCGTAAACAAACTATTCTGATCTGACATGTTTAACCTTCCATATATTTTTTTGAGAAAATCCCTTTATATAAACCTCTTGCATTTTATATATAAATTA
>JAESRB010000055.1 GCA_016764855.1 Emcibacter sp.
CCAGCGGGCGGGAAATGGACTTCGCCGATCTCGCCGACATCCGCCTCGCTTCCATCCTCCCGTAGGATAAGCAAATTTCCATGGGAGGCTTTGCCGACCGAGCCGGGCTTGTCCAACCATTCTTGACCAGTGATTGCAGTACCGCTCCCTCCTTCGGTTCCGCCATAGGCTTCGAAAATCTTGTCGGGCCCCAGCCAATCGATCCAGGCGTGCTTGACCCATTGCGGGCAAGGCGCTGACATGTGCCAGACGCTATTCAGCGAGGACATGTCATAGGAAGCCCGGACGCTTTCCGGTAACGCCCAGATGCGTTGCATCATCGTCGGCACAACGGCGACGAACTCGATTTTGTAACGGTCGACCATCCGCAGGAATTCTTCGGCGTCGAAACGGTTCATGCCAACGACATGGGACCCCGCCATCAATGCCATACTGGTGAAATGGAAGGGCATGTTATGGTAGAGCGGTCCCGGGTTCAGCATCGTTCCGTTGTCCGAGAAGCCAAGAGGGGTATAAGGGGCTGCGTCGGTATCGATGAACGCCGACGTCGTATCGACGACGATTTTCGGACGTCCGCTGGAACCGCCGCTCGCGACGGCCTTCCAACTGACGGCACCAGCATCTTTCACGGGGGCGTCGCTGAATTGGTCCAATGCTGCGCCGGGCGCTATTATCTGTCCGTCATAGGCGAACGGAACGTCGCCGATCACCACTGCCGGTGCGGCAAGTGCGATGATATCGCTTGCCTCACGGCCCGGCAGTTTTGACGGTAGAAGGCACGGCGTCGCACCTGCTTTCCACACACCCACTACCGCTTCGTGGAATTCGGTGCCATTGGGCAACATGATGACAACAAGGTCATCTTGTTTGACGCCCAGCGAGGCAAGCATGCGAGCCCGTTGGTTTGAGCGTAGGTCAAGTTCTCTCCAAGTAAGCGTCCCATCAGGATAGGTCACGGCGGGCGCGGCGCCCTTCCGTTGGGCATGACCCTGAATAATCGACGCTATAGATTGAATAGGCATGGTTTTATTTCCGTTTCTGTTTAGGTGGGTGGATGCGACCGTTTTCCGTAGATTAATGCGCCTGATATATTCCGACTGAGCGCAGCCTTGCAATACTGTCCGTCACCGAAATTGTGGAGCTTCTCCGAGAACAATAAATTGATTGTTCTCGGAAAGCCCTAGGCGATTAGGGTATACTTGCGCCCTATAAAATGACGACTAATAGTCGCTTTCGTTGTATTTCAATCCAAATCTTTAAGGGGATTTGAACAGATATTGCCGATGGCCCCCAACCTGTGTTTGCCGTCCAGCTTGTTAGTCCGGCATGGCGGCGAGAAGGGCTTTGGTTCGCTCCTTGATCATATCCTCTGCCATGCGATCTGTATGTATGTACAAGCTGTTTTCCTGTAACGCTTTAAAAACCATCTCGCCGACATCGTCAATACTGGTGCCTTGTTCAAGCCACTGGGTCGCTGCCGCGAGGCCCTTTTCCATATTTTTTTTCTGTTCTTCCGACAAGTTTATACCGGTTTTGGGCGTAGAATCTGCCGTTCGTTGAACGATTCCGGTTGCGACGGGACCAGGACACAGTACGGTGACACCAATATTAGAAGAGGCGAGTTCGGCATTGAGGGACTCTGACATTCCGACTACCGCGTATTTGGCCGTAGTATACAGAACTCCAGCGCTAGTTGTCGCGAGGCCTGCGCCTGAAGCCGTATTTACGATATGGCCACCTTGACCGCGTTCGATCATCTTTGGCAGGAAAGTTTGAATGCCGTTGATCACGCCGTCGAGATTTACACCCATCGCCCAGTCCCAAATTTCGTAAGTAAGTTTAGCCGCGGGAGGGAAGCCAGCCACGCCGGCGTTATTGAACAGGAGGGATACTGGTCCCAATGCACTTTCCACAGCCTCTGCCGTGGAGGCATAGGCATCACGATCACGCACATCGAGTTTATATGTCTCGACCTGAGTAATATCCTGCAGTTCCGCCTTGGCGCGCGCGAGGGCGTCGACATCCACATCTGCGAGTGCCAGCTTAACGCCTGCCCGTGCTAGTCTTCGGGCGATGCCCAATCCAATGCCGTTGCCGCCGCCAGTGATGAATGCGGTGCGTCCTTCTACGTCTGTCATTTAGTCTCTCCTATACTTGTGTAGTCGTTTCTTTTATTTTTTGGTTTTCTCGCGTAACCGTCGGTAGGTGCCGTCCCAATGCCGTTTCTATGCGCGGCTATTTTTTCCGCATGTGTGGACGTCGGTCAGCTACATGGTGTATTCTGTTCTAATATTAGAATACGGCTTTCTATTCGCGAAATGCAAAGTCGGGATGAGAAATTCCTCGGAGGAATGACGCCTCAGCCATGCGTAGCAGGCATGGTTAGCGCAGTTTTATCAGGACTCAACTTATCTGTCTTCTGTTAAAGTCTGGGGTAATAGATCGGACGAAGCGGTTTCTGGCTGCTTTTAACAATGTTCGCATACCTTGGAGAGGAATATCAAGTTAATGAACGACAAATTTGACATGGCAGGAACTGCAGCTACGGGGGACTCGGCGAAACCGATTGGTGATTTACTTGCTTATCATGCCAGTAAGGATCCATCACGTCCGGCAGTAACGTATGATGGTGTGAGTGTTAGTTATTCTGAGCTTGAAGCGAGTTCTAATCGCAAGGCGCGCCAGTTGGCGGATCTGGGGGTCAGCGAAGGGGATGTTGTTACCCTTGCGGTGCCGAATAGTCTTGAGTTTTACGAGACCGTTTTTGCGGTCTGGAAATTGGGGGCAACGCCGAATAATGTGTCTTCGAGACTGCCCGTATCTGAATTGCAGGCGATTATTGAGCTTGCTAAGCCGCGGCTTATTATCGGCGAAGAGAACGCGCGGGTGCCGGGTTGGGATTTTCTGGCCGTGGGTACAAGTCCAGACGCGGATATATCCGCCAGTCCGCTCCCGTCGAAGATCTCTCCGTGCTGGAAGATGCAAACGAGTGGCGGATCGACGGGCCGGCCAAAGCTGATTGTGGACAAGCAACCCGGCGTGTATGATCCGGACGTGGCCCCCATTGGTCTGATTCTCGGTGAGACGGTACTTAATCCGGGGCCGCTGTACCACAACGCGCCATTCGTCATAACTTGTCAGTCGCTGTTTTCCGGAGGTCATGTGGTGGAGATGGGTCGGTTTGACCCATTATGTGCCCTTGAGCTGATGGATCGTTATAAAGTCAACTTTGTGAACTTCGTGCCAACGATGATGCACCGGATTTGGCGATTGCCCACAGAGCAGCGCGAGTCCTTTGATTTGTCCAGTTTTCGGCTTATGTTTCACATGGCTTCGGCATGCCCTCAGTGGCTCAAACAAGCATGGATTGATTGGCTCGGGCCGGACCGTATCATGGAAATTTATGGCGGGACCGAGGTTATAGGCGGGACAGCCATCACGGGGAGCGAGTGGCTCCTGCATAAAGGTTCTGTTGGTCAGGTTCTGCCTGGAGCGCAGATGCGCGTGCTGGATGAGCAGCGCAATGAATGCGCGTCGGGCGAGATTGGCGAGATTTATTTCTTGCCGGATAAAGGCCGAAATTCAACTTACGAGTACATAGGAGCGGAAGCCAAAGCTGTGGGCGAGTGGGAGACCTATGGTGATCTTGGTTATGTGGATGAGGAAGGCTATCTGTATATTGCAGACAGGCGCACCGATATGATTGTATCGGGCGGGGCCAATATTTTTCCAGCTGAAGTTGAATCGGCCCTTGATCAACATCCGGATGTCCAGTCCTCTATCGTGATCGGTCTGCCTGATGCTGATCTGGGTCAGCGCACGCATGCCATCGTGCAAATCACTGAGGAGGCTGGCGAGCGCACCGATGCTGATGCCTTGCGTGAATTCCTGTCCGAGAAACTGGTACGATATAAAATTCCGCGCACCTTTGAGTTCACCAGAGAGAACCTGCGCGATGATGCTGGTAAAGCTCGCCGGTCAAAGTTGCGGGATGAACGGATAGCAAATAACTCATAACCTCTCCTAGGCGTTGATGCTAAATACACTGCGGACGTGGTGCCGGATACCTGATAGCTAAAAGTCGCATTGGTTTATGCGGCAGCGAATGAGGCGAGAGAATTCTAGTCGCGTCTGCTGAAATTAGGATGGTATCCGCGATGCCCAGTGGATGGTGACCGCTTGTGTTTACGGGAGGATTTGAATGCAGAATGTTTCCATAATCATTGGTGCTAACTCGGCTTCTGCTCGCGACAGGCATTTATGAAGGCGCGCACAGCTGGCCGCGGGCTCCACCGGAGGCGGGTAGCACAACAAAGCGGCATCACCGGAAGAGACTCAAGAAAAGGCACGGAAGAAAAGCGGCTCTTGAAAGCGGGGTTTTTCGTATAGTGGATCGAGACCAAGCCAATGGTGTCGGTTTCACGTACCAGCCTTGATACGATTGGGAAGTTGTCGATGATATGGATATGTTGGCTCGGGTCGACGCCTTCTTCTTCGTAAAGCTGGCGCCAAGCGTAATCGTTAGGCGCAAAGCCTGAGGGTGAAATCAAATCATACTTGGCGATATCTGCGGCTGTCACGTCATCACAGGCAAGAATAGGATGTCCGTGCCTGACAAAGAAAG
>JAESRB010000056.1 GCA_016764855.1 Emcibacter sp.
GCAACGTATTTGGCATTTCCGGCGGGGTTCATGCGCTTAATGACGTCGGCCAAGGGAATGCCGACCCAGGGGATGACCATGGACCATGCCTCGACACAGCGCATACGGTATATGCGTTCCTGTAGCGCATGGGGTTTGATCAGGTCGTCAATATCATAATCGCCGGGGTTTTCCACATGACCATCCACCCTTACCGTCCATGGTCGGGGCCGCAGGCTATGGGCATGACGGGCGGGGTCATCCTTTGCCGTGCCAAATTCATAAAAATTATTGTAACCGGTGACGGCCTTATATGATGTCATTCTTTCATCTGTACCATAGGCTCCGTCGCGGATGATATTGGGCAGAAGTTTGCCGGAAACCTGTGCGTGGGCTGAGGGGCTCTGTAATGAAAATGCAGTTCCAAGGGCCGCGCTGGCGGCAATACCGCCGCCTATACGGGCCGTATCCTGAATGAATTCGCGGCGGTTAAGGTAAGTATTTTCCGGTGTGATTTCACTTGGTTTCACATCAGAAGACTTGAGGAATTTGAATAACATAGGCAGGCCTTACACTGATTTACATCACATCATCGTTAAATATTAAGGCCTATGATCGGGAAAATCCAGAAACAGTTCTTCACGTTTTTGTGTTAATCCGCTATCACAGAGCGAAATTAACAATCTTTCAGGAGATCCTATGGCCCCGCCATTACTCACCATAACCGATATGGGACTACGTTTCGGTGCGAATCCGCTGTTTGACGGGGTAGAGCTGTCCATTGGCGACCGCGACCGAATCAGCCTTGTGGGGCGGAATGGCTCCGGTAAATCCACGCTGATGAAGGTTATTTGCGGTATGGTTGAGGCGGATCGGGGCAAAAGATTTGTTCAGCCCGGCTGCCATGTGACTTATCTCGATCAGGAGCCGGACCTCACGGGGTATAAAACGCTCCATGAGTATGTGGCCAGCGGTTTGAACCATGTTTCGGCGGAAGATAATTTTCTGGTTGATATTATTCTGGCGGAAATAAACCTTGAGCCCGAACTGGACCCCGGCCGCTTATCTGGCGGAGAGGGGCGTCGGGCGGCTTTGGCGCGGGCCTTGGTCAGTGACGCGGATATTCTATTGCTGGATGAGCCGACCAACCATTTGGATATTACCACCATTGAATGGCTGGAAGGTCGTTTGCGCAGCTTTCGCGGCGGCCTTGTGATCATCAGCCATGACCGGACATTTCTGGAAAATATGACCAATACGACTTTTTGGTTGGACCGGGGCCGGGTGCGGCGGCTGGACAAGGGCTTTAAATATTTTGAAGAATGGTCAGAAACCATTATCGAGCAGGAGCGGGTGGAACGGGCCAAGCTGGATAAATTGATCGAAAAAGAAACCGAATGGTCTCATAAGGGCATCACGGCGCGGCGCAAAAGAAACATGGGCCGGATGCGGGCTTTATGGTCTTTGCGGGATCAACGGAATGATCAGATCGCGGTGACAGGTCAGGCCAAGTTGGCGATTGATAGCGGTAAATCAGCGGGTAAAAAAGTCATTGAGGTTCATAAGATTTCCAAATCATTTGGCGACCGGGTGATTGTTCAGGATTTCTCTTTCAGAATCACACGCGGCGCTCGTATTGGTATCATTGGCCCCAACGGTGCGGGTAAAACCACGCTGCTTAAATTGTTGACCAAGGAACTGGCCCCGGATGAGGGCCGGGTGAAGCATGGCACCAATCTGGAGATTACCTATCTGGATCAGAAACGTGCCCTCCTGCGGGATGATGAAACCCTCTGGGATCATTTAAGCAATGGCGGCGACCATATTATGGTACGTGGTGAATCTAAACATATTATCTCTTACCTGAAAGATTTCCTGTTTGATGCGGGACAGGCCCGAAGCCCGGTCAGTTCCTTGTCCGGGGGAGAGAAAAACCGTCTGGTTCTGGCTAAAACGCTGGCCATGCCGACTAATTTCCTGATTTTGGATGAACCGACCAACGATTTGGATATGGATACGCTGGACCTGTTGCAGGATGTCTTGGGTGAATATGACGGTACGCTGATATTAGTCAGCCATGACCGGGATTTCCTAGACCGGATCGTGACGAGCTCTATTGTGATGGAAGGCGACGGCAAGATCACAGAATATCCCGGCGGTTATAGCGATTATATCCGGCAACGGAAAAGCGATAAGGCGGCTGAAGCATCCGCGGCGAAGGCAAAGAAATCTGCCAAGACGGCCGATGCGCCAAAACAACGAGTGGTCAAGCTTAGCTATAAATATCAACATGCCTTGGAAACGCTACCTAAAGACATGGCCAATCTGGAAAAAAAGATCGCTAAATATCAGGCTAAATTGGAAGAAGCTGATTTTTACGCAAAAGACCCAGAAGGTTTCCATAAAATCAATGCAGCCATGGAACAGGGCATCATCGACCTTGCCAAAAAAGAAGAAGAATGGCTGGAGCTTGAAATGATGCGGGAAGAACTGGAAAGTTAGGGTTTTAGTTTTTGTGGTTTTTTGGATTTAGGTTAAATTTTATTTTAGCCTCAGGCGCCGGCGCTCCGCTCAGGCTAGCCTCGCGTTGGCTCGGGCGGCCGTTGGCCTTGCCTCCGCCTTTGGGGCTTCGGGTATTTTTATTTTAGCCTCAGGCGCCGGCGCTCCGCTCAGGCTTATCCTCGTATTAACTCGGGCGGCCGTTGGCCTTGCCTCCGCCTGGTCGGCTCCGGTTATTGAGTTTTTTCCGGGTAGAATAAGAAAAGAGATGCCGCCCCTCCACCCTCCGCCAGAGAATACTCCAACCCGAAGCCGCCAAGGCTGCGGCAAGCGCAAGCGCGCGCCCGAGTTAATACGAGGCTAAGCCTGAGCGGAGCGCCGGCGCCTGAGGCCAAAAAACAAAAACACTATCCCTCCACTCTCCGCCACAGAATACTCCACCCCGAAGCCGTCAAGGCTGAGGCAAGCGCGACCGCGCGCCCGAGCTAATGCGAGGATAAGCCTAAGCGGAGCGCCGGCGTTTGAGGCCCAAATCAATGAACCCCATGCATACCTTTTTTCAAGAGAGGTGACATAACAGCCAGAGCGAGGGCAATACCTAAGGCCAACAGCCCTACGTTCCAATAAATATCCATGGTATGTGCCATGGCATCTGCCCCGTTCATGCCATTGCTGTTGGCTGTCAGGTTGGCGATCTGTCCTGCGATATAGTTGGCGGCGGCGGAGGCGAGGAACCATGCTCCCATCATAAAGCCAACCATCTTAGGGACGGATAATTTGGTGACGACGGATAATCCCACGGGGGATAGGCATAATTCGCCCGTCGTATGCAGCAAATACAAAAGAACAATCCAGATCAGGGCAATTTTGCCATCTGCACCGGCCATATTTGCGCCATAGACCAATACCATAAAGCCCAGACCAACCTGCGCGAGGGCAAGGGAGAACTTCATGGGGGTATTGGGTTCCCATCCCCGGCGGGCCAGAGAGACCCAGAGAATGGCGAAGAAGGGGGCCAGCGTAAAGATAAACAATGCATTGAGGGATTGCAGTTGCGAGGCCTGAATTGTTACGCCCAGGACGTCGCGGTCAACATGTCTGTCTGCCAGAAGGTTGAGGGAACTGCCCGCCTGTTCAAATAGGGCCCAGAAAATAACGGACATGAAGATCAGAAAGGAGACGACCAACATTCTGTCCCGTTCGACAGGGTCACATTTAAGGAAGGAATACAATAGTATGATGGCGATGATGACGGCCCCAAAGCCTCCTAATATCTGACCAACCAAAGCCTGATATTGCACCAGTTGCCAGAATACGACTACGCCGCCCAAGGCACCGATGTAAATAATGATTTCCCGGCTTAGACCAGCAAAGATTTTTTCTTTTAACAGTTCAGGGTTTTTGGGTTCGGCGTGACCTTCAAGAAAATGCTGACCTTTCAGGAAAACGGCCAAGCCCAAGAGCATGCCGACTCCGGCGGCTCCAAATCCGGCCCACCATCCAACGGTTTGACCCAGATAACCACATAAAAGGGCGGCGATGAAGGAGCCCAGGTTAATGCCCATGTAGAAAATCGTGAAACCACTATCGCGTCTGGGGTCTTCTTTTTCATAGAGCGCCCCGACAATGGTGGAGATATTTGCTTTAAGGAAGCCAACGCCCGTGATGATCAAGCCGAGAGAGAGATAAAATACCTGAAGGAAGAAACTATCCCGTATGACCGTATCCACACCGTCAATCACTGTCACTGTGGCGGGTAATCCTTCAAAGGCCATGCCCAAATGTCCAAGAACCAATAAGATAGCCCCAAGTGTCACCGCTTTTCGGGACCCCAGATACCGATCCGCTAAGGCCCCGCCAAGAACCGGCGCAAGATAAACAAGAGCGTTATAGGCCCCATAAATGGCATAGCTTTTTTCATCGGAAAACAGAAAATGCTGGGTCAGATAGAAAATCAACAGACCGCGCATGCCGTAATAGCTGAAACGTTCCCACATTTCTGTGAAGAATAATACATAAAGCCCCTTTGGATGGCCGAGAAATTCTTTTGACTTGGCCCCTGAGTTCACTATCGCGTCAGACATTATTATCCCTTATGTAAGTGAATATTTTTTATATTTTATCTTAAAGTCGAGCAGTCTGGCAGAAAAGCAAGCATCTGTCACCTGTAGAGGCCGCTCTGGATAAAAAAGAGTGGAATA
Organism: Emcibacter sp.; assembly: GCA_016764855.1. GTDB lineage: Bacteria > Pseudomonadota > Alphaproteobacteria > Sphingomonadales > Emcibacteraceae > Paremcibacter. The sequence goes on from JAESRB010000056.1 coordinate 4,680, forward strand.
TATCGATCATTGGCCCACTTTAGAAATAATATATAATTTTATCGTGATATTTTACGTTATGAATGTGGAACAGTCTGTGTGGCAGGACGGTGAAACGCCCATTTTTATCTTTGCAATGTTAATTTATTTGTATATTTCTGAAGTAAATATAGAGCAGGAACAGAACGTATGAAGATCAGCAGTAATTTTGATGCCGGTAATATTCAGGTGGTAGAGGCAGAAAACCCTAGCAATGTAAGACTGCGTATCCGCAAGGATCATAATTCGGATTTCTATCAATGGTTTTACTTCCGGTTGACCGGGGCCAAGGGCCAGCTTTGTGCCATGACATTGGAGAATGCGGCCGGGGCGGCCTATGTGGGTGGTTGGGAGAATTATCAGGTTTGCGCCTCCTATGATCGGCAGGAGTGGTTTCGGGTGAGTACCCATTATCATGAGGGGGAGATTACGATTCAGCATATCCCGGAAAGCGACAGTATTTATTACGCCTATTTCGCGCCCTACAGCATGGAACGCCATCATGATCTGGTATCGCAAGCCGCAGAGGATGAAAAAGTCAGTCTGCATGTGATCGGGGAAACACTGGACGGGCAGGATATGGATCTGCTGACCATTGGGGAAATGGCCGTGGGTAAGAAGGTGATCTGGGTCATTGCCCGGCAACATCCGGGGGAAACCATGGCGGAATGGTTTGTGGAAGGATTTCTGGAAAGATTGCTGGATGAGGAAGACGCCTTGAGCCGTAAGCTGTTGGAAAAAGCAGTTTTCTATGTGGTGCCCAATATGAACCCGGATGGCAGCCGTCGGGGTCATTTGCGGACCAATGCGGGCGGGGCTAATCTGAATCGGGAATGGGAAAACCCTTCTGTAGAGACGTGTCCTGAGGTTTTTTACGTGCGCGGTAAAATGGATGAAACGGGGATGGATTTGGTCCTTGATGTCCATGGGGATGAGGCGCTGCCCTATAATTTCATTGCCTGTTTTGAGGGTATCCCGGATGTGGATGCGGCTAAACTTGATCTGGCTTATGAATATCAGGCCCATTTGATGCAATGTAACCCGGATTTCCAAACGGAAAAGGGGTATGAAAAAGAGGCGTCGGGCAAGGCCAATATGACCGTTGGCACCAACCAAATGGCTCATCGTTATCAGGCGGTGGCCATGACGTTGGAAATGCCGTTCAAGGATACGGAAGCCACACCGGATTTGACCCACGGCTGGTCACCGGAACGTTGCCGGAAGCTGGGCAAGTCCAATTTGGATGCGTTGGCGGCGGTTATTGATCGGCTGTGATGACTCATTTGATCATCTGCCAAACCTGTCAGCAGAAAAACGGCGCGGTGCTGTATGATCTCGTCTCTGAGGGCGGATCACGGGAAGGCCTGAAAATAACCGGGCATGAGTGCTTGTGGTCTTGTGCATCGGCCTGTTCGGTACAGATACGCGCTGACGGAAAATGCGGATATCATCTGGGGGGTTTTCAAGCAACAGAGGATGCCGCCGCAGCGCTCTTGGATTTTGCGGTGGAATATAACCTCTCCCCCACGGGCGAGGTGGATTTTGACCTCTGGCCAGAAGGGATTAAAGGGCATTTTATCGCCCGTATCCCCCCGCTGCTGTAAAAATTAAAGCGTTGTGGACCAGCCGCCATCTACGGTGAGGGTGATGCCCGTGACATAGCTACCCGCGCGGCTCGCCAGATATATGGCGGCTGCGGCCATGTCTTCTGGCTCTCCCACTCGGGCTAATGGTATTTGATCCAGCATCATCTGTTTATGATTTTTCAGCACCACTTTGGTCATTTCGCTGGGGAAGGCCCCC